>NZ_JBTNDQ010000015.1:0-151449 GCF_054510915.1 Pseudarthrobacter arbutini | reverse complement strand
CCTGCCGCCTGACTCCCAATTCCAAAGACAAACCGGTGGTTCCCGCTCGCCACACGGGCACCCCCACGCGCGCCGACCGAACGGACGTCACCTCATTTTCGGACTAGACCCTCGTCCCGGGTGATCTTGACCAAACCTTTGGCGAACGCAGGGTGATTCCTGATTCTTGTGCAGCAGGATCAAGACGACCGGGGGGACTATCGGTTCCTGGGGCCGAGCGTCCAAAGCTGCGTTCGGCCGACAACGGAGTTGGACTCGGACGGTGGATAGTCCGCGATCCCCCACCATGTGGGTGGTCGCAGATTGAGAGTAAGGGTGAATGGCCATGACCAATGATGATCGTCCGTCGGGAAGCTCCGATGAAGGCGGATCAGACCCGGCGATGCCGTCCATGGAGACGCTGGTCATCCGCACTTGGCACGAACCATACCAAGCGCCAGGTTTTCGCGCCAGGGTTACGTACAGCCAAGCCCCAAGCGGTGAACCGAGCACTGTCTCGACCGCTGATCCTAACGAGGTCCTAAGCGTCGTGCGCCAGTGGCTCCTTGCCCGATCTGTCCCGCCCCGTGACGTCTAATGTTCTCTATTTGGTTGTCACAACCGCTCGGCGACGAGGCCGCCTAATAGCTTTCGAAGGTGCAAGCCCCATGTCCTCCTTCAGTTTCGCTTGATACCTTTCGAAGGTCCGAGCGATGCGCTCGCCTGCGACCCTCGTCGGGCTTAGGTCTCCGAGTAGCGCCTCAGGTCCGGTGGCGCCCACGCCATGGACACGAATCTCAGTAAGGCCGGCGACGTCGACGGGGTCGGAAACCACCCGCCTGATTTCTTGGGAGTGATCACTACTCCTCCTACACGTCGCCATTTAGAAGTACAGCTTCACCAGCCCCGTACATTTCGACTACATCTTGCTTCTTAGTTCAGCGACACCCTGAGCGTGGATGCGCAGACCCGGTTCGTCCGGCATGGGTCGGTCTTCCTCGACAGCGTCAGGCAGTTCAAGTTCGAGCCGTCGTTGAAAGCCATTAAGGAAGCTGCGGCAAAGAAGAAGGCCACCGCGACAGACAAGACGATTTCTGGAGTGGCGGCAGACATCGCCTACAGTTTCACCTACCCCGAATCCTGGTCAGTGTCCGGTTCCAATGGAAATCTGACTGTGAGTAATGCTGCGGGAAAGCAAATGGCGACCCTCGACGTGCTTCAAGTGTGGGGCGCTGAGGCCCCTCCCCTGACAGCCCCTGTAGAAGCTGAGGTGAATTACGGGAACTTCACGATTTAGCAGCCCGGAGCACCATGCGCTTCCTGCACGACCCATGTCAGCAGCATCATTGTGGATTCGAGGAAGGCTACTGTAACGCCGGGCATCACTCCACCTCCTGCTGGTCTCGGTTGGCCTCAGCCGGTCCTCGTACACACTGGCCTATCAGCTGCACGAGTCCCGGCGACCAAAGTAGATCTGGTCGGCCTAGTCGGTATCGCCATCGTCAAATCCGGCATGAAAGGCGGCAACGGCGACTCGACGAGAGTCCTAATATTCGGCGGCCGCACGTACTTCCCGACAGTCGACGAGGCGAAATCCTGGATGGGATCTGCAGAGCACAGGGACGTGGAGAAGATGATCGCCTCGATCCGAGTTCCCTAACCCCCGGTCCCGCGCCCCAGGCCTCGACGTTGCCTTCGGCCGCAGGCTTGTTCTCGTCGGCTGCGCCGAGCGGGACCCAGTCACCCTGCTCCATCAACCACTGGTGCAGGTCCTCGATGACACTGAGATGGTACCGGAGCGTCGTGGATCCGACCTGGCACACCAGCGCGGGCGGCTGCGAGTCCTCTTCCCGGTACATGGTGTATTCCGAGGTGCCCGGGGCTGTGGCCAGCTTCCAGGGGTCTTCGTTGGTCCCTTGCGACATGGTCAGCACTTCTTGGCGCCTGTACTACTCCGTGTTCGGCTCAGCCTCCCGACCAAATGCACTGCCATCGGGCTTTCCGGCGCGTCCCTGCTTCCTTGGGGTTGTTGGATTTGGTCGGTGAACACAGGACTCCTCCGTGCCGCCACGACCGCGGTGCTCATCCTTATCATGCCGCGCCACTCCCCCATCTCCATGAACCCCCAGAAGCAACATCGCTGTTTGTCATTCTGATCCCCATCATCGCTGGGCGAGTCCTCCACGCAACCAGGGCGCTACGCGCCGCTCACGATCCAAAGTTTCGTTCGGCGCTCCTCCGTCGCTTATCTCCTCGCCAAACTTTGGATCGCTCCCGGTTCCCCAAGTTGCCCTCCGGACCCTCAAACCCAGCGGTGACTCCGCTATCAGAACGACGCACAAATCTGACAGACACCCCTGCCGGCCTCCACAAAAGAAGGCCGCACAGCGGACGCCGTCGATGACTGCGTGAAGACAATTCACAGGAACGCCGGCGAGGCCATGAACAGGCCAGGACACTGTAGGAAGGCATGCCGCAACGCGAGCAGATCCTTGCCATGTCATGAATGCCCACAGGGAAAGCGAGTACAAAGTAGAGAAGACTTCTGCAGCCGGAACCGGTCATGCCGCCCGCTCCGTGCGCGACAATGAAGAAGTAACGGATACCCGAGCCATCGAGCTTTTACTGGAAGGAGCACGCCGGCCACAGCAACGGCCACCAACAAAAAAGGCCCTCGAAGGGGCTCCTACAACACACACTTTGTGCACACTCAGAAGCTCACAAGCCCCTGAACAGGGAAAGCACGTGCCCGAGGTGGGACTCGAACCGCATTCCAGCCCTTGCAAACACTGGGAACTCTCGAAAACATAAGCAATCCGAGCCAGTCCAGCACCAGTACCACCGAGTCCGAAGCCAAAAGTGTGGACAGTAATGTCCACACCCCGAATTCGCCCTTCTGAGCTCGCCGAACGCAGGGTAGCTCATGTCGTAGCCCTCTCCAAGAAGTAAGCGCACCGCGCCGAAATGGACTACAGGCACACGGCTGTGGAGATTTCAACACGTCCAGCGTAACGGCGGTGTTATTGCGCAAGGGCGGTGCAACTGCGCAAGCCGGGGCCATACCTGAAATTTCAAGCCGAGAATGTCCGATAACGCGTCAGTAACGTTACTGCGGCTCTACTGGTTTCGGAGCAGTTGCACGGTCAGAAACTATTCACGGAGAAATGGGATCGGCCGCCCTCTGGACGACCTAGCGGTGAGGAGTCGTTCGATGACATGGTTTCGTTGGGAAAGCTTGGGCGGCGTCTTGACGACGGGCCGCAGCGTATCGTCGTGGGCCCCGGGCCGGCTGGACACTTTCGTCCGCGGGACGGACTCGGCCCTGTGGCACAAGTGGTTCCAGAACGGCTGTTCCGGTTGGGAGAGCCTGGGCGGCGTGCTGACCAGTTCTCCCGGTGCGGTCTCGTGGAGCAACGGGCGGATCGCTGTTTTCGTTCGCGGCACCGACTCGGCACTGTGGCATAAGTGGTTGCAGAACGGCTGTTCCGGTTGGGAGAGCCTGGGCGGCGTCCTCACATCCGCACCGTCGCTTTCCAGCTGGGCAGCCGGTCGGCGATGCACAGGGCACGGGACTGATGCCCGGTGAAAGTCCCTGACAGGCGCCGGACCGCGACCTTAATCAACACCACTTTGGAAGGATGAGTAATGCCTGCAGAAATTCGCCGGCCGCATTGCGATGCCAAACCGCAAACCCTGGGTCAACGGCACGGTTCTGCACTGGTTCCTGGAAGGCCCTGAGCCGCGGCCGAATGCAGTGCGGAAGGCATTCCGGGAATGGAAGTGCGGGGTCTCGGTCTCGAATTCCCGCACTTCCGCGAAACTCTTTCAGGGCCGTAGCTATGTGGCAAGGGTGCGGCTTTATTGGTCCGGTGAATCGGTACAAACAGCCATCATGTACTGGTAGTAGCGACCGCAGTTTGCGGCCCGCCAGCAGAAGGCGGCAAAGAAACCAACAAAACGCCGGGTCGCCCGTGGCCACTCTCATCATCCGGTCTGGTACCAGGCCGCATACGTCCGCTGCCTCCGTCCAAGGCCCAGGTCAGTCATGCTCAATGAAGGCAATCTTGACCAAACCTTATGCATAAGCAAGCAGATTCCTGATTCTGGTGCTGCACCATCAAGGCAGCCGGCGACCGCAAGCAGGCTGGGAATAAGGTGAAACGCATGACAAACGATGATGGTCCGTCAGGAATCTCCGATCACGACGGGACAGACTCCGCGATGCTGTCCATGGGCACGCTGGTCATCCGCACCTGGTACGAGCCGGACCAGGTGCCAGGTTTTCGCGCCAGGGTAACTTACGGGCAGACTCCGGGCAATGAACCGAACACCGTCTCGACTGCCGATCCGGACGAGGTCCTAAACGTTGTGCGTGAGTGGCTCTTTAGCCAATCTCTCTCCCCTGGCGAGGCCTAGGCGTCCCTCGTTCGTGTGCGGCGTGGGTGCCTCAAATGTCGGCAGCGAGCCGCCGAATGACCTCCGACGGCGCGAGGCCCATGTCCTCATTCAGCTTCGCTTGATACTTCTCGAAAACTCGAAGCGCGGAAGCGCGGTTACCCTGCTTGCTCTCGGCCTGAATGAGAAGGCCAACCGCACTTTCGTAGAGGGGCTCCACTTCCAAGGCTGCCTCCGCTGCATCCAAGGCAGACTCAAAGTCACAGCGTGCCAGCGACTCGCGAGCAATGATGGTGAAAGCCTGGAGCCGTTCCTGCCGCAGCCGGCTCTGTTCGAACAAAACCCAATCCTCATACCAGCCCGGGAGCAATTCCGCGTCGCGTAACAGGTGCAGGCATGAGGCCACGTTTCCGTTGAGCCCGCCGAGGCTTACCTCCCGGATTTGGGCCCGGACCCGGTGGAGGTCCACCTCGACGAATTCGCTGAGAGAAAGCACCGTGCCGCCGTTTATCAACAGGCCAGGTACCTGCCGAGAGACGAGATGCACACTGACGCGCAGGCTTTCGAGCGCCCTCGCCTCGGAGTTCTCAGGCCACAACAGACCGACGAGATAGCTTCGGGGACGGGGACCGGTGATCGCCAGCGCCGTGATGAGCCGTTGTTGCCGCGCTGCAACGTGCACGATGCCAGTGTCACGACGGAGTTGCCACGTTTGAAGAAGGCTCAATTGAAAATGTCCATAGCCGTCATTGCCCATGGGTGCCCCCCCCAATTCAGTCTGGGTCTGAAGAGCTGGATCAGATCTAGCAACGACGATCCGCAGTTTGGTGCGGGATGTCAATGGCCATTCCCAATCTGATGATCTCCCGGGGTAACAAAGCATGTTCTGTTGCTTCCTCGGGGTCCCATGAGCAATCGGTGTTGGCGCTTCGCCTGAGCAGGCGGTCCGGGACTCACAGGGCACGACACGTGAAAACTGGAGTCCTGGCGGTCCTCATCAGCGAGCGACCTTTCGACTTCATCACGGGTATCGCCCGGATAGCGACAGGGCTGGTTTCCATCTTGTAACGGCGGCATCCTCAAGAGGATCAGTCGGAAGGGTAATATGACCAACGACTTTTGTGGTCAGGCTCTCGGCTGGCAATCCTCTCCAACGCCCCTTCGACTGCCACGATCTGCCCCGCCGATGACGGAGAGTCGCTCCTCGCGACTCAGTTCAAAGATGCGGCGGAGCCTGCGTGCCTGCTTCACCGTGCAGGCCGTTCAGAAGAGATTGAGCAATCCAGAGCCATAGCAAGTGATGTTATCCGAATCGATTCAGCCTGAAGCGGCCTCATCAAGCGCCGAAAAGCACTATCTGGCTTGCGCCTTGCCCCGGGCATACGACACCGCAGCTTCAACGTCGTGCCATTCGGTCTGCCCCAGGTAATACCGGCCGTCCGACGATGCAGGAGAATCGCGGCCGTTCTGGAATGACACAACCAAGGATGTGTATCCCAGCCGGTCCGCAACAGCCCTGCAGCCTGACATGGCAAAGTCGGGCGGATCGACCAAGACCAGAACTGCCCGGAAGAAAAGTCCGCACCCCACACACCTGCACTCTGTCGACGGATCCGACTGAGCTGCCGTGGAGATCTCGGACAGTGGGCCCTCTTAAAATGAGGGTCTACCGAAAGTAGAGATCAGCATGACCGCATCACGCAGACGATTCACCCAGGAGTTTAAGGACGAGCTGTGCCGCGAGGTGATCAACACGTCCAGGCCGATCAAGGACGTTGCCACCGCGTACGGTGTCGGCCCCGAGACGCTCCGCAACTGGCTCATCAAGTACCGTGAGGCCAACGGCGGCACGGAGACGGATCTGACGGTGACGGAACGGGCTCGGTTGAAGGAGCTTGAGCGTGAAGTTCAAGAGCTGCGGGCGGAGACTGCCTTCTTGAAAAAAGCCAGCGCTTACTTCGCGCGGGAGCAGCGGTAGTGAGCAAGTATGAATTCATCGATTCCCAAAAAGCCGAGCCCGCCAATCTGAATTCGGTGGTGAAGATGTGCCTGTGGTTGGCCGTCTCGACGTCCGGTTTTTATCACTGGGCCACGCGTCCGCAATCGGCCACGGCGGCCCGCCGTCAGGCTCTGACGGCGCGGATCCAGCACTTCTTCGAGGAGGCCGAGGGCACCTATGGGTACCGGCGCATCCACGCTGATCTCGCAGCGGAAAAGACCGAGTGCTCTCCGGAGTTGGTGCGGCAGATCATGCGTTGCCAGGGCCTGGTGGCCTGCCAGCCACGCCCGTTCCGCATCACCACCGAGGCTGATGCTGAGGCAGCTGCGGCCATGCCCGACCTCGTCAAACGGGACTTCACCGCCGACCGCCCCGGGTGAAGTTCGTCGGCGACATTACCTATATCCACACCTGGCAAGGCTTTGTTTATCTTGCCACCGTCATCGACTGTTACTCGAAGAAAGTCGTTGGTTGGTCGATCGCCGATCACATGCGCACCGAGCTCGTCGCCGATGCGCTGAGGAACGCCGCCGCCACGACCCTGATCGAGCCTCTCGCGATATGGCATAGCGATCGGGGAAGCGTCTACACCTCGACCGAGTTCAGGGCCTTGGTGACCGGCCTGGGCATGCGATCGTCGATGGGGCGCACGGGGGTGTGCTGGAACAACAGTATGGCCGAATCGTTCTTCTCTGCCCTGAAAAACGAGCGCGTCTATCGGACCGTTTACGCGACTAAATCACAAGCCCGGAGCGACGTCATCCGCTACATCGAGGGGTTTTACAACAGCCGGCGCCGTCACTCCGCACTTGGTTACCGCCGGCCCAACGATGTCCACTATGGTTATCAACAGCCAGCCTTGGCAGCGTAGAAGAATTCACCAATTCCGCTGTCCGAAATCCCCGCAGCAGCTCAGTAGAAGATCCCGTACGGGAGATGTCGCCTCCTGATTAGATGCGTTGGACCAACGACAATGTGCGGCTTGATCTCTCCCCGTCGCGGACGATAGCGATCCATTATCGGTATTTTGAAGGGCGAATAAGACGACGGTTTGGCAGTCATGAAAATGAAAGGGCTTTCTTTCATTTAGGTAATCCCTGGTCCAAATAATTAGTCCGAATTTCGTCTAAGACAGGCATTCTCGGCTTAAAACGCCGCCTGAGCCCCGGTCAGCACCCACTGGATCAAGGCTTAGGAATCTGCACCTCAGAGAATGGAGCAAAGACTGTTTGTTCCCGATATTCGTCTGTTGAGTGTCAATACTTAGACGCCGAACTCGTTGTCGGCGGTGTGCAGCAGTCCTCCAAAGGGGGTGCCGTTGGGGGGTGCCCAGCACGTTTCCGCCTGCTCGAGGATGCCAATCTCCCAGGGATTGGTCACGAGGATCTCCGTCTGCCGGTCCCATCGAAGTCCACCGCGGGGACGATGAGGTTGTCGGCCGTGTTGAGCAGCCTCCTCCAAAGAGGGCCCCACTGGCTGCGGTCACATTGACACAGTCACACCGGGTTGATGAACGTATTGCCCTTTTGCTGCAGGATGCCGATCCCCCAAGGACTGTTCACCAAAACCTCTCCACGGCCATCCCCATCAAAGTCCGCTGCTCGGACACTGACCCGTTTCACGGCCATGAGAAATTGTCTGGCATCAGGGCGGTGACCCATGTGTCGAGTGACCGCCGAAGTCACCCCAGCAACATCAGACCATGCCTAGGAGTCCTGATCCCAGCAGGGCCACGTGCCCCTTCTTCAGCCAAGTCCGGGAATCAATTCCCCAACAACCACAATGAGCTGCTGGGCTCCGATTCGCGCTTGGCCTGCGAGCCACAGCCTCACGCATTCTTGTGGAAGATAACGCGCCCATCCCAGCGAACTCCCGGGACACCACCCGGGGCCGCCAATTCCTTCAATCAATAGTCAGCAAACCTGGGTTTCTCACATCGCGACCAAGATCAGAGAAATAGACCTGATTATGATGATTAGATGCATCAAAAAAAATAGAATAGACAGTGCAGCAAACACCCTGAACACGGGGGCTATATTACTCCTGGGTTCACAGGGTTCGGCAAGTCTATTGCCTATCCGCACGAGCGGGCGGAGTCCTACTGTGTCCTGTGATGGTTGAGGCAACAGGTCGCTCCATCCGCGGTCCCTAGCAATATCATCTGCCTTTTGCCAATTTTGGTTTGAGTATCCTGCGTACAGAAGCACAGTGTATGCCGCGATGCCAGAGATGATGATGCCGAGTGCAGAAAACATAACTGCTTGCTGGGGCTGTTTAAAGGTAATCCATTCGTCGTCTTTCAGTAGGGATACAATGACGCCGAGTACCGCGGCCGAGACTCCCAAGATGTATGAGGCGATGGTGACCATACGGTTTTTATCTTCGCCGCCGAATGCTGCATAATGTTTCCATAGTTCGAGGTAGTCGCTGGCGCTTCGTTGGTCGCCGTCCTCGTGTGCGAAGTGATTCACATCTTTGTGCTTTCTGGTGAGTCCTCGAGAGCTCTTGATAGTAAAGCTTATTGGAGATTGTTTGGATAGGCGACGGCACCGAAGAGTATTTCCATCCACAATTCGCCCGTACATCCTGGATGCAACAGAAGTCCTTGACGCAGCGGACAGAAGCTCCCAGCGCAATCGAATCTCTTCGCTGGAACACCACGGAGCGTCCGAACCGTAACGCTGCATTAGCGTGTCACGAGCCAGGGTAATACCCCGCCGCATGCCGGTGTTCGCGCGAAGGCATTCTAGGACTTCCTGCCCGCCAACAATTGCTCTGGAAAGGGATTCCGGCGAGGGAATCGGGATATTCTTTGTCACCTTCAGGGCTTGTTCCCTGCGCCCTCGCGGATTCCAAGGAGGCCAAATTTTTTGTCTGACATTAATCATCCCGCTGGCAATCGCGAGGTTAACCAGTTTGTTGGCGCATTTGGCACCATTGCCACTTGAATAAGCATTCCCCATTTGGACGATGAGGTCGTGCAACGACTTCGGCGAGCTCTTTGCCTTCTTCTGAACCTCATTAAGGTCCCCCCATATTCTTTCGCCCCCATTCGTCCTGGGCTTGCCCATGTCCCTGCGGTCGGCTTCGCATACCGTGTCGTCTAGCGTGTAGATAATAGCGGGTTCTCTTCCTATTCCTCCTTGCCGGTTGATCTCAACTGCGACCGCAAATCCGATAATGCCGGAAATGGCGTCCTTAACGCGCGGCCCCGGCGCGGCCCCCTCCCCGTCGAACCACCCCACGAAAACACCGAGACCCGTCAGAAAAGCCCAGGTCCACAGCGCGAGTACAACACCATAAACGATCGAAAGTGCCCGATCGTGCTGAGCGGAAAAGAAGATTCCGAAGAGACGCTCTCCTTTGCCCCGCTCGCCAAACATTCCGCGAGGTGACCTACCCGCATATGAGGGCGTGAAGCCGAGAAGCCTTTCAAGATGCTTGATCCGGTGTATGACCCGGTCGTGTATCTGTGAGTTGCGAATCTCGTATACGACGATTGCCAGGGATGTGAACGCTCCCCCAAGGCCCACAAGGAACGTCGTTCCTTCGTCAAAGGCTTTCTGTTTATCCAAGGAGAGAATGCCTACCGCAATGGTTGTTACCGTTGGCACGAATGTAAGCAGCTTGAATCTGATATCCACCAGAATCTTGTAGAGTTCCAGCTCAGTCGCATGGTCTCTCAGCAGCGCCTCGCGGTCACCGTACACGGGAGGTTTCACGACCCAGGTCCTCTCTCAATCGTTCAGCTGCGATTTCTGACAACCCAAATCAGTCGTCTACCTGGATCCCCAGGTGGATTCGCAAGTCCCGGTTTAGCAGGTCGGCATCGGGCAGGAGCGCCGCCTTAACGGATCCGTCCACGGTTCTTGAGCAGCCGCAACATTAGGACCTGAGCTTCCACCTCAAGGCGGGTTAACTCCGTGAGTGCCGCGGGGTTGACCAGGTAAGTCCTCGCGAAAGATCCGGGCAAGGTCCGATAGGCGCGGTTCCCGCGCGCAATGTTTGCATCAAGCGGAATCTTGAGTAAATTGTCGCTGTTGGCAAACATGGCAACCTGCTGATCCCAATTGAGGCTGAGAAACTCTGGTTCGAGGAACATCTGGCTGCGCGGCCAGACATGTTCCACTGAATATTTGCCGCCGCTGCGAAGCGGTAGGAACAACGGGCTCGGGGCTCCGTCTCGGACCGCAGCCCAAGAAGGTCGCGTCGCTGCCTCCGCGGTGATCGCCGCGTAGTGTTCCGCCGTCAACTGAGTGAGGGAGCTTTTGATCCGCAGCCATTCGTCTGCATGAGAGGCCAGTTCATCCTGAAGTTCTTTGACTACGTCACGCCGCGCCCTTAGCACGGCTTCCTCTTCGATTCGCCCGGCCCTTCGCGCACTTTTTACTGCATCTTCAATGCGTCTAAGTTCCCTCTGGTAATCAGTCTTCAACCCGCTATCGAGGCGGATCTTCTGTATGAGAGCTTCTAGTTTGGCCTGCTGGGCTTCGCGGAAGTCCTGACGTTCCTTTATGCGTAGCTCTCGGATCGTGGGCTCGCGTGGACCTGTGCCGCGGGCAGAGTCGATCTGCCGCCCAAGCTCGACCTCGGTCGGCGGTTCGGTGTCCACGGTGGATCTTCCGAGGGACGCATGCTCGCGATTCGCCTCGGACGGTACCTGCCTCGGTTCGACGTCCGGAGGCCTTGCGGACCTGGCAGGCAGTGTTCCTCGTGGGTCCGCGGATGCCGGGGTTGGAGCCTGTGCCGCCGCCGCCTCCGTAGCGGTTCCTCTGCCAGTGACCGTGATCTCCTCGGCCGGTCCCCGTTCGACCGCACGGGCTTGCCTGCTCGCAGCGGCGCTACGGTCCAGTAGTTTGTCCCCAATCTGCCTTGCGGTCGTCGCAGTGGGGTCCTGTTTCGGTGGGTCCGTACGTACACGGATGGCCTCGGCCCGTCGCGTCAGAGTCTCCGTGACGCCCGAAGGCCTGATCCGGGTGAGTTTCCCGAATGACACGGCCGCCTGGAAGAAGGCGATGCCGCTGAGCAATGCCCCTGCACCCGCCAGAAGCGCGTCTGTGTAAGTTGTGGGCGTGGCGAGCCGTTGATCCTCTGGTCTGAAAGATAAGGCGACGGCGGCGAGGTCGTGCTCGCGCTCACGGAGGAAGGCCAACGCTGTTGCAGCTCCAGCGACGGCAAGGTCGGCCGTGGCAAAGACAAGTAGTCCTACCGGTCCCGTCAGCACGAGCCCGACGGCGAATAGCGCTACACCAGCCGCACCAACGAGTGGCTCGGCCCGGCTGGCCGCCAAGACCTGGCCAACGGCGACGGCGTACTCGGGAAAGCCGGGAAGATCGTGGAGGCCGAGGGAGGCTACGCCGCCGAGCACGAGTCCCGGGTAGCGCCAGACCGCATTGGCATTGTCCGGATCGGTCAGTTCTTTGCGGAGCCTAAGCACTGCGTCGTGAGCCGCACCGACGTGCCAGCTCGCGCAGCGGGTTCCGGCCTCAGGGCCTACGCTGTACTCGCTGAGGATATCTGTACCTCGGGGATGGACGAACATGGTGGACAGAGTTTCGTCCAGTTCCCTTCGTACCAGGGGTGCGAGCCTGTTGCGTATCAATTGCTGAAGATTGGCTTCTGGTCGCGGTGGTCCGTACCTGTAGATCATCTTGTCCAGCGAAGGATCGTAATAGAGGTGATCTGACTTTTGTCGCAGTCGGGGGTTCCCATAGGCGATACTAATTTCGAGGTCGCTGGGGCCGTAGCCTCCTGCCCGTGAGACATCGAATGCCCGACGGTGTAGGTCAGCGGCTGTCTGGGTCCGCTGGAGGTTCCAGAATAGAGTGCTGAGCTGTTCAAGTTCTGCGGTCAGGGTTCCGTTCGTCCACGTCCTGACTGCCGTCTCCAGTAGCGGCATGACGGCATCGTAGTCGGCCTTGTACAAGGCATATCGGTTGGTTTTCCCGGTCTGGGGCCGGAAACCGTCAGATCCGAGTACACTACCGAGC
The DNA here is from genome assembly GCF_054510915.1 of Pseudarthrobacter arbutini. Lineage (NCBI taxonomy): Bacteria > Bacillati > Actinomycetota > Actinomycetes > Micrococcales > Micrococcaceae > Pseudarthrobacter > Pseudarthrobacter arbutini. Next base: position 139,086 of record NZ_JBTNDQ010000015.1, on the reverse strand, counting down.
GCGGCGAGGACCGCGACGGGCAGCACTGCGTTGGCTGCGGCGGTGGGGATGACGTTTCGGTTTAAGGGCAGCCCGCCTCGTGCGGCGGTCAGCTCAAAAACGCGGCCGAGGCGCTCCGCTGCAGCCCGCTGCGCAAGAGTGGCCACGAGCGGCTTGGCCGGCCCCGCTGCGGGTTTTCGAAGCGGTAGGTTCTGCAGTCCGGCGAACTGCTGGCCGAGACCCGAGATCATTCGGTTCCGACCACTACGGGTGCCTCGCCAGTGACCACGATCTTCTTGTCGATGTCAGGGTCCTCGTCCTTGCCAGCGAAGAGGCGGCGGGCCAGCCGCAGGTTCTCCAGCTCCTGGTGCCTCACATCGGCCTGGACCTTCTTCACGTCGAGGGCGCGGTGGATCAGTTTGAAGTCCTCCAGCAGCGGGTGCGTGCCTACCAGCGCCTCCACGTACAGCGAGGTCGTCGGCACAATGACGAGGTCGGATCCGGCCCGAGGGGAGGCCAGTTTCTCGACGAGGCCCGTCCGGATCCTTTCGCGGAGCTCTTCGAACCGCTCGGGGCTGCGCTCGTACAGGCCAGCGGCCAGTTCGGCGAGTTCCTCTACCATGAGCTCGGCAAACTCGTCCGGGTCGCGCTGCAGCAAGTCGTCGCCGACCTCGAGGTAGTCCTGCATCATCCGCAGGGTCAAGTAATTGTTGTCCTTCAGCGGAAAGATCGTGTAATTACCTTTGTACCCGAGCACTTCGTCGAGGTCGGCGATGTCGACCAGTTTGCGCTTCACGATCGTTGTCTCCGGGAGTGGCAGTTCTACCGAACCGATTTTGCGGCTGAGCAGGTCGTCAGCGAGGCTTCCGGCGTCCTTCTTCACATCGATTGTCACGCCCTCGGAGGCGAACTCGACCATCGGCACGTCGATGTTGTACAACCGGAAGAATCGCTGGTCGGGCGGTTCATGACTCCAGACTGCCTGCATGTAGTACAGGATGTTTTCCTTCACGTGAACCCGGAGCCGGTCGATCGCGGCGACATTGTCGTAATGCTCGCGAACGGCCGACGAGAGTTTGTCGATAGCCACCTGTAAAGCGCTCACAGCGAGGGTGAACTGGTCGAGCAGCCGGGCCTTCTCGCGGTCGGCCCGGTCGCGCGCCTCTTTCGCGTAATCGACTATGAGCTGGGCGGAATCGACCGCCCCGGTGTCGGAAGTACCGGCTATTTTGAGTGGGTCGAAGATCCCCTTCACGATGTCGATGAACCCTTGCTGCTGTTCAGAGGAACCCAGCTGTTGGACGGCGGAAAGCACGTCTCGCTCGCTGGCGCTGATAACGCGTATTTGAGCACGCACCTGCTCGCCGAGCGCTTCGACCACCTTCTTTTGGGCCTCAGCGTTGGACTCGAGGATCGCGATGTTGAGGGCTGCACCCACGAAGCTCTTCGTGAGGTAGTCGAGCGCGGGTCGGAACGAGTCGTCGAGGATCGCGCGCCGGAGGACCCAGTCGTGCGTCACCAGCCACGAGTCGTCGATCGCGTCCGGCGCCGGGACGTCGTTCGCGACCAGCGCTACCGGGGTGAATCCGTGCAACCGTTCGCTGAGCCGGTAGGTCCGCTGCAGCTCGTAGAAGAGGTAGGTGACGGTGAGCTCGTCGTTCGGGTTCTGAATTTCCTGGAACGTGGTCTCCTCGAATTCCGAACTCGTCGTCGTGTCGATTTCGGTGCGGTGCTGCTGCCGGTATTCCTGGGCGCTTTTGCGGACGTTCTCGTGGAACGTCCGTTTGGTGTTCTGAGACTCTTTTTCCTGCGAGCCGGCGACGAGCTGGTTGGCTGTGACCTTCATGGTCTCGTCGTTGCCGAAGCTCTCGTTCGCGGTGAGTTGGAAGTTCGACTTCCTGTTTGCCTTTTCGATGATTTCGGACTCGGCGCGGCCGGTGTCGGTGGTTTCGTTCCGCTGGGTGCGGAGGTTTTCGTCGACCTCCTTCACCGCCCGGGTGCGCTTGTCGACGCGGCGCGTGGTGTAGCGCCTGACTTCCTTTGGAGCCAGGGGTATGGTCGACACGAGGTCGCCGACCTGGTAGCTCTGCGACTCCCAAGTCTGGCGGTAGGTGGTCAGGACGCCGAAGTTGACCGAGTCGGCGGCGAAGACGTCGAACGCGTAGGGTTGTTTGAGCATGCGGTCGAGGTCGCGCAGCAAGTTCTCGAGGCGGGAGGAGCCCGTTTCGTTTCCGGTTCCATCGGCGATTGCCATGTCAGGAGTCCTTTTCCCAGCGGAAGATCGCTCGCGTCCGGTCCGGCATCTTGTCCGGGAGGCCTGCGAGCAGGTAGTAGCCGGTGTGGACTCCGAAACCGAGGCCGGGCGCGGCCTTCTGGAACTCGAGCACACCGTTGGGGAGCTGCGGCGTGTAGAGCGGTAGTCGATTGTAGCTTTCCGCTTGCCACACGCCGGGGTCGCGGGGGTCGTTCGAGATGAGGAACTTTGAGATCTCGTTTCCGCGGGTGTCGAACTCCCGGAACTCGATGCCCTTCCACCACCAGGCCTGTGGGCCGTTCTCGATCACGAATTCGACAGTGCCGGCCGGGACGGCGTCGGGTTCGAACCGCACCGTGATGACGTCGTTCCCGACTGGCAGCGGGCCGGGGAACGAATCCCAGGTGACCTGTGGTTTCCCGGCGAAGAGGTTGCCGATCGCCTTGATCAGCGCGCCGCCTGGGTTGAGGATGGTGTTGACCAGCGGGTCGTTGGTGGGGCCGCCGAGCAGGACGTTCTTCGCCACGTCGACGGCGGTCGTGCTCTGGCTGACCGGGCTGCTAGCCGTGGTCGGGGGGCGGATCTCGCCTGGGGTGGCATCGATGGTGATCTGCGCGAGGTCGCGCACCTCCGCCATCAGGCGTTTGAGGTCGTCGAGGGTGTCAATCGACTGCGCCTCCGCGTCGAGGCGGGCGAAGGTCTTCAGCTTGACTGCTTCTTCGTAGAGCTTCTTGCCGCAGTCTTCGAGTTGCCCGTTGAAGATCTCGGTCCAGACGCCCTGGAACGCGATCTGCAGGTTGGTGAAGTCGTGGTAGCTGGTGACGTCGGCCGGGCCGGAGCGTAGCTCGAAGGTGCTCAGGCCTTCGCGCACCGTGCCCTGGTCGGCACGTGCGGGCACCTCGAAGACGGGGGCGGTCTCGGGGGTGCGCATCGCAGCCAGCAATTCCTTGATCTTGGCGAGCACCTCGGGCCGGTTGGGCTCGTCCTTCGTCGTCGTCTTCGTCGTCTTCGACGGCTCGGGTGCTGGTGGGTCCGCGGCCTCATCACCGGCTTGAGGCTCGGCTGGAGGGGCTGTGATCGCCGTGAGCAGCTCGTCGGCGCGGGCCGGCGCATGGGACGCTGACACCGGATCGGTCGGCGGCAGCGGCACCGACCCGCGCACCAGCTTGAGGAGCGCGTCCAGCGAGATGTGCCCTACCCTTTGGTCGTTCGCGTTGGTGGTGTCGATGAGCTTGAGCAGTTTGGGCGAAAGGTGCAGGCGCAAGCGGCCCGCGGTGGGCACAGCCCGCTGCTCTTGAAACGTTACATTCATCTGCTTGGTCAGCAGCTCGACAAGGTCGTCGCCGGGCGCAAGGTAGGAGGAGCCTTCCCGGTCAGCGGTGGAGATCCGGCTCGGGTAAAAGCCGGAAAACGCGGTCGCCGCCTTCCTCCGCAAGTCCAGAGACTGTGCGGTGACGTCAACCAGTCTGTCGCGCAGTGCTTCTCGAACAATGTCGTCGCTGTCGAATAGCTGCTGTACCGCGGCGCCGTACCGCCCCGCCGGCGCCTCGGCCGCCGGCGGGCCCAGTGCCACCGGTGCCGCCGGTGGCACCGCGCCCGCCGGCAAACCTTGACTTGCATGGTTCCACGTCAGCTGGTTGCCGTCGGAGCGGCCCAGGAACCAGTTGCCGTCACCGGGTAGTAGAACAGCACGTCGGTGCGGCCCTCGCCGGTGAAGTCCCCGGTCCAGAACATGTGTCCTTCCAGCAGGTTCCCGAACCCGTTGGTGTTGCCGGCGAAGTTCCACGTCAGCTGGTTGCCGTCGGAGCGGCCCAGGAACCAGTTGCCGTCACCGGGGTAGTAGAACAGCACGTCGGTGCGGCCCTCGCCGGTGAAGTCCCCGGTCCAGAACATGTGTCCTTCCAGCAGGTTCCCGAACCCGTTGGTGTTGCCGGCGAAGTTCCACGTCAGCTGGTTGCCGTCGGAGCGGCCCAGGAACCAGTTGCCGTCACCGGGGTAGTAGAACAGCACGTCGGTGCGGCCCTCGCCGGTGAAGTCCCCGGTCCAGAACATGTGTCCTTCCAGCAGGTTCCCGAACCCGTTGGTGTTGCCGATGGAATTCCACGACAGAGCTCCATTATTGAATAACCCTGTCCACCAATCCTTCGGACCAGCGTCAAATAACAGCAGAGAGTCGGCTGCGCCGCGGCGCTTCATATTCCACACATAGTCCCGACCAGCTAGAGGCGGAGGGAGACCGGTTGACGAGTTCATTTCGCATACCTCCTCCGTCACAGGACGCATGCCCTGCAAAGAATCAGTCACATGCACGACTTGGGGCCTGAACGCGATCCTAAAAGTAGTTCACGGTCCATTAAGAGTCCGCTGCCGTTACTCTTGCGTTACTACGCCCGCGGTTCAGGGCGATCACTGCCTGTCAGGATGGTGGGCAGGCCAATCGCCGAAACTGGCAGCGCAGGTCCACGACGCTCTCGTCGTCCGTTACGAGCGCCAGGGTCGCCAGATGCTCGACGACACCGTGAGGCGGCCCTGGCCTTAACAGCGACAGTTCCTCCCAGCGACGTCAGAGTCGACAGCTTCTTGACGAATGCCAGCAGGTGGGAGAACACGCCTTCAGCGACGGCCGCCGTGTTGCTCCCGGGCGTAATGACCACGGGGATGCCGCGGCGTTTCGCCCCCGCGACGTCCACGAGGTCGGTGCCGCGCCGGACCTGGCGATAACCTTCAGCGCGGGCATCCGGTCCAGGTGTTCACGGTCCACCCGGTACGCGGCTCGGACAATGGCGGCATCGGCCCGGGCAAGGTCATCCTCGGTGGGGTTGTGGATGATCTGCTGGTGCGGATCCTGTTCCGGTTCCACCAGCCCGGCCTAGACACTGAGCTTCGGAATCCATCAGGCGCATGCCCAGCGCGGCCTTGTGGCCGTCACTGAGAATCTTCAGTATGTTGCTCGGTGAGATGGACCAGCCGCTGCTGCACCGCCTCGGCCCGCTCCGGGCAAGACGCTTGAAATCGATCACGACAGCCGGATCACCTCAACCCATCGCAAATTCCTTTGATAATTGGTGAGCATGGCACCTCATCTTCCGATAGCCAACTCTGCCCAACTTGTTGCGGCTACGCTCGACCCGCGGCACGGAGGGCTTTCATCACGAAACGGTCCCAGTTTGCCTCTCCTACCAGTTCGTCGAAGTCGGGGCGAGGTGAGTGCTGAGTTATTTGATCCAAGAGTCTTTTCGCCAGGCTGCTGGCGGATGCAGCGTCAACGGGCAACGGCTGTACGTCAAACACAGCATCAGTCTCGCTGGCCCAGGTGTAGGCGCCGAGGATGCCGCGATCGATCGCCATGGCCCGGTATTGTGGCGGCGGAATCCGCGTCGCCGCACAGTGATACAGCCTCTGGGCATTCCTCTCGGCCTCCGGTATGTCGCCGGCAACGACGAGTGGTCGTCCCAGATAAAGACTAAACAGCGCCTCAGAAGCGGTCCCAGCGCTCGTGACACCGATAGCGATGGCGGCATCGCATAGGCAGGCCTCTACGAGGTTGCGCCGATGACGCCATCCAGGCGTCACGACCAAGGACCGCGGACCTCTCCACTGGGGTTTTGCCGCTTGACTCTCGTTGGCGACACCTATCCAAGACGCAGACCGCCCCTTTGACTCGACCTTACTGGCTGCCAGGATGGCTGCGTTCTTCACGGATCCTGTTTGGTCCACCTGCAGATCACCTCCGGTCATAAGTACCGCCCCCGCCTTGCTGATCTGTGCACCAATCAGCTTAGCTGCGGCCAACTCTTGGTCGTTCGGGGAGTTGCTTCCGAAGACCGCGATGACGCGGAGTGCTGGATCGATCGGCATGTCTATCTCCCCTAGCGGAGCGTGCTTATGCTGCAAGGTCACCGACGATATCGTCCAACGCCGAAGTCGACGATGTCCATACCCTCTCTCGCGTGCCGACGGTATGAGATCACCTATGAGCGAATCACAACGTCCGCCGCAACAGCCCCGTGACGCTTACGTGACGCTCCGGTGATGGATCGGGGGCGAGACTGGGTGCCATCCATAATGATCGGAGTGCTGCCATGGCAAACGCGACCGCCGATGTAACCGGCGCCACCCCGCTTTGCTTCACCATAACCGCTGGTGGTCAACAGGTTGTACCTCTGTCTGCTCTAGAGTTCAGGGGCTCAGTGGTGCAGATCAAGGCGATCTGGAAAGCCGCCTTCGACGCCGGAGAACAAGCAACTCTTCTCGCTCTTGCGAAAACCAAGGCGGCCGCCGGCGAACTCACGCCCCAGGCCAGCCTTCCACCGGCGCCCGCGCTGGCGCTCACCGCCGCTCATCCCGGCCCCGAGGGTAACGGCATCACGGTGACTGTGAAGACGGAGAAGGACAAACCGGCGCTGAGCGCCAAAATCAAACTGAGTGCCACGGAAGTCGACACCTGGGGGCAGTTGGTGGACGGCAATGCCGCCGCACACAAGGTTGGTGTCGACAAGCCCACGGGTGTAAAGGGCGATCCACCTGGCGCCACGGGACTGGTCGCCATCAAATCAGGGTCGGCAGCTGCGAGCAAGAAGCCACCCGTCGCATCCTTCGGAGTGATGGAGAAGAAAACCAGTGTCGACCTAAAGGACGAAGACAACGCGATCGTCTGCACACTGCTCCCCCGCGACGACTACGTCGGCAAGGGCGGGCTGAAGTACGAGGTAACGCCGGACGGCGCAACCTTCGCGATCACTGCGACGTACGACTCGAGCAAGGAGGCTGGCGCGCAGACCCCCGTGACGCTCCTCACGCTCGGAGACCTCGCCGATCCCGTCGCCTACCTCGTCTCCGCCGCTCCACCGCCGCGCGGTGGGGCGCTTCCGGCGGACTCGTCCGCGCACTTATCCGGCGGAGCCGCTGGTTTCGCGGCGGCCACCCTGCTCTACACGTGACCCAGGGGGGAATACTCGCATGCCCATCACACCCACCTATCCGGGTCTGTACGTCGAGGAGATCCTCAGCAACTCCCGCACCATCACGGCTGCACCCACGTCAGTGACGGTCTTCGTCGGGTACACGCATCCCTTCAAGACGAAGCCGCAGCACCACCGCGCCGCCGTGCAGATCTTCAGCTTCGCCGACTACGAGCGCGAGTTCGGCGGGCTGTTCAACGTCGGCTGGCTCGCGGACGACGTCGGCCGCGCCGTCTACCAGTTCTTCGCGAACGGCGGCGCGATCGCCTGGGTCGTCCCGCTGCTGCCGCAGTGGCATATCCTCGGCGGCGGACTTACGACGGATGTCGTGGCCCCGAGCCTGCAGGTCGGCACGGGCGCCAACGGCATCGTCTTCACGGGCCGGGAGCCGGTCGATGCGCAGCATCCGCTCTCGGTCTCGATCACGAACCTGCGCGCGAGCGATCCCGACGCGGCACCCCTCGTGCTCGACCTCGCCGACCTGACCCTTTCGTACGCGGGCCGGGCCGAGACGTTCCGGCGCGTGACGCTCAACCCGGCGCCCTTGGCGGGCGACGCGGAGAACACCCTCGAAGCACGCCTCGGCACCGCGACATCCCTTGTCTCGGGTCTCGTCACGGTCGCACCGACGGCGGCGTACCCGACGACGTGGCCCGCCGCGCTCGGCGCGACGCCGCTCGATACGAACCTGCCGGCAGCGCCGTTCACGTCGTTCAGCCCGGGCGATTTCACGCGTGCGTTCGAGCCCGAGGAAGCGCTCGACAAGATCCCGATCTTCAACCTGCTGCTGACCCCGGGCATCTGGGACCACGGCGTGACCTCGGCCGCGCTCGCGGTCGCCGAGCGCAAGCGGGCGTTCATGATCATGGACCCACCCGCCGACGCCGTCGCCGACAAGACCGGAGAGCCGCTGCCGATGATCGGCGCGATCATGAACGACGAGGTGCCGGGGCGAACGATCGCGAAGAGCCAGAACGGAGCGCTGTACTTCCCGTACCTCCGCACGTCGGACCCGTCGACGGGGGGGCCGCTGCTTGTGCCACCGTCGGGTTTCGTCGCCGGCGTCATCGCGCGACAGGACACCAACCGCGGCGTGTGGAAGGCGCCCGCGGGCTTCGAAGCGCTCGTGCAGAACGCGACGGGCGTCGCTCCGTCGGGGCGCATGACCGACCCTCGGCAGGGCACGCTCAACCCCCTCGGGGTGAACTGCCTGCGGACGTTCCCGGGCATCGGCACGGTCGTCTTCGGCGCGCGCACGCTCGTGTCGGCGAACCCGGCCTTCCAGCAGTACCGGTACGTGCCGGTGCGGCGCATGGCGCTCTTCCTCGAGCAGTCGCTCGTCGCAAGCCTCGGCTGGGTCGTCTTTGAGCCGAACGACACGCCCCTGTGGGTGTCGATCAAGACGACGATCGACAACTTCATGCTCGGCCTGTTCAACCAGCGCGCGTTCCAGGGCGCGACGCCGACGCAGGCGTTCGCTGTAACGTGCGACGCGACGACGACCACCCCCGACGATCAGGCCAACGGCATCGTCAACATCGTCGTCGCCTTCGCACCGGTGAAACCCGCCGAGTTCGTCATCATCAAGATCGCCCAGCTGGCCGGCCAGCCGCAGTCCTAAGGAGTCGTCATGCCCAAGCCGTTCAGCGTCAACGTCTCGCGGTTCGATCCGTACAAGAGCTATCGCTTCCTCGTGTACTTCGACACCTCGACCTCGCCCGTCGCGGGGGTCAGCAAGGTCAGCTCGCTCAAGCGCTCGCACGACGTCATCGAGTACAAGGAGGGGGGCAACGCGATCATCCGCAAGGGCATCGGCCGCGGCAAGTACGAGCCGATCACGTTCGAGCGCGGCGTCACGCACGACGACTCGTTCGAGCAGTGGGCCAACGCCGCGCAGGTGCTCGACAAGGGCGCGCCGTCGTCGTCACTCTCGAAGCTCCGCAAGGAGATCCGCATCGAGCTCCTCAACGAGCAGGGCCAGCCCGTGCACCGCTATCTCGTACACCGTGCGTGGGTCTCGGAGTTCCAGGCTCTCCCGGATCTGGATGCCGGCACCAACGCCGTCGCGATCGAGCACATCAAGCTCGAGAACGAGGGCTGGGAGCACGACCTGTCACTGGCCGAGCCCAAGGAGAACTGAGCGAGGCCATGCTCGCGCTCCCGATCTCCGGCGTCCAGGCGACGTGGCGTCCCGCGACCGGATGTGACGACATCGCCCTCGCCGACAGCGCCCTCGGACTCGAGGGCGCTGTCGAGTACGTCGGGAGCGCCGTCCGGTTCGACCCCTCGATCGGGGCGCACGACCTGCCGATCGGTGACGTCGATCTGCTCGTCGTCTGGGACCGCCGCCAGCGCCGCGGCGACACGATGGTCGCCGAGGGCCGTTGCGTGCGCTGCCTCGAACCCGTCGACGTGCGGTTCAGCCTCGCCGCCTACGCGGCCCACCACCGGCCGCGGCCGAGCCGCCGTGCCGAACCCGTCGGCGACGGGTGGTTCCGGCTGCGGAACGGCTCGGCCGAGTTCCTCGTGCCCACGGCCAGCGACGTGCTGGCGGTCGAAGCATCCCTCGATGCCCGGGCCGCCCTCCTCGCGCGATGCGTCCGCGGACCCGTGACCCCGGCGACGGTCCGCTCGATCGGGGCCGCAATGGCGCGGCTGGCCCCGACGTTGCATGCCGCCGTCGCGGGGACGTGCCCCGAGTGCGGCGGGGCGTTCGAACTCGAGGTCGACGCGCGCGAGTTGTGCATGGCCGAGCTCCGCCGCGATGCGATCACAGTCTACGACGACGTCAACCTGATCGCGACGGCCTACGGCTGGAGCCAGGATGACATCCTCGCCCTCCCCTCGGCACGCCGCCGTCGCTACGCCGGCACGATCGCCGGACGCCTCCCCGAGGCGCGCACGCGGGAGCTCGCCGATGCGTAGCTCACGCGGATACCTCGACGCGCTCGTCCGCTCGGCCCGCCCCGCCGCGCGGACGTCGGTGCATGCCGTGGCCCAGCCCGACTGGGGGCCGACGCACCTCGGAGAACCGTCGGACGAGCCCGAGGCGCTCGACGCCGTCCCCGTCACTTCAGCCCACCGCACTCGCCTCGCCTCTCTGCCCGTGACCGTGCCGCCGCAGGAGCAGTCGGCGGATGCCTCGCCCCCGTCGCCGCTCTCGGTCGCCGTGCCGCGGCATCCGGAACCACCCGCCGTGACGGTCGTGCGCGCCGAGCGGCCCACCGCTCCCGAGCCCGCCCCCATCTCGCGGATCGAGGAGCGCACGGTCCTGCGGGAGACGGATGCCCCGCCCCTGCCTGCGCCGACAGCGCCGACCCCGCCCGCGGCCCGGCCCGTCGAGCCCCCCACCGCGCGGACGACGCCGACCTGGGTGCCGACCTTCCCGGCCGGGACGGAGGTCTCGCTCAAGCGCCTCGAGCATCTCGCACGCCGGTTCCCGGCCGCACTGCCCGTCGTGTCGGAGCGGCCCGCGACCGAGGCGCAGCCCACGGCCCGCGACGAGGCGCCGGCGCCACGGGAGGCCCGGACCGAGCCGACGCCCGTCGTGCTCGCGCGGCCCGCCCCCATAGCCGCGCACGCCCCCGAGCCGGCCCGAGTCGAGATCGGCAGCATCGAGGTGTTCGTGACGCAGCCGCCCGTGCTCGCGCCGGTCGCGGCATCCGTCCCTCCGGCCCGCGTCGTCGCGGCACCCGCGGCACGGCCGGAGCGGCTCAGCCGACCCGCGCAGCCGTACGGCTTCGGGCAGGCGTGAGCCATGCGCGACCTCTCGATCGTCACCGACACCCTGCGGGACCTCCTGACCGACGCCGTCAGCACGAGCCCCGTCTTCGGCGGAGTGCCGCCGCCGTTCTCAGTCACGGTGTCGGGGCAGCATCCGCAGAACCCCGGCCTGTCGGACAGCGAGCTGAACGTCTACCTCTTCCATGTCGCACCGAACAAGCACTTGGCGAACAGCTTCTGGTCGCAGGCCGCGCAGCACGGCACGACTCCGCCCGTCGCCTCGGAGCCCCTCAGCCTCGACCTCTGGTACATGGTCTCGGCGAAGTCGAAGACGAGCTACGTGCACGAGCAGCAGATCCTCGGGATCGCGATGCAGGCCTTGCACGACAATGCCATCCTCGAGATCAACGCGCCGACGCCGCTGCCGGGCGCGATCACGCCGAGCCAGGCGACGGTGGTGCTCGAGGCGCCGAACTTCGATGAGCTCAGCCGGCTCTGGCAGGCGTTCGGCCTGCCCCTACGGACCACCGCGGAGTACCGCGTGAGCGTGGTGTTCCTGACACCCGACACGCTCCCCGCCGACGCGCCGAACCCCGAGGTCGTGAACCTCGTGGCGGCGCCCGGTTTCTCGCCGCTGCCCGCGCCCGCGCGGCTCTTCTCGACGCGCCGGACCCTGGTCTACACCGCGCCGGGGCCGATCGACGAGTCCGTGCAGCTCTCTCCCGCGACGACGGCCCCCGCGCCCGGACCCGCCGCGGCGGCGCAGCAAGTCGTGCTCGACGGCGCCGGCGTGCTGTCGGGAGACCACGTCGTGCTCGTGTCGTACCCCGGCGGCACGCGCACCGAGACCGACGTGACGGCGACGTGGGTTACGGCCGGCGATCCGCCCTTCAGGCTCACGCCGCCGACGGGCGGGGGTGCGCCGGTGCCCGGGCGGCACGAGGTCGTGCTGACGCGGCCGAGCGACCCGGGGTGGCAATCGAACGCGGTGCCCCTCAACGTCGCTTCGTGGATCGATCCCGCGGGCGGACCCCTCGTCACCGCCAACGCGCAAGGCCGGTTCAGCGTCACGGCGGGGAACGTGCCCTCGGCGGGCGTGCTGCTGCGGCTCGGAGCGACCGCCCTGACCCGCATCACGTCGGGCGCGCCCAAGCCCGGCCAGTGGCGGCTGCAGGGGTCGACGCTGACCTTCTCGGCACCGGCGGGCACGACGCCGGGCACGTACCTCGTGGGCCTGCGCGCCAACGACATCGAAGCCGATCCCGTCAAGTGGGCGGTGGTGACATGAGCGAGTGGCTCGGCGCCCTGCGCGACCTGGCCGCGGCCCGGGTCGCCGAGCAGCGCGAGCGGTGGAGCACCCACGGCGCCACGATCCACGCCGCCATCGACGACATCCTCGCGCCGCGCGCCGTCGAGCCCGTGCCCGAGGCGTCCGCCGTGCACGAGGCGATCGCGGTTGATCCGCACTGGGCCCGCCTCGTCGAGGCGCTCGGCCTCGACGCCTTCGAGGTCGAATGGCTCGCCGTCGTGAGCGCGTGCGAGCTCGACCCCCGGTTCCCGCGAGTGCTCGGTTACCTCGACGACACGGCCATGCCGGCCGCCGCGAGTCCCGCCGCCGCGGCACTCCTCTGGGGCTGGCCGCTGGGCGCGCAGCCCGGTCCCGCGTCGGCGGTGGCGCGCTGGGAGCTCGCGGTCCCTCAGGGCGAGTGGCAGTCGACGACGCCGTGGGCGATGGATGCCGAGATCGCGGCGTTCCTCACTGGCGCCGACTGGCTCGCGGTGCGGCGCGAGGCGCAGCCGATCGACCCCGGCGAATTCCAGTGCCTGCATCCCGCGCTCCTGGCCGAGATGATGGAGGCGCTCGTGGCGCTGGATGCGGCCGTCGTTGAGCTCGTCGGGCGGTCCGGGGCGGGACGGCGGACGCTGCTCGCGCAGCTCGCCGGGGAGATCGGCCGCCGACCCGTGCTCGTCACGGCGGGCAGCGGCATCCGGGGCCTGCGCGCGGCGCGACTCCTGGGCGGTGTCGCGGTCGTCGCGGCGGCGCTCGACGAGGCCGTCGCCATCGACGACGAGCGCCTCACCTTCGTCGCGTGCGAAGCGGCGCCGCGCAGCGACGGCCGGCTCGTGCGGCTGCGGTGGGACCTGCCGAGCCCGACGACGGCGCAGCGTCGGGAGCTGTGGGGCGCGGCATCCGTCCTCGATCCCCCCGCCGCGGTCAGCGACTGGGAGCTCACGCCGGCCGAGATCGAGACGGCGGCGCGCGCGGGGCGATCGGCGCCGCTCGTGCTCGCCGGTCGCGTGCGTCAAGGGTCGCTCTCGACGATGCAGCGCGTCCCCCTGCCGTACTCGTGGAGCGACCTCGTCGTCGCCGCCCACGTCGAGAGCGCCCTCGAGCGCCTCCTCGTCGAGGTGCGGCTTCGGTCGGACGTGCTCGACGAGTGGGAGTTCCGGCGCCTCGCACTCTCGAGCTCGGGCGTGACGGCGCTCTTCGCCGGTCCGAGCGGCACGGGCAAGACGATGGCGACGCAGGTGCTCGCACGGGAACTGGGCCTGGAGCTTTTCCGCGTCGACCTCGCGACGGTCGTGAGCAAGTACATCGGCGAGACCGAGAAGCAGCTCTCTGCGGTCTTCGACGAGGCCGAGCGCAGTCGCATCCTCTTGCTCTTCGACGAGGCCGACGCGCTCTTCGGGCAGCGCACCGCGGTGCGCGACGCGCACGACCGCTACGCCAACATCGAGATCGACTACCTCCTGCAGCGCCTCGACTCGTTCCGGGGGGTCGCGGTGCTTGCGACCAACCGCAAGAGCGACCTCGACCCCGCCTTCCTCCGGCGGCTGCGCACCGTCGTCGACTTCGTCGCCCCGGCGCACGCCGAACGGCTGCGGCTGTGGCGGTCGGCGCTGCCGAGTCACACGTCGCGTGGAGTGCCCGTCACCGACCACCTCGACCACGAGTGGCTCGCCACCCACCTCGACCTCACGGGCGCCGAGATCACGACGATCGCGCTCGGAGCGGCCTTCGACGCGCGGCAGGCGGGGCGCCTCATTACCCTCGACACTGTGGTCGCGGCATCCCGTCGGGAGCTCGGCAAGCGCGGCGCCGTCCTGCGGGTCGCCGTGCCCTCCGACGGGACGGTGGTGGCGTCGTGAGGATCGACCGCCTGACCCTGCACACCGGTCCCCTGAGCGACGCGGAGGCCCACGAGCTTGCGCGCCTCCTCGCCGAGGACATCGCCGGGATGGCGTTGCCTCCCGCCGGCACCGTGCGGGTCGAGGTCGCGCAGCCCGGCACCGGCGGCCTGGCGACCCTGCGCGAGGCCGTCGCCCGGGCCATCGAGGCGGCGATCACGGGAGCGGAGACGAAGACCGAGGCCTCGAGCCGCTCCGCCGGGTCCGGCACTCCGAGATCGAGCGCGCCCGCCATGACGGGTGGCCGACCATGAGCGGCTTCTACCTGCGGGGCGCGATCGTCGAGTTCATGCCGACGCCGCTCATCCCGATCCCGAACATCATCGTCTTCCAGTACAACCCCGAGACGATGTCGCACGCGTGGACGCAGCCCGAAGCGCCCAGGGCCGGTCCCAACCAGACGACCACCAATCCGCTCGCGGTCGAGGGGAACCCCGGCGAATCGTTCAGCTTCACGCTGTCGCTCGACGCGGCGGACTCGATCGCCGAAGGAGGGGCTTCCGGCGGGCTCGCGACGATCAGCGGCGTCGCCTCGCGGCTCGCGGCCCTCGAGATGCTGCTCTTCCCGTCGTCCGACACCGAGAGCGGCCTGCTCGGCACCGTCACGTCGCTCATCGGAGGGGGCGGCGGAGACAGCGTCAAGCGAAAGGTGCCGGCATCCACCATCAACACCTGCCTCTTCGTCTGGGGTCCTGGGCGCATCGTGCCCGTGCGCGTGACGGCGCTCACCGTCACAGAGCGGCTCTACGACACGATCCTCAATCCTGTGAAGGCCGAGGTGCAGATCACCCTGCGGGTGCTCACCGACGAGGAGCTCAAGCACAACGCCGACACCCTCAAGACCCTCGCGAAGGCGGCCAACACTTACACCCACGGCCTGCGCCAGGCGCTCGCCGTCGCCAACCTCGTCAACTCCGCCGACTCCGTGCTCGGCATGCTCCCGATCTGAGGCCGCGATGTTCACGTCAGACAGCCGCTACGCCGACGCCGGCACCTACCAGGTGACGCTCGCTGACGGGACGGTCGTGACCGTCACGAAGGCGGCACGACCTGCCGCGACGCGGCTCGTCGGCTGGCACCGGCGCGCCGACGGCGAGCGCCTCGACGTCATCGCCCACCAGTACACGCGCGACGCGACACGGGCATGGCTCCTGTGCGACGCGAACGACGCGATGTCGCCCGACGCGCTCGCGACGCACGACCTCATCGGCATCCCCGGACTGGGGAGGTGACATGTCGGAGTACCAGGTGCTCTTCGAGGGCACACCCGTCGACAAGGACTTCTACGAGCAGATCAGCCGTCTCGAGGTCGAGGAGAACGCTGACCTCCCCGGGGCGATCTCGCTGACGCTGCCCGTCGGGGTCAAGGACGAAGAGCTCACGTGGGTGAGCGACGCCAAGCTGCGCCCCTACGCCAACATCGCGGTCGTGGCGACGGCTCCGGATGCCGCGGACGAGTGCATCTTTGACGGCTACGTGCTGACGCACAAGGTGCACCTCCCGAGCGGCACGGCCGGTGCGAACGTCGAGGTCTGGGGTCAGGACGCGACGGTGCTCATGGGCATGACGGAGCACGTGAAGGTGTGGTCGGGGATGACCGAGGCCGATGTCGCGGAGCAGATCTTCTCGACCTACGGCATCGTCGCGGCATCCGCCAACGGCAAGGAGCCCGGCCCGACGCACAGCGACGACGACCACGCCCTCGTGCAGCGCGACTCGGACGCCGACTTCCTCCGCCGCCTCGCGCGCCGCACGGGCCGGTGGTTCCGCGTGACGGCCGGCGACATGGCCGGCGTGCGGTCGGGGTGGTTCGCCGCTCCCGACCTCGACGCCGACTCGGTCGTGACGATCGGCGTGACGGATCCGGCGACCTCCGCCGTGCCGGTGCTCGATTTCTCATGGGATGCCTCGCGCCCCACGTCCGTCGAGACGCGCCAGGTGAGCCTCGCGGACAACGACAAGACGGGGGTCAGCGCCGCGACGAGCGACTCGGGCCTGTCGCCGCTCGACGCCCGCACACTCGCCGACTTCGCGGGGAAGGAGCGCACGGTGCTCCTCACGGCCGCCGCCGACACGACCGAGCTTCCCGACCGCAGCGCGGGCCTCCTGCGGGAGTCGAACTGGTTCGTGCGCTGCGAGGGCACCACCGAAGTCAACGTCCTGAAGCGGGTTCTCCGCGTCGGTCAGGTCGTCACAGTGGAGGGCTGCGGGTCGCTCCTCTCTGGCAAGTACCTCGTGTGGAGCGTGCGCCACACCTTCTCGACCCAGGCCCACATGATGGCGTTCGCCCTCGTGAGCAACACCGTCGGACCGGAGGCGTGATGACCGATCCACTCCTCTACGAGCTCGCCGACCAGCTGCGGCACCGCTACTACGGCAAGTACCGCGGCATCGTCGAGGAGGTCGATGCGACCAAGATGCGCGTCAAGGCGACGGTGCCGGCCGTGCTCGCCGAGACGCCGGCCTGGGCGACGCCCTGCGTGCCGTTCGCGGGGAAGGGCGAGGGCTTCGCGTTCCTCCCCGCGGTCGGCTCGGGCGTCTGGATCGAGTTCGAGGGCGGCGACGTGCACTACCCGATCTGGACGGGATGCTTCTGGTTCGAGGACGAGATCCCCGAAGACGCGGGCGAGCAGGTGCGGGTCATCGCGACGGCGGGCGGCCTCAAGATCGTGTTCGACGACGACGCGGGCGAGCTGCGCATCGAAGACGCCAACGGCGCGAGCATCGTCTTCGACTCGTCGGGCGTCACGACGAAGCGGGACTCGTCATCCGTCGCCGTCACCTCCTCGAGCGTGTCGGTCAACGACGGCGCCCTGGAGGTGACGTGATGGGCACGTTCCTGGCCGCGTCCGCGAGCCTCCTCTGCCCCCACGGCGGCAAGGTCATGCCCGTGCCCGGCACAACGCAAGTGCGCATGGGCGGGGAGCCCGTCGTGCTCGCCGGCGACAGCTTCCCGATCGGCGGCTGCGTCTTCAACGTCGCCGGGTCGCCGCATCCCTGCCTCACGGTCGAGTGGATCGTGACGGCCCAGCGCTCCACGATGGTGCAGGATCAGCCGCTCACGACCGACAGCGTCGGGCTCTGCAGGGCCGGCGACAAGGCCGTGCAGGGTCCCGTGCAGATCGTCGGCACGCAGACGGCGGTGAGCGGACTGTGATCCGGCACGACTACGCCCACCCGCTGCGCGTCGACGCGGCATCCCATCAGATCGCCCGCACGGACTACGCGCACCACGTGAGCCAGCTGGTCAAGCAGCTGCTGCTCACGAGCCCCGGCGAGCGCGTGTGCCTGCCGGAATTCGGCTGCGGATTGCGCCGACTCATCTTCGCGCCGCAGTCCGACGCGCTCGCGGCGACGGTGCGCATCCAGGTGCAGCAGTCGATCGACCGCTGGCTCGCCGACCAGGTCGAGCTCATCGACGTCGAGGTCGTGTCGGGCGCCTCGACACCCGCGAGCGGTCTCGACGAGGGCGCGATGCTCATCACGGTGTCGTACTCGCTCGTCGAGGCGCGCACGCCCGACAGCGTCACGGTGAAGGTGGGCTGACATGTCCGACCGCCTCGCCGACCTCGTCGCCTCGACGGCGCTCAACGGGATCGACTTCGTCGAGATCGCCAACCCCGCGCAGACGCTCCTGCGCCTCCACTTCCTCAACACCGTGACGGTCGAGGGTACGCTCGCCGCAACCAACCCCGTGCGCATCAAGGGTGGTGAGAGCGTCGCGTCGGTTCCCCTGCTGCCGATCGCGGCGGCCGATTGGACGACGGATGACGCGGGCCGCCCCGTGCTGACGCTCCGCACGCCCTTCCCCGGTGACTTCTCGCACTACCGTCTCTCGATCGCGAGCTCGGCGCTCGACCCCTTCTACGCCGGCATCCTCTTCACCTTCAAGGCCGGATGCCCCTCGACGCTCGACTGCGCCGACGAGGAGGAGTGCGAGCCCGATGACACGCCATCCCCTCCAATCGACTATCTCGCCAAGGACTTCACGAGCTTCCGCACGGCCCTTCTCGACTACGCCGCATCGGCCTACCCCCAGTGGGTGGAGCGCGACGAGCCCGACGTAGGCATGATGCTCGTCGAGCTCCTCAGTGCGGCCGGCGACGACCTCTCGTACCTGCAGGACCGGATCACGGGCGAGTCGGCGCTCGCGACGGCGACGCAGCAGGTGTCGGCAGTGCGCCACGCGCGGCTCGTCGACTACGAGCCGACGCCCGCGACCTCGGCAGAGGCCCTCGTGCAGATCGACGTCGGATTTCCGGCGCTGGCCCGCGGCCTGACGGTCGGGGCGGGGCTGCCGGATGGGACGACCCTGCCGTTCGAGCTCGGCGGGCCCCTCCTCGACCCCGGCTCGGGAGCGTTGCGGACCGACCCCCTGCCGGTGGATCCGCGGTGGAACCGCTCCGACCACACGGGCCCGCAGCCGGTCGCGCGCATCCTGCCCTACTGGTGGGACGACGCCCTGGTGTGCCTCCCTGCCGGCTCGACCGAGATGTGGGTGAAGGGCCAGGCCTTCGGCTTCCCCGTCGGCGATCCGAAGGAGGGCATCGTCGGGCTCGCGCTCCTCATCGACACCGCGGCTCCGACGGCGGCGGACCCGCCCGTCCGGGAGGTCGTGCACCTGACGGGCGCCGTGTTGGAGTCCGACCCCCTGTACAACGAGAAGCTGACGCATCTGACCTGGGACGCGAGCGAGGCCCTCGCCTTCGAGCACGCCCTCGACCGCACCGTGCTCGCAGGCAACCTCGTGCCCGCCGTGGAGGGCCTGCGCTTCAGCGAGCAGTTCGTCATCGACCCCGACCCGGCGGGTCCCGTCGCGCCCCTCGCGGCCGTCGTCCGCAGCGGACCGGATGCGGGCTGCGACGACGCGACTCCGCAGTACCTCCACACGCTCGCCTCCGGGATGCTCGCGTGGGTGCGCGAGGGCGACGTCCGGCTCCCCGAGATCGCCGTCGTGGAACTGCCCGAGACCTCCGGCGACACCGCGACGGTCTGGCGGTGGCGCCGCACGCTCCTCGACGCCGACCTGTTCGAGCAGGCCTACACGGTCGACCCCGTCGTCTACCGCGACATCCGCCGGTCGCCGCGCGACCTGCCCTGGTTCGAGTACGACGGGGACGCGGGCGACTCGGTGCGCTTCGGCGACGGTGTCTTCGGCGAGCTGCCGCCGACGGGTGCACGCTTCGAGCTCACGTACCGCACGACGGCGGGTGCGACGGGGAACGTCGCGGCCGACGCCATCACGATTGTCGGCGACGATCTCGACGACATCGTGCTCTCGGCGACGAACGCGTTCCCCGCGACGGGCGGCGAGGATCGCGAGTCGATCGCGCACATCCGCGACAACGCGCCGTACGCCTTCCGTACCCGTCAGTTCCGCGCCGTGCGCGCCGAGGACTACACGGCGACGGCGAAGGAACTGCCGTGGGTGCTCGACGCGGGCACGAAGGTCCGCTGGACCGGCAGTTGGCTCAGCGTCTTCACGACCGCGCAGCCCCCGACGGGTGAGGCGCCCAGCATCCAGGAGACCGGCGAGCTCATCGAACTGCTCGACCGGCGGCGGCTCGCCGGGTACGACGTCCACACGCCCGCCCCCCGGTACGTCGGCCTCGACCTCGTCGTGACGGTCTGCGCCCTCCCCGGTGCGCGCCGCGGCGAGGTCGAAGAAGCCGTCCTCGACGAACTCGGCACAGGCAGGACGTGCGATGGCCGCCTGGGCTTCTTCGCCCCCGGTCGGCTGCTCTTCGGCGCACCGCTCGAACGCAGCGAGCTCGAGGCATCCATCCAGCGCGCGGCCGGCGTCGACGGCGTCGTCGCGGTGCGTTACCGCCGCCGCGGCTACGTGTCCTGGTACGTCCCACTGCCGGAGGTCGTCGCGGTGAGCGCCGACGAGATCCTCCGCGCCGACAACGACCCCAACCGGCCGGATCGCGGCTCGATCCGCGTCGTCGTGAAGGGGGTGGCGTGATGACGTGCGGCTGCGGGTGCGGATGCGAGACGGGATGCGGCGTCAAGCCGAGCCGCTTCCCCATCTCGAACCCCGCCGGCGCGGAGCGCCTCGCGTACCGGATCGGCACCTTCCCGACCTTCCGGCGAGCCCTGCTCGAGCAGCTCGACGGCGAGCGCGAGCTCGTCAACTGGAAGCCGAGCGCCGGCGACGACCTCGGCCTCGCGGTGCTCGACGCGTGGGCGTACGTCGCCGACGTCCTCGCCTTCTACAACGAGCGCTACGCCAACGAGCACTACCTGCGCACGGCTGTGCTCCCCGAGAGCGTCGCGGGCCTCGTCGGACTGCTCGGCTACCGGCCGCGCCCCGCGATCGCCGCGACCGGCCGGCTGGCCGTCATCGCCTCCGGCCCGGGGCCCCTGGTCGTGCCGAAAGGCCTCGCGATCGCGAGCAAGGCGAGCCCCGGCATCCCCTCGCAGACGTTCGAGGTCGACGAGGAGGCGCGCTTCGACCGCCCGACGAGCGTGCCGGCTCGGCCCGCGGGAGGGACGGATGCTCCGCCTCTCGCCGGTCCCCCGCCGTCGGCGCCCCCCGGCACCGCCGAAGTGCCCGCGCAGCCGCGGCTCGTCGCGCGCGGCGGCGTGCTGCTCAAGGGCATGCAGGCCCTCAAGACCGGCGAGCGGCTGCTGCTCACGACGAAAACGTGGGGATCAGCGGATGCCCCGGCCGTCGTCGTGAAGGTGACGGGCACGGCCGTCGAAGCCGACGCGCATGGACGCAAGAACACGCGGGTTCTCCTCGAGGGCACGGTCGGCCTGCCGTCGAATGCGGCCTCGGCCGACTACCGTCTGCTGCGCGCGACGCGCACGGGCCACCTGACGACGCTACCGGCAGGGGCGGCCGCAGTCGCCGCGGGCACGCTAACGCTCGACGCGCCGGCGCGGCACCTCGCGGCGGGCGATCCGCTGCTCGTCGAGCTTCCGGGCGCAGGGGTCGGCGGAAGCCCCGGAACGAACTTCGACGTCGTGCGGCTCACGGACTACGCCGAAGTCCTCTGGTACGCCAACGCCCTCGCCGCGTCGCCGACGGTCCCCCCGACGGGCGACACCCCCGGCATCCCCTTGCAGGTCGCGAATCTCACGGTGCAGCCGCATTCGGGCGTGGGCCTCACCTCGCGCTATGGCTCGCAGCCCGCGAAGGTCGTCGTGCAGAGCGGCTGGCGCGAGGTGGGGACGCTCCTCGACACGCCCGTCCGGGTGCTGAACGCCCTGCCCTCGTCGGTGACTCTCGCGGCGCCGCCGGCCGCGGCGGCGGGGGTCGCGGTCACCGCCGTCGTCGAGGACGCCAACGGTGTCGGCGCCGAGGTGCAGGCGGTGCACGTCGCGGGCACGAGCCGCGTCGCCCTGTCCGGCGGCGCGTCGGCCCTCGAGCCGCCGCTGCGCCTCCTGTGGGACCTCATCGATGTGAGCCGCGGCACGACGGTGCGGGACGAGCAGCTGGGACGGGGGGATGCCTCGGCCCCTTGCCAAGACTTCGCTCTGGCCAAGTCGCCCGTGACGTTCCGCGCCGACTTCCCGGGCCGGTCGGGCGACGGCTACTCCTCGACGATCGAACTCGTCGTCGACGGCCGCCGCTGGACCGAGGTGCCGAGCCTTTACGGTCGCCGGCGGAGCGACGAGGTCTTCGCGACGTGGAACGACGACGAGGGCAAGACGCACGTCCGCACGGGCGACGGCCTCGCGGGACGGCGGCTTCCCACCGGATCGCTCGTGACGGCGACGTATCGCGTCGGGGCGGGCGCCGCCGTGCCGCCCTCCGGGGCCCTCACGCAGCTGCTCTCGTCGCCGCCGAACCTGAGGTCGGTGCGCAACCCCGTGCCCCCGGGCGGTGGATCGGACGCGCAGCCCGCCGAGGAGATCCGCGACCTCGCCCCCCGCTCGGTGCTGACCTTCGGCCGCGCCATCTCGGGCGGCGACTACGCCGCCTGCGCCGCGGCCGCGCCCGGCGTCGTGCGCGCGACGACGGTGTGGGCGTTCGACGCGAAGGAGCAGCGGCCGACCGTCAGCGTCTACGTGGGCGACGACGCTGCCGCCGTCGACTCCGCGCGTGCCGCGCTCCGCGCACAGGGCGACCCCAACCGCCCGCTCACCGTACTCCCTGCTGTCCAGGTGCCGGCCGCCCTGCGCGTCGTGCTGACGGTCGATCCCCAGTACGTCATCGCACCCGTCGTCGACGCGGCCCGGCAGGCGGTGCTCGATGAGCTCTTCGCTCCCGGTATCCTCGCCCTCGGCGAGCCGCTCTACCGCAGCGGGCTCGAGCGCGTCCTGACGGACGTGCCCGGCGTGCTCGCGAGCCGTCAGCTGAGGTTCTACTGGATTCGCAGCGGCCTGCACATCTCCGTCGGCCCCCGGTTCGACCCCGGCGACGGCGGCTTCTTCCACGTGCTGCCGAAGCTCGTGCTGCTCACGGGGGAGGTGGCGCAGTGACGGTTCAGGATGCCTACGAGCAGCGCTACGCGGCGAAGCTCTGGTCGCTCGTCCCCGAGCACCACCGCGCCGCAGACAGCGAGACGATCGACGTCCCCGGGCCGCTGCGTGAGCTGCTGGCGCGGATCGGCTGGTCGATGGCCGACGTGCGCCGTAGCATCGACCGGCTGTGGGAGGACCAGTCGGTCGAGACGTCCGACAGCTGGGTCATCCCGTACCTCGCCGATCTCCTCGCGACGCGGCTCGTTCCGGCGATGGACGCGCGAGGGCAGCGGCTCGACGTCTTCCGCACGATCACCTACCGCCGCGCGAAGGGGACGGTGCAGCTGCTCGAGCGGCTCGCCAACGACGTCACGGGCTACGATGCCCGCGTCATCGAGTTCTTCCACTCGCTCGCCCGCTCCCGTCACGGCCTCGATCCGGCGATCGGATGGCCCGCCGACTCGCCCGACCCCGTCCGCGCCAGGCGCCTGCAGCACGCCGAGCGGCTCACCGGCGTCCGCACGGGAACGCCCGCGGGTGGCTGGGCCGACCTCCGCGACCCCCTCGGCGGGACACTCGCGCACTCGGCGTTCGATGAGTTCCACCACTCTCTCGACGTGCGTATCGGCCGAGGAGACCTCGGCTGGTACGGCATCCCCAAAATCGGGTTCTTCCTGTGGCGCACCGAGGTCATGCGTGTCGACCGGGCGACGCCCGTGCCGGTCGCGGCCTGCCCCGGCCATTACGCGTTCGACCCGACGGGCCGCAAGATTCCGCTCTTCCTTGCGTCGCGGCGCGGTGCCAACGACTACGGCGAGGCGTGGCTGCCCGTGCCGCTGTGGCAGCTGCCGACGCCCCTCACCGAGCCGCTGTGGGACGCCATCCTCAACCCCGACGATCCCTTCCAGCCGGAGGCCGCCGACACCTGGCCCGTGAGCCTCTCCGTCACCCCGACGGGGGCCGGCGCCCCGCTCGACGTCGCCGACGTGCGTGTCTGGCCCGAGGTCGGTCGGTTCCAGGTGCTGCCGGGCGGCCCTGCCGAGGTCGAGGTCGGGTACCAGCACGGCCTCTTCTCACGCATCGGCGCAGGCCCGTACGACCGGCGGCGACCCGGCATCCGTCAGTCCGTCGATCCCTCCCCGCGCACCCGGATCGACGGCGGGTCGGCCGTCGCACTGCCCGGCGCGATCGGGAGCCTGTCGGGCACCGGCACGGTCATCGTCCGCGACGGCCGGACCCTGACCGCGACGGCGGATGTGCCCGCCATCCGCGACGTCGTCATCCGCGCGGAGGACGGCGATCGCACCGTCGTGCGGGCGGCGGGCGGTGCGGAGTGGGTCTTCACCGGCGACGGGGGAACCCTGCGGCTCGAAGGTCTTCTCGTGAGCGGCACGGACATCGTGCTGCGCGGTGATTTCACCGACGTCGTGGTGTCGTGCTGCACGCTCGATCCGGGCGGGTCGGGAGCCCTCCACACGCCGGCCGCCGTCTGGGACGAGGCGGTCGACGGCCGGGAGCTCAGGCCGACGACGCTGTGGATAGAGGGAACGATCGACACTCTCACGGTCGACCGGTCGATCACGGGCCCGATCCGCACCCGCACGGCAGGGCTCGTCGACGAAGTCGTCATCACCGACTCGGTCGTGCAGGGACTGCCCGCCGAGCTGCCGGGCGACCTCGACGGCCTGCGCGATGCGGACTCGATCGTGAGCGCCCTCCGCTTCCAGCGGGAGCCCTTGGGGAGGTGGCTCGCGGGGCAGCTGGATGCCGCCACGACAGCCGCCGTCGCGGCGCACGACGAGAACACGTCCGTCGCTGCAGCGACCGCCGCGCTCGTCGCGACCGCTCTTCAAGCCACCGTCGACGGACCCCTCGTCTGGGACGCTTCGAGGTTCGCGCAGCGGCTGCTCAGCGCCTCGACCCTCGCGGCCGTGGCCTCGCCTCCGGCCGATGCCGCCGGCATCCGTTCCCTCAATCGGCTGCTGATCGCGGAGGGGTTCCCGCTCGCGCTCGCCGATGCGGCACTCGCCCTGGAGGCGGGCGTGGTACGGCTCGAGCGCAGCACGATCCTGGGCCGCGGCTACGCCCACCGGCTGGAATGCAGCGAGTCGATCCTCGACGACGTCGTGCTCGTCCGCGACACGCAGGACGGCTGCGTACGCTTCTCGGCGTGGGCGAGCGGCAGCCACCTGCCGCGGCGATACGAATCCGTCGAGCTCGCCCCCGGTGCACCCGTCATGGTGAGCCGCCGGTACGGCGAGTGGGGCTACGCCCAACTCTCGGACGGCGCGGACTCCGCGATCCTGAGCGGCGACACCAGCGCGGCTCCGACGCTCCTGAGCGGCAGCGGGAACCGCTCCGAAATGGGCGTCTTCTGCCGCGACTTCGCGAGCATCAAGGACCGCTCGCTCCTCATCAAGGCGCAGGAGTACCTGCCGGTCGGCCTCGCGCCGGTGCTCATCCATCTGCCCGGGGCCGATCCCGTCGGCGAACTGACGAGAGGGAGACCATGGCCACCGATGTAGCGCGCCTTTCCTTCGATCCCGCACGGCTCTACCGGGGCGTCGTCCCGCAGCAGGGCCGCGTGAGCCTCGAGGCGGAGGCCAACGAGCAGCGCACGATCGACACCGAGGAGCAGCGCGCCGAGGTGATCGACATCGTCGGTCCGACCGGCACCCCCGACGACGGGTACGCCGTCAGCGCGGGCACCGGCTTCGAGCTCACGATCGGCCCCGGGACGATGTACGTCGGCGGCTGGCGGGTCGAGCTCAACGAGAAGATCGGCGACTACCACCAGCCTGACTGGCTCGACCGCGGACGGGGATGGCGGGAGTCGGGCCGCGAGCACGTCCTGCTCGTCGTCCAGGAGACCGACGTCACTGCCGTGGAGGATCCCGCCCTCTACGAGGTGGCGCTCGGCGGGCCCGACGGCGCCGCCCGCACGCGACTGCTGCAGCGCATCGTGCGGACGGAGACGGATGCCTCGACCTGCGCCGATGCCATGGCGCAGGACCGGAAGCGGTGGCTCAAGCTGGGTCTGCGGCACGACCCCGAGACGGCGGCGCTGCTCTCGGACTCACGCCTGCTCGTCACATGGGAGGCCGACCCGGCCCCCGCGAGCCCGTGCGAGCCGACGAGCACCGGCGGGTACCTGGGCGCCGAGAACCAGACGCTGCGCGTGCAGCTCACGCGCATCGCGCAGGACGGTCGCTTCGACATCGTGTGGGGCTACGACGACGCGTCGTTCCTCTACCGCGTGACGCCCGACGAGAGCGCCAACCCGGTGCTGACGCTCGACCGCTCGCCCGTCGACGACTTCCACCGTCCGCGAGCGGGACAGCCGGTGCAGGCGCTCCGCGCGACGGCGCAGCTCGCGGGCACCGACGGCGGGGTCGAGGGCTATGTCGCGGCTCTCGCGGGCGAGGTCGGCGTCCTGACGACGCCGTACGATCCCGACCTCAAGACCGTGACCTTCCCCGCGCCGCTGCCGGCGGCCTACACCGACACCGACGAGACACCGCAGCTCTACCTCCGCGTGTGGGACGAGCAGATCACGGATGCCGAGCCCGGCCAGCCGATCACGCTCGGCTCGACGGGGGTCCAGGTCACGATCACGGCCGACGCCGGCGGCAACCTCCACGTCGACGACTTCTGGTGCATCGCCGTGCGCCCCTCGACTCCGACGGCCGTCTACCCCGCGCGGTTCCTCCGCACCCCGCAGCCGCCCAACGGACCTCGGCAGTGGGTCGCGCCGCTCGCGGTCATCGCGTGGCATGGCCGGAGCGAGCTCGACGTCCTCGAGGACTGCCGCAACCCCTTCCAGCCGCTCACCGAGCTGGACGGCTCCGGGTGCTGCACGATCGAGGTCCGCCCGTCGCACGCCGCCGACGGCACGCTGCAGGCGCGCATCGACCGGGCCGTCGCGGGTCGCACCGTCGACGAGCGCGGCGACCGCGTGCTCGTCTGCTTCACTCCGGGGCGGTACGAGCTGCAGCGTCCCATCGTTCTCACGAACCGGCACTCCAACCTGACGCTGCGCAACTGCAACGAGAGCGCTGTCCTCACCGTCCGGGAAGGACGCGAGGAGCCGTTCGGGCACGGGATGGTGATCCTCGTCGACGCCGACAACGTCACGATCAGCGGCCTGGAGTTCGAGATGCCGCAGATCCCCGCAGTGCTCGCCCGGGTGAGCGGAACGACGGGAGGGATGCTCGACCGCGAGGCCGTCCGGGGCATCAACGCCGATCAGGCCAACCGCTGGGTGTCGATCGGCATACGGGCGATCAACTGCGCCGTGCTGGCCGTGCGCGACTGCCTCTTCCGCTTCACCGTCGGACCGCAGCAGACCGACCGGGAGGATGCCCAGACGATGCCGCGCAACGTCTTCGGCGTCGGCGTCTTCGCCGCGGGCGGGGCATGGGGCTTCGAGCTGACCGACAACCGCTTCCTGCACGACCCGATCGTGCCGGTCGTCGACGATGGGCCATTCCACCTGCTCGTGGGCTACCTCCTGACACAGACCGCCCTGAGCCGCAGGCAGTCGAGCGTGAACCTCGGCGCGTCGCGATTGCCCGGCATCCTCGACGACGCCCTCATCTCGAGGAACGAGTTCCGCGGACTGTCGGTCGCCATCGCGGTCGCCGCCGACATCGGCGACCTGCGCGTGTGGGACAACGTCGTGCGCGACTGCTACGGCGGGCTGTGGCTGCTCGACGCAGGCGCGCTCGTGGCCGACAGTCGACGGCTCGAGGCGGCGGGAGGCCTCTCGCAGGCCGTCGCGCCGACGACCGATGTCGTGCTCATCCGCGTCCTCGTGCTCGCGATGGTCTATCCGCTCCCCTCGTTCGCCAGCACGCCGTCGCGCGGCATCGTCAGCGCGACCGGTGCGACGCTGACACGCCTGCGTGAGGCATCTGTCGCCCGCGACCGGCTCATCAGCGAGCGGTTCGCCGCCCGCATCGCAGAGGAGCAGCCGGATGCCGCAGCCTTCGCCCGGGCGCAGCGCCCGGTGTCACCACAGCTCCTCGCCGCGTGGCAGGGCCTCGCGGGGCTCAACCGCCTCGACCCGAAGCTCACGGCGCGGGCGGCGGCGGGGGACGCCCCGTCGGCGTCGATCGCCGTCCAGCGGAACAGCATCGACTGCGGCACCGCCGACGACGGCGCGACCGGGTACGCGCTCCTTCTCATCTCGGCTCCCGCCGAGGCGGGCGGCGCCTCGGTGACGGCGACGGGCAACAGGTTCGCGAGTCCCCAGACGCTCATCGTCGCGGCCGTGAGCGGCGCGGGCGCGGCGAGCGTGACGGGCAACATCGTCGCGGGCAGAGGCGAGCGCGCCTTCACGCTCGTGGTGATCGCAACGACTTCGGCGGCCATCACGGGCAACGTCGTCGTGGGAAGGGCGGTGCTGCCCCCGCGCACACTGCCCGCACCGCTGGATTCGTGGCTGCCGTTCAACGAGATCACGTTCTAAGGCCATCTTCCGATGCCATCTGGACTCGCCGGGCGCGCGGGGCCGCCGGGTGCCGACGGCGGGCCATCCCGCGCGTTCGCGGCGGCCCGTGCTCCGCTCACGCCACGAGCGCCGGCGCGTGGCGTGGGCTCCGAACGTGCCTACGCCGAACCCGCATCGGCCCGCACGCCAGCGGTGAACCCTCGGACAGGGCGAACGGCGGCCGTCCAGGGATCTCAGAGCTCACGATCGACCGCCGCCGCGGCCCCGGCGTGGAGCGCTCGTCCGTCGCTCACCCCAACGACCCGCCCTCGGGAATCGATAGCGACGAAGAGTGACCCGAAGGCGGCGAAGAATTCGCTCTCGCTTCCGTCGCCCGCTTTTCCTACAGGCTCAGCCTGGCGCGGTCGTTCGCAGCCGAGGCCACCCCACTCGGTGGGCATCCGCGCAGGGGTTCCCCCCCTCGCGACCCCACCGAACACGACGGTCCGCGAGCCGACGTCGGGGTCGATATCTAGCGCGGGCGAATTCATCCGGGTCGCGCCCAGCACCCCTAACGCGATCGCACGCCACGTCGCAGACATCGCTCCGGGACTCGGGCTCAATCCGTCCGAACTGGCGGTGCGGCACGCCGGGCGTTTCGGACGAGCGCGCGGCTTCGCCCACGGACATCGCCTGACCCTTGTGGGCAGCGCGACCGATCGCCGTATGCGTGCCGTTGTCGCGCACGAACTGACCCACGTCCGTCAAGCGCAGAATCGCGAGCGCTCCGGAAGCATCGGAGATGCGACGGCATCCGAAGCCGAAGCCGCCGCGATCGCCGACGCCGTGATGCACGGGCGCGTCCGATGGATTCCGCGGGCCTCGCTGCCCTCCGGTCGCACAGCCCGGAACGGTGACGCAGAAGGCATCGCGCCTGCCGCAAGTCAAGTCGACACATCGAAACTGCCGGAAGGCGTCAACTTCCAGGTGCTCGCTGATGGATCAGTGTTGATCAGTCATTCTTGGCTCCTCGCCGATCCGGACAAAAGAGTGATGCCAGGCAATGCTCTGGTGGCGCCGAACAGGATGGCTGAGATTCTGACAGAACTTCGTCTAACTCGCTTCCCCTGGATTGATTCGCGGGAGATCCGGCGTATCTCAGGAATCATCGCAGTGACGGGCGTAGACGCCGCGCGCCCATCGCATCGATATCAGATCGCCTTGAGCGTCTACACGCAGATCGGACCGCCGCCGGACGTGGATATCCTTGTAGCCCGTTCAGGCAGCGGCATCGCCATAGTCCTGAGGCAGGCGACGCTCGCGCCCGGGCCAATCGATTCACCGCGCGAAATCAATATGTCACCCGCCCTCCGGGACAATCTACTCAGCGCTATCGAGCGATTCACGGGCTTGGTCGCGCAGCCCGCGGTCCGGAACGCAGTGATCAACGGCGGCCAGAAGATGCAGGTGACGGCTTCGCCCGCCACCAAGGGCGTCTACGGCACTCTCAGCCAGCGCACGATGGAGACCCTCTTCGGGGGAGCACAGTGGAGACGCTATCTAGCGAAGCCGCCCGAAGCACGAGCAGGGGTCGTTACAGGGAGAACCCCTGATGATCGGCCGGTACCACGTTGGCTGCCGCGTGGGAGGCTGGAAGTAGCCCCGGCACTTCGGCAGTACGTGACTGGATCGTCGGTCCAGGTCTCGCTCACGTGGGATCACACGGTTGACAGTCAAGCCGGAATGGTGCTTCTGCCAGGTCATTGCGACTACGAGTGGCAGGTGCGGCGCAACGGAAAGATCGTCGATTCAGAGGGCGCAGCATGGCTGTTCGACAACCGGACGACAGACCTCAAACTAACCGGGGACCCGGGCGTCTTCACGATCTCGGTTGTCGCGACCAGTCGGCATTTCCTCACCCCCAATCAGAAGTTCCGCGCGCGCACAGTACTCAAGGTGGTCGATGAGAAGACGGCTGACAAGCAGGCCTTCGACAAGGTCGCGACAGCAGAAGAGGGGCCGTTCGATCGCGGGAGGCGGGGGGAGCTGCGGCTCAAGCCCAGGCAGAAGCCGATCACTGCGTCACAGGAACTCCAGAGTCTCGCGATCACGGAGGGCGCGATCAATCAGCTCCTCGCCGAGCACAGCCTGACTCCAGGAAACCATCGGATTCTCGCGGCAGAACTCGCCAGGCAGCGGGGCGCCCTTGAGCAGGCGGAAGCGGAGACAGCCGGCGGCTCTCCGTATATCGTGCGAGGGTCTTTCGTCAGCCGCGAGGACTCGACGTCGATACCGCTGAAGGTGCTTCTGCACTTCATGGACCGAGGGACAGTCGATGGGTCGGGGACATATTCCGTCCTGCTTCACGACACGACCTTCGGCACGGTAACGCAGCACCCTGGGTTTGCACGTGGTCCGGTTGCGAGGGATGTCAATGCGCAGTACACGACCATCGAGATCCAAGCACTGGAGGACATGGCCGACGAATTCCACGAGCACAACGACTACCCGGACGGCACCATCCACCTCGCTGCCCAGCTGATGAACTCGAACCACGTGTGGGAGGCCACACGCGATACCGCCAACAAACGCAAGACGGGAAAGCGGATTCTCGGAGGAATCGCTCTTGTCGGTGGCATCGCGTTGCTGTTCGTACCCGGCGGCGGTGCAGTGTCGGCAGGGATCTTCGCCGTGACGGCCACGGCCGGCGTCGGAGCGGTCGCCCTCGAGATCGAGGATCGGATGGCCAAAGAAGGCGAGCTGAAGTTCGATCGCCGCCTCGCGCTCGATGTCCTGCAGGTCGTCTCGGTCGCCCTGCCGTTCGGGCGCCTGACGCGCGTACTCGCTGAGGCGAGCGCACTCACGAAGACGGGTTACCTGTTGACCATGACAGGAGTCGACATCGCACAGGGATTCCTGATCACGGCGGACGTGCGCGATCAGCTCAACTTGATCGAGGCGAACACCGAGCTTGCTGTCTGGCGGGCGACCACCCAGAAGGAGAAACAGACGATTCTCGCCGACCGCGACCGCAAAGTAGGACAGATCATCGGTGGCGCGATGGTCAACGGCGGGTTCATCCTGATCTCGATCGGAGGAGGGATCAAGCCGATCGCCGCAACACTTCGCAATGGGACTCGGGTCATGGTGCGTGAGCCCGTCACACGACTGCCGGACTCGGGCCGAGCTTCGATTGAATCAACACTCGCGCGCGGCTGGTTCGAACACAGCAACGCCAAAGGCGAACGCGAGCGCGCCGTATTGAGCAGCGAGGAGCGCGACTTCCTCCGACAGGAGCTCGAGACTTCGCCGAGAGAAAACGACGAGTCCGGGGCCGGAATCCGGACGGAACTTGAAAAGGGGCCGCACGGCACCGGCGAAGCACCCTCCCCTGTCGAGAAAGAGCCGTCGACCGTAGACCAGCCGGTGGCTCCGTCCTCAGGAGAAGGGGGCCTCGGGCAGCCCGCAGGCGATCCTCGTTTTGCCCAGCTGGCTCGGCGAGTAGAGGCCATGAGGGACCGACTTGGCGATTACGGGCGTCGCCCGGGCCGCGCTCGCGAGGCACGCCAACTGCGTTCGGCGCTGGATGACGTCGCGAGCCGTGGTAATCGGGACCTGACCAAAGATGTGCTGGACAATATCGACGACGCACTCGCGAGCGAGCGAGCGCCGACCCGCGCAGAGCAAGTCAGCATCGACATGGGCGAACCGAGTACGAGAGCGGCTTTCGAAGAGGCGATGTATCAGCCGGCCCTTGAAGGAAGCCCCGAATGGACTACTTATCGCGATCTGGTCCTGGATAGGTATCTGCGTCGCGGATCCCTTGACGTCGGATCATCCACGCGCTCGACCGACCCGGCGCACGTTCCGAAGACCTACGAGCTGAGGGCGCGGTTCGTCGCCGGAATGCGAGATGGGAGCGTCCTTCGGCGTGCCGCGGAGATAACCAAGTCCCACCTGGAGTGGGCTGTCCGTTCGGCCGGCTCCGAGAGCGGTGCCGTCGCGGCGGGAGACGCGATCTGGATCGACAAGCTGTCGGGCAAAATGGAGGCGGGTCCGACGGGGACGACGACCCTGTGGCCGTCAGACCCCGTATGGGGAGCTTGGAGGGTTGACCACACCGTCGAGCTTCAGCATGGCGGCCTCGATCACGCAAGCAACTATGTGGCCGTCCCGCAGAAACTCCATGACGCGAAGACGAGCGCGATGAGAAAGTTCGGGCGCATGGTCTTGAAGCTCGAATGACCCTTCCCGGCGTCCCGGCGCCCACGCGCCGCAACACCCCTCGTGCGATGATCGTGTCGGAGATCGACATCCGCCATCTGGCGCAGGATGCGGGGGCGCAGGTCCGACGCGCGATCCGATGATCTGCGGAGCTGCGTCATCCCGCGTGAGGGCCTCGGATCAGCTCGCCAGCATCTGGCCGAGGAGCTCCCGCAGCTCGGCCGACGGCCGCAGCGACAGCTGCGCGTGCAGCAGTTGCTCGTACTGCCGGTACTGCCGCAGCGCCTCGACGTGGTTGTGCTCGGCGAGGTGCACGTCGATCACACTGCGGTGCGCGCTCTCGCGCAGGGGCTCGATCGCGACAGCGGCGAGCCCCGCGAGGATCGCCTCGCCGTAGCGGCCGTCGCGGGTGAGCCGCGCGCACAGCTGCTCGAGGGCGTGCAGGCGCAGCTGGCGGAAGCGCTCACGGGCCTGCTGCACCCACTCGTCGTACCAGTCGGGCAGCACTTCGCGCGCGAGCCCCGAGATCTCGTGCATCGTCCAGACCGTTGGCAGCGGCGCAGTGCCCGCGAGCAGAGTCCGCGACCACTCGACCGCTTTGCGGTAGTCGACCTCGACGCGCGGATCGAGCACGAGATGCGTAGGCGTCACGTGCACGAACGAGGACCCGAGGGAGTTGAGCCGCCACACGGCCGAGCGCAGACACGCCGTGGAATGTGCGCCGTCGGTGTCGGGCCACAGACTCCCGCTCACGAACGAGCGCAGCAACGGCCGCTCCCACAGGGCAAGGAAGGCGACCAATCGCTGGCAACCTCGCGGCAGTTCCAGGGTCTCGGAGCCCGCGCAGCACTCGAAGCCGTCGATGAGCCGAATCGAGCGCGGCAATGCGATGGAGTACGAACCCTGAGCCGCGGCGACGCCCCTGCTCATGAGACGGCGCCCTGTCGGCGCACGTCGACCTGCTGAGGCGAACGGGACGAGGAAGTCATTCCTATCGCTCCTTTCGATCAGTCATCGCCGGCGCGCAACGAGACGCATCTCCACGACGTTGAAGAGCGAATACGAGTCATTGTGTGCCAGGACCGTTACGGGAGCGTTACTGCGACGAGGTCGGCCGTTCAGTGTCTTAGGTTAATCACCTAACCCGCGGTTTGGTAAAGTCCGCCGGTCAGGGGCGCGAGCTCGATACTTTGCCGTCGATGGTTTAGTTGCTGAACTCCTTGGCGGACAGCAGTACGACCTGCGGGGCGCCGTACGCGGCCCAGATATGTTGATCCCCCGCTCCGACGACTATCCGGTCGCGGTCGAACTGAAGGTGTTCAGCGGCCATTCTTCCGAAAGAACGTCAACAACCGAGTGGCTGAGCCGCTGGCCGCATCGGTCGAAACGCGCCGCTCGTTCCGAGGCGAGGTCATGCTCAGCGCTGTACTTCTGCTCACGGACTCGAAGTAGCGCTTATCCCGCCTACGGAAACCGCGAGCGGGCAACGCCGATGTTGCACCGACTGCTTCGTTCTGTCGATGGCGTGGGATATGACTCAGTTCTCATCGGATGGGGCTGACAGCAACCTGTAGAGGCATTAGTTCTCCGCGGCATCCGGGACAAGCGTCACCGAAGAAGAACTCCTCCGCCCGCAGGACACAAGGATGTTCTAAAACTCCTGCGTGGGCAGAGATAAGGTGCGCGGCCGCGCCCGACGCCGAAAGCCCGAGTCTAGGCGTCAACGCATCCTGCTCGTCGCAGACTAGTGGGGGTCGGGGCTTGGAGGGATCTCCACGCTGAATAGTGAGTTGGCGATCGCCCTGGCCTCTGCGGGCGGTGAGGCAGCAATAATGGTGCCCCACGCTTCCGAGGAATATGTGGGGTCGGCTTCAGAAGCTTCCGCCGAAATTCCGGCCTTACGGAAACCGCGCTCCCCCTTTCCCGCCGTTGGGGTTCCGCCCGATAAGCAGTGGCTCCAGGACCCGCTGCCAAATACCACTCGACACGGTCCAAAACTCGACGGTCCCCATCATCCAATGCCTTCGAAACGCTCGGATCCGTCTGAAGGGCATCTTGGACCTCCACAGCATCCTATGGGGACGCCACCTAGCCGCCTTATCCCGATCGGCAGGAACGGCGGATGACGCCATTCGATGAGGCCAGCAATCACAAGCCCCAAAACAGCCAGACTCGCTCGGGGCCGGAGAGTTCGTCAAAGGTGATGAACAGGTATGACACACCAGGCAGACCAAGAGCGCCGGAAGAGGAATCCCGATCCCACACACCTCGGTTGTGTCGACGTACCTGACACCGCCCGCCACATGCGTCGCCCCAGAACAGCTCGGTAGGGCGCTGCACCTGGTTCGCGGCCGCTCCGCCCGGTATAGCAGTCCAGCAGTAACGTTGCAGTAACAGGCAGATTGCATAATTTGCCTGGTTACTCGCGTGGCTACTCGTGGTGAGTTCGACACACCTTGGGCAGGTAATTGTCGGGTCAGACGACTACGCGTGGTTGCAAGACACGCGGCGGAAGAATGGGGAGGAGCCCGAGGTGGCTGAGCCTGCAGTGTACGGCGACCGTGAGGTGATGCTGAGGGACTATGCGGCCACTATGGATCTTTTCAAGATTCTCGTAGACATCAGGTTCAAACTCCTGACATTCGTGCCGACGGTAACGACCGTGGCGGTAGGAGTTCTCTCCTTGGACAAACAACAAAAGATATTTGACGAGGGGACAACGCTTTTTGTCGGTGCTGCGGGCCTACTTATATCGTTGGCAATCGTCGTTTACGAGATCAGAAATTCACAAATACATGACCGCGCAGTACATCGCATCAAACACTTGGAACAACTACTAGGTTTTACACCCTCGTACTCGGGTATATCACCTCGGGGCATGTTCCAGGAGCGGGGAAGAGGTGAAACTTTCCTGTGGCTCTTCACCGTTCAGCACGACCGTGCACTCTCCATGGTCTATGGAGTGGTACTTACGTTGTGGACTTGGGTTCTGTTGACTGGTCTAAGCGATTTTGTTGGGTGGTTCGATGGGCAGAACGAGTGGCCAGGGCCGGGAGGGAAGGTCTTTATTGCAATCGGTGTCGGACTGATAGTGGCAGCCGAGATCACCCGCCACGGCGGAATGGGCCGGGAGAAGGCGATCACCTACAGTTTGGCAAACATTTTTGTGCCAGGAACAGGGGAAAAAGTCACCGACTTCAGTATGCCTGCAGGCGAACAACTATGGAGAGAACTCAAGCGTATTGAAGAGTTGATTCCGAAAAAGCCGTACAAGAACTCTCTCCAGCAACTTATTCAGGACGCGAAGTCTGGGTCCAGGGACAAGGAGGAGGGTTGTGACGCAGAAAAAATGATGGATCTCGCTATTGCCAGTGGCTTGCTCATTGTCCGACAGCGATTGAGGCCTCCATGGCAACCTGGGAGGGGCGAAAAGAGGAACGAAAAGAGGAATCGAGCGCTAAAAATAAAAAAGGGGAAACTACCGTCCCCGGCACGACTTTCCGCAGCCATCGCCGGCGGACAAGAGGTTCTAGAACACTTTACGCAGAGGCAAAAGATTGCCCTGACTAAACGGCGCGCGCAGGGAAAATACATTGCACTCGTCCAGGCCGAATTAATACAGCGGTACGGCGTCAAAGCACCCTGGTGCTCCCTTGGTGAGGTGCGATTGCGATGGGAACTCCTCACAGCTGCTGCGGCTGAGCCGGAAGCCGCCTTATCAGCCCCTCTCTCCGCTACCGGCTACACATCTACGACGGGACCGTAGCCAACTCTGGCCGGCTTTGTAGAAGCGGGGTGCCGTCTACGGGTTGTCAGCGAGGATCCGCAGGGCGAAGCGGGTCCGCTGGCGTTCCTCGTCCTCCAGCAGCATCTATGACTGATGTGTCTGGTCATCGAGGATTTTGTGCAGCCGGATAACCCGAGAGCGATCGCATCCCTTCATGTCCTCACGCGTGCTAAGCGGTTCCCGCACGCCGCGAGAGGTCCTCGCCTGAAGCTGCATCCGGGCTTGGTGCTTTCGCGGCTGGGGGCATCTTGTTCATGCCCTCTGTCCATTTCGGCTATTGGCGACCCCGGCCGTGGGAGGTGGCGAGTGCTGACGGGCGGGAATCGCCGAGACGATCGACGGTGAATTTCGGGGACAAACCACAGAGCGACTGGAACTCGCGGACCAAGTGCATCTGGTCCTAGTATCCGGAATCAATCGCGATGTCGAGCCACGATCGCTGGACCACGCCGACCAGGAGCGCAGCTGGTTCGGCTACGCCTACTCGGTCTACCAGGTCGAGTACTCCCGCAACCTGATCTCCGCCTCCGGCGCGCGGTGATGGAGCGTGGTTTCGACGCCGTCGTGGACCGCACCCGGACCCGGATCGATGTGCCCAGGCTGCGCACCTTGTTCGGCGTGGGCCAGCGTCCCCGCCGGCCAGCCGGGGCGGACCTGTCGATGAACCAGGCAGTCGTGATCGAGAGACCCAGGTGGAACCTCACCGTGTTCAAGGTCCACTTCGGACTGTTGACGCTCAAGAGCTACACCAAGGGCGAGCACGAGCGGCGCTTCGAGGCCATCGTTGCACAACACCCGGACATTACACACCGGCCGGGTACTGGAGAAGTTCCCCGCCATCGTCACCCGGCTCACCGGCATGGTCGACCGGTTCACCACCGTGCTCGACTGCGTCGACGTGGCCTTCCTGCCCGACGGCATCCTGGACAGGCTGCCGACCCCATCCCAGATCGGTGCCACCCGAGTCGGCGGCATCGATCTGAACAAGCCCCGTACCCGACCCACGCTGGCCGCCGTCCTGGCTTTGGCCATCGCCCCCGAGGCCTTCACCGTCGCCGATCTCGCCAGCCAGGTCCGATCCCGGACCGGACAAAGCGAACACGGCTACACCGTCCGGCAAATCGCCTACGACCTGCGCAAACTGCGAAGCAAGCAACTCGTGGTCAAGCCCGCCGCTACCGCGTCCCGGAACAGGCGGCCCGATCCATCGCAGCCCTCCTCGCCTTGCGCGACCAGATCATCGCCCCGATCTTGGCAGGGATCCGTCGGCCCGGGCCCGGTCGACCGCCCAAGACGTACACCCGCATCGACCGCAACTACGCCCACCTCCGCGACGACATGCGCACCCTCTCCTTCCCCGATCTCGCCATCACAACCGCGGCATAGACAACAAATTGTCGATCACACGCCGCAATCTCCTAGTCTTAGGTTGATCCCAAACAGGTCAGCAGGGACGTCAGCAAACCTAACCATCGCCATTTATCGCAGCGTTCCTACACGCTCTAGTTTTCTTCGCCTTCGGTCGCTGGAGGTGCCCATCATTCTGTACACGGTGGCCGCCTACTGCTGCATTACCTGTGGAAGATTATTGGGAATCAGGGCATAGAAGGGTGCTGCAGTAGGTCTCAATCTCAAGGATGCTCTCCAGACCCATCAGCAGATGATCTGCGAATCTTGATGCGTCTCAGAATCCTGCGTGTTGGACTCGGTCCACGGGCTCTTGCTGAAGTCATTTGGAACGATATCTACACCACCACGGGACCGGGGTGCCAGCCTGCGCCGTCACGCCAGTAGTGCTGGAACTTCCCGTCGGTGCGCTGGACCATGAGTTCGAGGTTGGTGCCGTATGTTCCCTGGAGCAGGCCAACGACTCGGGCTACCCCGTCACCGAACTCCGCACCCGGTGTCCAAGGACCGAGGCCGGCGTTGTGCCGCCACCAGTGCTGGATGTGGTCGCCGACGGTCACACAAAGTTCGAAGTTCCCGATCCCGGACTCATCGCCAGCCCCGTAGGTTCCCTCGATGAGCGCCGGCCCGCTGGAGACTCCAGTCCCGAAGGAGGACAGGAGCGCCCATCCTGCCCCGGGCACGCGGCGCCAATGCTGCATGTCACCGGCACGGGTTGCACCGACATAGTGCAGTTCACCGTTTCCGTTTTCCGGAGAGCCGGTCAGGCCAAGGCGGCTCTGCACCAGGGACGGTCCCGAGAAGGCGAATCCACGGCCGAAGATCTCCCGGCGATACCAGCGCCCCGGCGGTGTGGTCCACGGAGCGGAGTTATGCTTCGTCCAGTGTTCGGCCGCGCCGGAGCGGCCGACAGCCACGACTTCGAAGTCACCGGGCGCCCCGCGGTTGCTCTGGATAAAACCCGGAATGCCGATCGGGTTCGACATGGCCAGTCCGCCGCCGCTGACGACCTTGGCATCGAACCACCAGCCGGACACCTGATCGAAGTAGGCGTGGTGCAGACGCTCATCCCGGCACCGGTAGACCAGCTCTAAGTTCCGGTTGAAGGTGCTCTGCACGACGGCGGGGGTATCGATGGCGTCGGGCGGCAGGGGGCGCCACTGATCCGGGGAGCGGATCGGTCCCACCCGGTTCCACTGCATCAGGGCGTTGGAGTTCTCCCGGTACCAGTGCTCGATTTCCCCGCCAACGAGGACGAATAATTCAAAGTTATTGTTCTTGGCGCCGTTGCCGCCCTGGACCAGCGCCCCGGTGCGCTGCCGCCGCTTGGCCCAGGGATCGGGATTGGTGCCCCGTACGCCCAGGAACTCGGCGGGTTCGAGCATGTTGGCCCCATAAGCGATCCGACGGTACCCGCCCTCGCCCCACCATTGGCCCCAGCTGTTCTTGACGATCCAGAAGTGCCCGTCGTCGCTGAATCCAACGACGAGCATAATGTGGAGGCCGACAGGTACCGCTCCCTGGCTGGGCGTGTAGATCTGGGTGCCGGCCGCGCCGAAGTCGTCATATATCTGCATCGTGACGACCATGGGGCCCACCAGATCGATCCAGTCCTTCTTCTGCTGCACATCGGTCATCGACACCAAGGTTCCGGGCCGGAGCCGCATGGTGCGGCCGGCCCTGTCCGACGTGGGCGACAAGGGGAAGGCTGAAAGCGCGGCACCGTGTGGTTTGGCTGTATAGAGGACCGCGTCCTCGCTCCACGGGAGACAATCCGGATCGGCCAGACCGTACCGTTCCGCGAAGATGTGCGCCTCGCCGCCGTTGCCCCAGTCCCATGGCTGTTTCCCGGTGCCGCGGGCCAGATCGCCCTCGGACCGGCGGGTCCACAGATTATGCTCGATTCGGATCATTGACTCATACAACGCTGTCATGCCGAAGGCCCAGCAGTTCGGCGCGCTGCCCTGGCTCCTCACGCTGGTGACAAACCTCCGTCCCCACCGGTTCCGCCAGTCAATGTTCATTTCGTGTCACCGCCGTCGTCCTTTGGCTCGGTCCGTGGCTGCGGGCTTTCCGGAGCGGATGGCACCGGAAGCCGGTCCGAGGTGGCCTCGGAGACCTCCCTGTCCAGCGGGAGGCCCGTCTCGTTCCATAGCTCTCGCAACCCCGGATCGTTCGGGGGAAGCATGGCTATCAATTCGCGGATATCTGCCTGCGGATCAATCCGCGTAGCCAACCGGAGGATATCCTCCGAATCGGCCTGCTCTCCGCCCATCGGGAACTGCGGCACAGGTTCGTCGTCGCTGATGAGCGGGTCGACGGTCCAGGGATTGCCCATCTGTTCCAGGCGGCGCCGCAGTTCACCGTATGTCAGTGCGGGCCGTTCTTCTCCGGCTTCCCCGCGAGCCGGGTGCGGCGTTTCGCTCATGCCAGGTCCTTTCCGGCGTTATCCATGTACCACCACCAGTGTGGTCTTGCCGAACGTCATGCCAACAATGGAACCCCTGCCCCCGTTACGGACCCGTTACTGCCCGATGCTTTTCCGCCGTTTTTCCGGAGGGCACCCCGCAGACCCGCGACGATGCTGGAAAAGAGCCCCCCGCTAGCGCCGGAGACTCTCTGAAACCGTCCCTGCAGGTGGCCCAGTCCGACGTCATAGCGGCACTGATTCGATGGAGCGATCACCTGGTCGCAGGGAGAATTTCGGGAGAAAAACAGCGCCAGTAAAGGGAAGTACGGAGTGTCCGGCTTCGGCGAACTCCAGGGTGCCCAGGTCCGAGAGGAGCATCCGGTCATAGCTGAGGTCCGTGGCGTCGCCCCAGGTTTCCAGGCGCATCGAGGGGTCCAGGCCGGCCCGGTTGGCGCGCAGGGTCGCGGAGCGGGAGTCTCGGCGGGAGAGCTCATCGGCGAGAAGGAGCTCCAGGAACGCGGCGTGGCCCATCTGCTGGTGCCTGGCCAGCACGAGACGCTCGGGCAGGGTGTCCTTGAGCCCGGAGAGCTTCAGGTCCCGCAGGATCCGTGACAGATCGGCGCTGACCGGGTCCACCGGCCCCGCCGAGGTTGTGGCGGTGCTGAGCTGGTTCATCGTGTTCCCTCCTGTGCTGTCTGCACCTGTTCTGGTGCCTCGGTGTGGGAAAAGACCAGGTGCAGCTGCACTCCGTGGCCGTATCTGGGCCCGGCCCCCACCCCGACCGTCCCGGCCGTCCCTGAACTGGCAGCGCTGCTGGTCCCTTGACTGGCAGCACCGCCGGTCCCGGCACTGGCAGAGCGGCCCGCCGCCGCCGTGGTTCTGGCGGCAGGGGCGGCGTATTCGGAGGGTCCGCGGGCGAAGCGGGCGGCCCCGGCCGGCGCGGCGATCGGCAGCAGCGCCGGGGTGTTCTCGGCAGCCTTGGCGAGCATTGAAGCGATCTTGGGCACGGCGACGACGTCCAGGTCCAGGGCCTTCGAACACGCCGCCTCCACGGCGCCGGGCCCGTACTCCCGGACCAGTCCGATGAGCCGGTAAACGGCCCGCGTCCTGGTCCAGGGCAGCGGGTCGTCCAGGATCCGCTCCGCGTAGATGCCGATGTTCTCCCCGTGCCCGGCGCAGATGCCGATCAGGCGGGTGATGTCCCGCAAAGCGTAGACGCTCTTGTGCTCCGGCATGTCAGTCTGGTCCGTGGAGCGGGTCCCGGGCCGCATCCGCGGGTGGGTCTTGACCAGCTGCCCGCGGTGGTAGATTTTCACCAACTCGCTGTCGGCCCGCACGGCGACCTGGGAGCCGATGTAGTCCCCGGGCACCGAGTACAGGGCCTTGCCGACCTCGATGTGGTGGTCGCGGTGGACCTTCGCGTCCTTGAAGACCGGCACGTCGTAATCCGCCGGTGCCGGCAACAGGATCGGGGCTTCCTCGGCGGCGAAGACTTCCGCCGGGCGCGCGGCGGTCGTGCCGTGCATCCGCATCCCGGCCTTCTCCTGGCACCAGAACACCGCCCGCGCCTGGGCGTCCTCCAGGTCCGCGAAGACCTCCCCGGCGAAGAAGTTCCCCCGCACATACTGCACAACCCGCTCGA
Organism: Pseudarthrobacter arbutini; assembly: GCF_054510915.1. Classification (NCBI taxonomy): domain Bacteria; kingdom Bacillati; phylum Actinomycetota; class Actinomycetes; order Micrococcales; family Micrococcaceae; genus Pseudarthrobacter; species Pseudarthrobacter arbutini. Next base: position 97,664 of record NZ_JBTNDQ010000015.1, on the reverse strand, counting down.
CCTTAGATTTGTCTTTCGGGCTCCTCACACGGGCCGCGTCGGTCGCGAACCCGGCATGGGCGGCATAATCCAGCCAGCCCGTGGAGAAGCGCGGGTTCACCGGGTCCGCATCAGTCACCACCGGCTTCAAATTGTCCGGGATGAGGACCTTGAAGACGCCGCCAAAGAAGGCCCAGGCCATCTCGCACCCGGCGATCACTGCCGCCAGCGTCTGGGTGTAGGTGAGCCAGACGAACATGTGGCGCGAATACACGGCAGTGAAAATCAGGGCGTGCACCTTCCTGCCCCGGCCCGTGTCCGGGTCCGGGTCCGGGTCCGGGTCCGGGTCCGTGATGGTGCCCATGAACGCGAAGTCGATCTGGCACTCCACCCCGGGCTCCCCGTCGGCGACGCGTAACAAGCGGTGCAACGTCCGGTACGGCACCTGGCAACCTGACGGGAAAGCAGCTCGTGGACCTTCACCAAAGTCAGCGCCCGGCCGGCCTTCCCCGTCCCGGCGCCCGTGACCCACGCCCGGATCTGTTCCTCGTGCCCGGCCAAAGCCTCCCACGCCGGCCCGTGCCCGTTCGGCCTCACCGGGCGCACCGCCGCGACCACCGCCCCGACAAGCTCGTCCGTGATCGCACCGGCCCCGGCGTCACGCACGAGCCCCGCCGCCTCGGCCGCCTGGACGTACCGGCGCGCCGTTTTCCTATCCGCCCCGGCCCGCTCGCCCACAGTGCGCAACCCCGCACCATCCAGCCAGGCCCGAAGCACTTCCCGAATCTCAACCACGCTGACCTCCCTGAAAACCACCCCTGCTGACCTCCACGTCCAGAACCCTGACGCGATGATCAAACAAGGAAACGAAGGACTCCCCGGCGCAACACGCAGGGCGGTCCCATGACTGGCTATACAGGTGGTCCCATGAAGGTGGCAAAAAACGGGCTACAACGGTCCCATCCTCCTGGCAGGCGACAGCGCCTACCACCACACCGGCTCGGGAATATTAAGCCTGGGTGGCCTCCTCACGGCCGCTGCAGGAGTGCCGTCGGACAGCTGAAGAGGCTTCCTTTTCAAGCCGCGTCAGCAGTTCCTCCCAGTTGTTCGAGTTATATCCACACTGGCTGATCCCGAGTCGGCGATTCTGTCAATCATGCCGCCCCACTCCCCCACCTCCATGAACCACCAGAAGCAACTTCGCTGTTTGTCATTCTGATCCCCATCATCGCTGGGCGAGTCCTCCACGCAACCAGGGCGCCATGCGCCGCTCACGATCCAAAGTTTCGTTCGGCGCTCCTCCGTCGCTTATTTCCTCGCGAAACTTTGGATCGCACCCGGTTCCCCAAGTTGCACTCCGGACCCTCAAGCCCAGCGGTGACTCCGCTATCAGAACGACGCCCATTTCTGACAGACACATCCGGTGCCGGCCAGCCGCTGAAGGAGAAGGACCATGGAACCGCTCACCATCAAAACCCCAGCCGACGTCCTCAGTTTCGTAGGGCACACCCTCGGGTTCTGGCCGCACGAGAGCCTCGTGTGCATCACCCTGGACGCCAACCGCGTCGGCGCAACGCTCAGAGTCGACCTCCCCAACCGCGAGGGCGGACTCAGGTACGCCCGCACAGTGGCCGACTACCTCGCCCACGACTCCAGCGCCGCCAGCGTGCTCTTCGCCGTGTACACCTCCGAGCCCCAGAAACCCGGGCAACCCAAGCCGCACACAGCAACCATCGCAGCACTGACATGTGCGCTGGCCGAACGCGGAATGACCATCCGCGACGGACTCCTCGTCGGAGACAACACCGTGTCCCCGTACGACGGCGTTACTCAGGACGGACTATCGCTGCCGCTGAGTGCGACCCAGTCCAGCCAGATCAATGCCGAATTCGTCTACCGCGGCAGCACCATCGCACCGACCAACCGCATCACCCTGCCGGCCTCGACAAAGAAGGCCGCACAGCCGACGCCGTCGACGATTGCGTGAAGACAATTCACAGGATGAACCCGGGCGAAGCCCTCGAACAAGCCAGGACACTCTGGGACGGCATGCTGGACGCGATCTCCTATCCGAACGACGATGAGACCATCAATCTGATTGCCAACTTCCAGGCCCCCGCGATCAGGGACCAGCTCATGGCCGATATCCCAGGAATCGACGAACCGATGGACCGGGTTCTCCTGGCCCAAACAGACGGCGGGCCTCAGTGGTCCCGGGTCGAATGGGCACAGCAGCTGCTGCTCCACGCGTACACGCACAGCAGCACCAAACACTCGGCCCCCATCCACACCGCCATCGCCTTCGTCAATTGGTGGGAAGGCCGAGGCAGCAAAGCCCACCAATTCCTGCAACTCGCCCTCGAAGCCGACCCTGCCTACCGTTTGGCCCGGCTCAGCGACCTAATGATCGGCTCCGGAATGGTGGCCGGCTGGAACATGGACAAAGACCGGGCCTTCCGGCCCTGGGGCCTCGAAGCCTCGTAGGCCCACAGCTATCGAGACGCGGAGGCGGACGACGGCGGGACGTTCCGGAGCCAGTTCTCCACCGCCGCGTCCCACCCGTCCGGGTCGGAATTCCACTCCTGCGTGTGCTCCGCGGACGGGAAAGTGAGCAATGTTGCCAGCTCGGGGCGTCGGGCGACGAATTCCCGCGAAATGGCAAAGGGTGTCGAGCGGTCCCCTTCATTGTGGATGACCAGGATGGGAGCACGCAGTTCATCCGCCCGGGCCAAAGAGTCCAGGGCATGAAAGTTCAACGGAGCGTCCAGGCCCATGATCCAGCGCATTCCGGATGACTCAAGCATCTGCAATCCAAGCCGGGCAAGCCAACTAGGAAGCCCACTGGACCGGGCATTGGCCAACAGCGTGCTTCTCCAGTCGACAACGGGGGCATTGAGAACGAGCCGGGAGATGAGGTCCCGAAACTCCGAAGATGCCGCTACCTGATGGGCGATTGAGGCACCAAGGGACCAGCCAAACAGCACTATCTGATTTGCTCCCTGGCCCACGGCATACGACACCGCACCTTCAACGTCCTGCCATTCGGTCTGCCCCAGGTGATACCTGCCATCCGACGATGCAGGAGAATCGCGGTCGTTCCGGAGTGAAACAACCAAGGATGTGTATCCCAGTCGGTCCGCAACGGGCACGCCGCGGAGAGCCCCCGCTTTCGATCCGCCCAAGCCATGGATATGGATCGCCCAAGTCGAAGAATCTCCTGACGCCTGCGTCGGTATGAACTTCCAGGCAGGCGCCATGCCGTTCTCGACCGGAATCTCAACGTCCGAGTAGGGCAGCCCCAACGGTGCCGGCGTCGCATAGACGTATCCGCTCCATATATCGGCTTCGGCTGTCCATAGATCCCCGGAATCAACCCGTTCAACGAGCCGGGTTACAGTCCCCGCAGCATCGTCAGAGGAAACGATCGCCCCAATGCAGGCATGCCCTGTACCGTTGGCAAACCAGATGCTGTACCTGCCTGGGGCCGTCGTCCGGGCCGATGCCGGCAACTCCACCATCAGCGTTTCGTCAACGCCGTGGAACACACGACAGATTTGCAGATCTTCCCTCCTCAGCCTCTTGGGCACCACAACCTGCCGGGCAAAATAGGCCGCCGCAAGGAAGGCGGCAGCGCCAGCAATGCCACAACTTATGGCCACAGCTGCAACCGCCCTACGCATCGGCGTCGTCCTCGGGAGGTTTCAGATGTTCGTCGATGGCTTTCCGTAGGCGCAGCAGTGTCTCCGGAGAAATCCCCTGCAGTTGCCTTGCAGCAAAGTTTCTCACGCGGTTTTCCCGCAGTGTCCGCAGTAGCTGAAGCTGCGCATCCACCAAGTCGGGCACGTCGCCGTCGTCGTCCAACAAGTACTTGGGATCAACGCCGAAGAATTCGGCGAGATTCTTCAAAAGCTGCAGGTCTGTCGCCATGGAACTGTCGCCGGCACGCATGTAGGCCCAGCGGGAGCGGGACAACGGAGTTCCGCGGTCAGACATGTGCTTGCTTATCTGCGGATATGTCAGGGGCGCTGAACCCTGGGCCTCAAAAAGATCCAGGAGGAGATTTAGCTTCCGCGCGAGTTTCGCTTGCGGCTGCTCGGGGATCCCAGCTTCGCTGTCGGTCACGGAGTCGTGTCCCCTTTCCGTGACAGCCTCGGTCGTCGATGTCCGGATGCTGCCAACCGGGCTCCGAGATGTTGCTCCGCTTCTCGGAGAACGTCCAGATCATTTTGACTCAGCAATTGGGCAAGGTGCGGGTCCACGAACAGCGCGTCCTGGATCTCCACCAACATCCTGTGCAGGCGGCGCTTGGGTGCATCATGGCGGTCGACCGCAGTTTGAGCCAGATTTAGTCGGATCTCGGATCGCTCCGACGTGATTCGGTCCCAAAGCCCAGACAGTCGTTCGACGAGAACAGCCGCGGCACGGGCATCAGACCTGCGCTCCAGCCGACGCGCGACGGGCGGCAAGGCCAAGCCCGCGCAGAGGAAAACCATGGCGCCCACTAGCGCGGCATCGTAGACGTAGGAGAGACGCGTCATTGCCTCAAGCTCCCCTATGAGATGCAGAACGTTCATTCCCAGCACGGCAAGGACCAACACCACAGCCAGAGCGCAGCCCAGGCCGATCAACACAAGGGCGACGCGGGGGTCCCTGACCCGCGAGCGCGTCGCCACGAAGCGCGCCACATGGAATCGGTGGAACCTCATCGCGGAAGCCGAACGTGTCTGTGCCGAAATCCGTTGCCAGACACCCGCGGACCGCAACACCCTGATCGATACCATCGCCACCGCTGCCGAAGCCCAGTCCGTCCCACTCAATGAGTACCGGTACACCCTCCCTGCGAACGCCCAGGCCGATCTCCGCTTCGCAGACCACAGCATCTTCGATTTCCACGGCTCCCGTCTCTACACGGACGCGGCGACCCTGGCCAATGAGGACATCGTCCTCGGAGCAAGGAACGACGGCGGCGGCCCTGCGGTGAGCGCGTCCGTCGCTATGGAATCGCTGGCCAGCTACAAACACGGTGGTCAACTCGATCTGCACGCCGACCAACGGGCGGCGGCAGCCAACGTCTTGCTCAGCGGCAACCGGCTCGACGCCGTCGTCGGTCCTGCCGGAAGCGGCAAGGCAAAACGGTGCGGCTGAGCACGATTTGGCGGTTCAAGGAGGCTTGCGAGCAAGACACCTCGCTGAAGCTTCGTGCCGGGGACTTCGCCGCCATTGCTGACTACGACAGCCACGGGCGCATTCAACACGGGGTGCACCTCGACATGGTTGACCAGGCGTACCTCAGATGGCAGGCCGACATATTCGCCGGGAAGTCCTCCATTCTCATCGCAGCGGACAATACACGGTGGGCATGCTCAACCAGCGCACCCAGGCCGATCGCGTGGTCCAAGGCGCCGTCGATGCGGAAGACTCGGTACCGCTTAGCGACGGACTTCATGCAGGCGCTGGCGACACTGTGATTGCCCGCCAAAATGACCGCACCATAACCGATAGTAGCGGTGACTTCATCCGGAACGGAACCATGCTCGACGTCGTCCGTACGGGCGGGCGCAACGGCTAGCTGACCGCGGTTCGCCGGGACAGCGGCGCCACGATTTGTTTGAGCCGTGACTACGTTGAGGCTTCAGTTGAGTTGGGATATGCGACCACGGCCCACCGTTCGCAGGGCATCACGGTGGACACCGGCCACACCGTAGTGACACAAGGCCAGCGAAGGGTGAACGTGTAGGTCGGGGTGCCGGTGGAACTGAGGATACCGCGCGCGATGATGTGCAGGGTTTTGCCCGTTGTCGTCGGTGTGGTGGCGAGAAAGAATGGGGGCAGTGAGGGTTGAGCGCCCATGCCAGTGGTGTCGTTGATAGCGAGTTCCGAGGTGAAGGAAGCCTTAGCTGTGCCAGCTGCAGTGTTGGCGTAGATGAGTTCGGCGTTTGTGCCGGTGAGGAATGTCATCTGATATCCCCCTACAGTGCGAATATCTTAGAAGCGCGCGTTGTCCCAAGTGATTCCGATGTTGGCGCCGTTAGGCGTGACGGCTGTGAAGCCGTCGACCTGGGTGGCGGGATTATCAGTACCCTGCATTCTGGCAGACTGTCCCTATGGATGGGGAGACACTAGCGGCAGTAATAAGGTGGTCGGGAGTTGGCGTCGCCCTGGCCGGTGCGGTCCTGACTTCACCCGATGGAGCGAAACGTCTATGGCGTGGCGTTGTGCTGGCCATCAACAAACTCTTTGGACGCGCCCCGCAAGGCGTCACCATCAATGTTCCTTTGATCAATTCGAATCTGGAGAGCAGGAGCCACGTCAAGACGGAGCTGATGTGGGGACCGGATTCACCCTTGGAACAACGCATTAACATGTTGCTTAGTCGGATCGAGGGACTGTCGGCGCAGTTGGAGAACGCTAAGTCCGAACTCACAGCTCGCCTAGATAGGCACGAACAGAAGCTAGCCAATCTAACCAGGGCAATCCACGAAGCCCGGCAGGAGCTTCATCAACTCATCATTGCAAACGAGGACAGGGCGGCCCAAGTGGATGCCTTCGGGCTGCCAATCATCGGCTTGGGCATTTTCCTTAGTGGCGTGCCGGAAGACCTCGCCGCCATACCTTGGCTTGGCATAGCACTTACTGCCCTCAGCATTGTCCTGACCATTGTCGTATGTGTCCTTGGCATTAGGCGCGGCGCTTGGTCTGGCAGGCTTGCCTGATGGATGGGGAGACTATACGGCTGATAGTTGTGGCCTGTGGAGCAATCGCTGCGGGCCTAGGCGGCGCACTTATAGCCGGCGCGTTCAACAGCCGGAACACACTTGCGACCATCGAAGCCGCACGGGAAACGGCAGAGGCTCAGCGAGAGCACGAACGGAAACTAGAACACGCCCAATGGCTCAGGGATCGCAAAGTCGATGTGTACTCAAAATTTCTCGAAGAGGTGCATGACCTGGAACTCGCTGTGGTGAACCTGTACTTGGGCTCTCGCAAAGATCTGAACGAAACCTTGCAAAGGGCCGGAGTCTTGTCTGTATTGCACTTTCGCGTCTTGGCACCGAAGCCGGTTTGGGTCGCGGCGCTACGAGTAGCCCTTTCGATCAGCACGCTGACGGAGACATTGGTCGCAGTAAAGCAAAGGAGCGCCCCGGATACGGAAGCGTTCGACAAGGCCGCTAAGGCAGTCCACGAAAATATCATGCGCCTGGAGCAGGTTTGTTCGACCGACCTGGAAATTGAAGGGGCTGATACTGGACTTCAACCCTGACACCTGGGGAACCGTAGCCGAGTGGGTGGGCGGCCTCGGTACTGCCGCAGCCTTTGGAATCACCGCGTTTGTAATCTGGGGAGATGTCCAGCGCCGCCGGCGTGACCAAGCCAGCAGGGTGTCCTACTACTTCGAGCTAGTCGACCCAACAAGCCTCGTAGATAGTCCCAGGTGGCTGCAGTTGCTGATGAATCACGCCAATGTACAGACCGCGACGTTCTCGGTCCAGCCCGAACACGTACGGGGCGGTCATGGTCTTGGCGAATTCCCCCGCCACGGTGGGGTCGCAATGCACGGCCATGTCCTTTGGGCGAACACGGGCGCCTGCCCGTGTTCGCCTCCGGCTTTGCGGACCCTGATAGAGTTGCGCCGCCGTGGCCAGGCTTGGTCGCGAATAGCCCTTTAGGGCTGGGCGGCCCCAACCATGCGGGCTTTGAACCGTGTTGCGTTCCACCCATGCGGAGCTATCGGGCTGGTCAGCTGATCGTACGGCACGTCAGCCACTAGTGGGTCGGGCGTCCTTAACGTGGATAGCTACGCAACTCGCCCTCCCGAGCAGTGCCAGATTCAGCAAACCGATGGGATTGTCCGACGCGCAACTGCCGATCTCAACCTCTGAGATAGTTGTGGCAGCTCACGCGGCGTTTGGGTCGATTTCGGTGCGCTCCAGCGTTTCAGGTGGCGAGATCGTTCTCATCCCTTTGCATCCGCTGACAAATGTGACTCTTAAGACTCTGCAATGACACGGGGCAGAACGTGGGTTGCGAGACATAGCAACGAGACGCTTCCTCCGGCGCCAGCGATGCTGTCGCCCCTGTCTCGCGTCAGGGACTCGCAACCCTCAGCCTGCGGAACAAACTCCGTGTGCCCAGGACCGCCGCGTGATGCACCGGCCATTTCCGGTCATTCTCGCCCGCCAGCAAGCCCATGGCCGGTAAAGAGCAGGCTCAGGTAGTCACCCAGATAGCCGCGCGTCCAGACACGGACCGGCCATGACGGATCAAGCAAACCCGGGCGGCCCGGAAAAAGATCCGGATCCCACACACCTCCGCCCTGTCGACGGGTCGGACGCCACAGCCTCAGATACCCCCGGAGACGTTCCCGCTGAACCCGGAACGTCCACCAACACCGATGGTCTGGGCCGCAAAGTCATGTCGCCTGAAACAGAGAACTTCATGAAGTGGTACCGGCAAAACCAGGGGGAAGGGATCAAAATGCAGCTCGAACAGCCGCGCGTGCACAAGAGTGTGCACAATGTGCACACACGTTTGGCCGGACAACCGGCCACCTTCCCACTCCCCTACGCCAGAGAAACGCGCAAGGGGACGAAAATTCTTCAGGATATGTCGCCAGAGGTCATGTCGTCAGCACAACTCCGGCCCCATGAATAAGTGAAGGGTCAAACCCCAGCCACCACAGGAGCAAGAACGGAAACCAGAATGGCCGCATATCCCTGCAGGCGGAAGGCCCACAGGCCAAGGCCCTAACCCCGCCACCCACACAACCGAATAGGCGACCGCGGCGCCAGGCCAAACCGGGAACAGTGTCAGAGGGACCGTCGAGTGACAATGTCCACACATTAAAGCAAAAACCCCTCTGACGAGGGGATCTACTGTGCCCGAGGTGGGACTCGAACTGCATTCCAGCCCCTGCAAACGCTGGGAAGTCCGGAAAACGTACCGAATCCGAGCCAAACCTGCCGATGTATGAAGCAGTCCGACGCTAAAAGTGTTGACACTGTCAACACTTCTTTTTTGCCCACTTCCTGCCCCATCAAAACGACTGCCGCGGCCTCGATGGAGGCGCCACAGTTTTTTTCATGCTCTTACCGGCCCGATGCAGTACGACGCTACGTAGCTCATTCGGCTAGCTCGTAGCCTGCGCGCCGCGCGAGCTCATCAAGGGCAGGATTCGGCTGCCATGGTTCGTCGTTGAACACGAAAATGTTGAAGGTCTCAGTGGAGTCCCAAACGCCAATAGCCGCCAGGTAGTCGAGACGTAGGGCGTGTTTCCGCAATCGCAGACGCGAGCTCGCCTCCCGGGTGGCATTGTCCCGGGTGACGCCCCGAGCGAAGCTGAGGAACAGTATGCCCCGACGCTTGCCTGGTCCCGCGATGCCGAAGCCGACAAACTTTGTGTGCATCTTTCTGTCCATACGGCTCTCCCGACGCAATGTGAGGAGTAGATCCCCAATTTCTCGCCGGAGTGGTCCGTCGAGGTCGAGAAGGTCAATGCTGGTTGAAAGCCAACCGTAGGGGCGATGTTCGTTGAGCGAGTCAAGCAGGCCCGCCAGGCCCGCCGGGATCGGCTGTTGGGGCTTCTCGGCTGCAATTGCTCTATCTCCACGAGAGTACTCGTACCAGGCGTCAAGCCTGTCCGTCTGGCTCGGCAGCATAGCGATCCCGGGCTGTCCAGGTTCGGTATAGAGGCCCGTGGTGAGGTACCTCATGAAATAGTCGAGCTCCTCCGAAGCACGGAATGAGCCGGAAATGTTCATTTCGCGGCGGCGTAGAAGGTAGTGAATGAACTCAGATGGGCGTCCAAGCACCTCTGTGATGATTTCCAGATCATGCTGGTTCACGATCCAGGGCGGGTCATCCTGCCCACTCAACAGTCCGCTCCGGGTTAGTTCCTCGACAACAGTCGAGACTGCGTTTAGGTTGTCGAGCGAGAGGGTGATCGTGAGGACTTCCCTCCCCGGAACGATCGGGATATCGACGTCCTGCACTTGGGAATGCGGCTGCCCTTCAGAGTTCAGGAGCGTGGCCCGCCTAAGACGAAATAACTGCCCGTCGTTTAGGAGTGCGCGCAGTCGCCTTGCCTGCTCGTCTGCGTCCAGGATGATCTTCTTGAGGTCCAGAAACATCCGGCCAGGGTTCCCCCTGAGTGACGCGGGGGAAAGAGGTTTGCTTTTCATCTCAACGATGATTGCGAAACGATCGATGAACAGCAGTCCATCGCCCTCAAATTCCTGTGTTTCATCACGGTCTTGGTAGTAAACCGATTGGTAACCGATGTCCGGCTTGAGCACTTTGACCAGTTCCGCGAGGCCCTTCGATTCAAGGAGTTCACCGCGATGGTCACTGTACTCAGTTGCTGATCGGCTGCGCTTGAGTGCATTCTCCAGCGCAGGACGGGTCGCATAGAGCAGGGATGTGGGCTGGATGAGAATCCAGCGCCGTTCGCCGTCTACAATGCGGCTGGCAAAAGGCTTCCTCTTTACGAGGTTGTCACCTGCAAGGTAACCGGACACCACGTTTTCGGACTGAAGCTCGAGGTCGATAGAGAAATCAGACAGCATCTTCACCAAAAGGGCAGCGTCCATGGTGCTCTCGCCAGCCAACTCGTCAGCTGAGAAAGACCCATAACCCGCTATCTGCTGGAACACGGCAGCCCGGACAAGGTGGTCGAGAGCTTCGGCATCCCCAAGTCCAGTTGCTTCAATGACTGCTCGAACATCCTCGTTTACGGCCAGCTGCTCTTCCAGAAAAGTCCTGGCCTCTTCGCCTGAATCGACTAGCTTCCTCTGGAGCCAGCCTGCTGTTGAATCGAAGAGCTCAAGAAGATCCACGACCCCGTAGCCGAGGAATTCGCGGACGGCCAAATCGATTGCAGGCGGCGAGAACAGCTCCAGCAGCAGTGTCCGTTCCTTGTCCATGTACTGCCGGTTGCGCATGTAGAGCTCGGCCGACACGATCGACAGACGCATTCGTGATTCGATACGCGGTGGGACGACATCCGTCGGAGTGTCATGATCGTTTGCGAGGACCTCATCGGCTTTCTGCAATTCAACATGCAAGCGTATGGCTTCAAGATCCAAAAGGGCCCGTAGCTTTCCATGCAAATCTTCCAGCTCCTGGCCCCCAGTCTGCGTCACATCACCCACAACTCGCGGCTCGCGCTCGGCAAGCAGCAATGCCGCGAGTTCCGTAAGGCTCGGCAACGACTCATGCTGACTTTCAACGTAGGAGTCTATGTCGGTAGGCAGCGACACCAAGTACAGGTTCGCTATGACATCGAACGCATCCAGATTCGCAACTATGCCCCGAAGTTCCGCGATTGCTCCATCACGTTGCCGGGAAATGTTCTCGAGTGCTTCCTCCAATGATTCGGACGCTTCATAGAGCCGTTCAAGTGCCGTCAACTGTTGTTCGAGAAGACGCATAAACAATGGATCGTCCTCCGAGGAATCTGTCATGGTCCAAGTTTGACTAATTTAGGACCGCGAGAACATCAAGGATCCATGTTTCGGGTGTGACGAAAGCTTCCCGGTGGCTAACGGAAATAGCGGGATGAATGAGCGACACATCCATCGGGGCCATCCTCGCAGTTGCGAGTCACGTCGACGCTGGTGTGTGCAGCCGCGCCAACGACAATTTTCAGAGTGGTGACCGCTCGTGATCCTTCATAATCGTGCGAAGCCAGTCATCGAGCGGCTTGACCGCCTGAGGGGCAGTCTTGCGTGTGGCAAGGTGCTCTCTCAGGAGAGCCGACGGCAAGTGAGGCTTGACCTTCCCCGACTTCTTACCTGTGGAGTTCCATCCCTTCGAGCCAAGCCAGGCCGCCAGCTCCTCTTTGCCTGTGACGCCTAATGCGTATCTATCCGACGCCGCCTGGTCAACCTCGTTCTCGCCCGCCGGTCCGAGCATCTCAGCGAGCTTCTTCTGACCGATCGTGTCGAGCAGCAGGCCTTCAAGATCGGATGCCAGAACGAACGCATCCCACCTTGCAAGGCCGCGATTGAGACTCGCCTGCTGCTCAAGTGCGGCCTTCAAGTTCGATACCGTTGCATCCGCCAAGCCGTGCAAAGCCTGAAGCTCACTCTGGGACGGGGCAGGCTCTCTGGCTTTGAGGATCTCCAGCAACACGCGCTTGCCTTGGCCGCCTGGCTTGTGCACGCCGTCTTTGTCAGTGATCACGTACGCGCGAACGCCGAAGTACTGCGCCAAACCCACGAGATGCTTGATCGTGTCGATACCCGACGCTTCGATGACAGCGATACCCATGGCATAATGGCCGCCCGCCCCGCCGGTGATGCGAGCGAGGAGATGGTCGATCAGGAGTTTGTCACCATGGCCTTCGACAAGAACAACCGAGTTCGCGAAGACGAGCTCACTATTTGTTGCGTCGCAATATCTGGTCAGCCGGCCCTCTTCAGCCTCTGTCAGCTCCTGACGACGCGCGGTGTAGTTGGTGCCACCGGAACTGAGTGGAAGCCGTACGATGCGGCGGACCGAGAATGAATCCACCAAGACGGGGCTGTGGGTAGTCACAAGGAGCTGCGCACCTGCTGAGATCTCCCGAAGGATCTTTGCCATCGCCCGCTGCGTCTGCGGATGGAGGAAGGCTTCAGGCTCCTCTATCGCGAACACAACGTTTCCACCCGCCTGCTGGCTCTGAGAGGCCACGTACCGAAGGATCCCGAGCACCATCGCGGACTGGAAGCCGGTACCGCGTTCGGCGATCGAGACCTCAACCTCGTCCCGGCTGGTGATCACAGCCTCCTGGAGCATCCCTCGAAGAGCATGCCTTGAGTCAGGCAAATTTATACCAAGCTCACGCTCCCTAAACGGAAGCTCCGTCGCCACGGCGACGACGGACTCGCTGAGGACCTTGTGCACGAGGTCCTCAACTGGTTTGATCGCATCCTCGAACTCCTTCTGAAGCTGAGTCTTGCGCGAGCCACCCGATCTCACGAGCACGCCCTCAAGCGTCTCGTACAGCCTGACCAGCGACTGGTCGTTCTCACCCGGCCCAGATTCGCTAACGCGGACGGACGGGATCTTCACGAAGCTGAACGATTGCAGTACCGCTCTATAGAGCTCACTCGCGCGTGCTGACTTGCGACTCGCTTCATACGTGATATTCCCGCCCCGGGAGCAAGAGATCTTGATCCAGAAAGTGCCGTTCTTGAGGACCGCGTCGGCGAACAGCTCCTGCTCGGCATCGGCAAGTCCCCCGAAGTGCACCACAACGCTGGACATCATCCTGGGGCCTCCCTGCACGTAGTACTCGTGCAATGGCTTCAACCGCAGCAGCTCCGACCCGGTCGGGTTGGCGAAGAAGGTCTCCAGCACACGGAGCAGCGACGACTTCCCGGCATTGTTCGGACCGGCAATCAGCTGGAGCTGCGGATCCAGCTCAATGCTCAGCTTCTCGAACCCAAGCAGCCGCTCTACGTCAACGCGATCTATGTGCACGCGGGTCAGTCTATAGGCGTAGCTGCCCGAGGAACGGGATTGACGTCACCTGCACGGCCGAAACAAGCTCACGCGTCCATTCAGCTGTTGGCCCGCAGCATCGGGGCGGACTCTAATAGACACTCACCGAGCCATCAACGGCTCTCTCAGACAGGCAGATTCCACGCCAGCGATGACCTCTCACCACATGCCTAATATGAACAGAGATCCCGCTGGCACTGAACGTGACCTTCGCGAGCTTCCATGCGAGGTGAAAAGGTGGTTCCCTGGCTTTGTTTTCATCGTCGAGAAGTGGAAATTACACTCGCAGTGCAAGCCAGTCGGTTTCCGTAAGTCCGCCTGACTTGGGAAACTTGGCGTATGACGGACGACGACGGCAAGCGCGAACGAGCTGCGCCCGACAATGGCGACGAGGTCGCGGTTGTAAACCCTTACGCCGGTGGTGGTGGAGGCAGCACCCTCGGTCATCGAGTTGCAACCAGTTACCTCGCTGACATGCTACTCGGTGCCGCGCGCCCAGAGACCGACGAGCTTCCTGTGGTGAAGGTGGCGTTTCAAACTAACCCGGCAGACCCGGTCGATGATCTGCGCGTGGAGGCCGAGAAGGACGGTGAAAGTGCCGTCGTTCACGTTGCGGTTCGACGCTCTCCGCAGTTCATGAAGAGCCATACGAAGACCGCGAAGCTCATTGGCACTCTCCTGGACCAGGTCGACACCTTCGAGGAGGAAGACCGCGCTTATGTTGCGGTTGCCCTCGCAGGAATGACGAACTCTCATAGAGAGGTCCAGCGCCTCGCTTCCCTCGCACGGGACAACGTGGCCGAGGTCGAGTTCTATGCTCAGGTTCACGAGCCGGAGCGTCACGCTGGCTACGCAAAGCGATACGACCACCTAATCGGACTGGTTGCGAAGGCCCGGCCAAAGACGACTCAGGACGAACTTCGGGGCCTTGTCTGGTCGCTTCTCAACCGACTCTGGATCTTGAACTTCCGCGTCGAGTCCGACGACGAAACGGATTGGGTGGAGATTGGCAATCGGCTGAACCCGCTCGCGCGGCCAGGAAGGAGCGGTGCTGATGTCCGCAACCATTTCCAGTCGGCCGGGGCGACGCAGTTCGATCAGAAGGGCACGGTAATTGGTCTTCCCCTACTTCGGCGCAAGATCCACTCCGTTCTAGCATCCGATGCTGGAAGGTCAAAAGCTGCATGGGCGCAGCTCGATGTCGAACAGAACTCTGCGATGGTTGCCGTCCGCCACGAGTTGGCTGGCGGGGTCGACCTGCCGCGCACGAAGATGCGGGAAGCTCTCCAGGCCGAGCTCTCCGTCGCCGGGATGGCCCAAAAGGCCGTCCTGATTACGGGCGAGTCAGGAACCGGCAAAAGTGCTCTAACACTGGCGACGGCCTCGGCGCTCGCCGCGGCCGACAGCGACTTTCAGTATGTAGTCCTCAACTTGCGAAGGACCCGCGACAGCGTGGCCGCATTGTCAACGGACCTCGGTATGCCGCTCGCCGACGTGCTCAGCGAGATGTCGGCACCATCCCGCGTCCTCATCGTCGATGCAGCGGACGCAACAATCGAAGGGCGCGCCCCGCTCCTACGAGAACTCGCGGCAGCCGCACACGCAGCCGAAGTCGGGCTGACCCTCGTCGCCGCAGACACCGCGGTTGAGGACGCCGCCAGCACCCTGATCGGCATCTACCCAAACCCACGGAAGTTCGAGGTTCCCGGGCTCGACGACGCCGAGCTGCGCGTCGTGCGAGATGAGGTGCCGGCAATCGCCGGCGCGCTTCGCAACCTGCCGACCAAGTCGCTGTATCGGCGGTTGGCCGTTGTTGATCTTCTAGCTCGGACCGGCACCACGGTAACCACGCCGCTGGAGGACTGGGATTGTCTTGAGCTGATCTGGAAGAACCTCATCGGCCGCGCCGCAGGCGGGAGTTCAGCGGCAGCGCGAACCGAAGCCCTCCTTGCCATGAGCGAGGCAGCGCTCAAACTTCCGGCGGCGGAGAGATCCTACCCTCGCCCCGACCATGCAGCGCTCGACGCTCTCCGGGCCGACCTCCTGGTGGCGCCAGAGAACCTGCGCAAAGCCGAGCCCGAGTTCGCGCACGAAGAAGTCCGTCGCTTCGCGACAGCCGTGCGCCTCGTACGGGCACCTTCCGTCACAGAAACCTTGAAAACATCCGGGCCCATGCGATGGTCGATGTCCGCCGCCAAGCTCGCATGCGAAGGCAAGCTCACCGATGCGGACGATCCCAACGCTGAGCTTGCGGCACTGATAGCCCAGTTCGACGCCCTCGGCGACGATTCCACGGCCCGCTGGAAGGACGTGCCGCTTGAAGCTGTACTCGAGATGCCGAACGCGTACGACCTTCTCAGGCACATCCTCGACGCAGGTGCCGCCAATTCGTACGACATTCTTGCGACGTTCGTCAGAGTCGTTTCGCTCCACCAGCGGCACGAAAACATGGTCGACGTGCCACGCGGTGAGCCGGTCGTTCGCCTCCTGATCGAGGAGGTCAACGAGCTGTGGCACCAGGACGACGAAGTGTTCCGTTTGGTATGCGAATGGCTCAACTCGGCCCTTCTGATCGGGTTGCCCGCCGGCAACCAGACTCGGATGGCTCTAAGGGAGCTCCTACTTGACCACTGGCGGAGCCACCACCCGCCGACCGCTCCCGTAGACAGCTCCACGGAGCCTAAGGAAGAGGTCGTGTTCAACGTCTTTGTCGGCTACACGAAGAAGAGACGACGCCAAAGCACCCTGAACCGGCAGATTACCCAGGAGCGGTACATCCAGTTGGTCGCGCTCCTCGGCCCAGATATCAACGACGATGTACGCGCCTGCCTGTCCGAGGTGGCTGAACACTCGCCGTCGAGACTCCAGCCGGCAGTCGACCTCGACTGGAGCGCATGGGGTCTCGGTTCGTACGACCCCAAGTTCCTTCTCCAGCTCACCGAGGCCTACTACATCGACAACCGGGGTGGTAGCGGCTCGAGACTCTGGAACGGCATTCGCGACCACCAGCCACGCGGCTTCCGAAGTTTGAGCAACCACGGGTATGGGTCGTTCTGGGTTCTGATTCGGATGTGTCCGCTCAAAGACTGGGTTCCGGTCGTGAACCGGATACTAAACCATGCAGCAACCATCCGTTGCCTCGCTGAGGACGGCTCAGGATCTGTCGCTGCCGGCTCAAAGTTCACGCTTGCGATCGACGGCACCGAGCGAGCCTACGTCGGAGACAGCAACGTGTGGGGATGGTACCGCGGCAACACCAACGGGCCGTACCCGTGCATGAGCGCACTCCAGGCTGTCGAACGGTGGGTCGACCGCCTGGTCGCCGGTGGGGCTCCGATTGGAAATGTGGCGACAGTGCTGTTGAAGGGATGCGAGAACCTGGCCATGCCTGCAGTCATTTTCGGCGCCACCATCCGTCACTTAGCCGACGACCCGAAGGTGCTTGATCGGTACCTCGTCGAGCCGCTCGTCTGGGACTTCGACTCCATCCGCGCTACCCATGAGACCGTTGGATTCATGCGCGCGCCCGATGACGGCATCACAAATCCCGACCGACGTAAGTGGTACCTGCGCGACATCGTAGGGTTCCTCGCGCTAAGCGCCGGCCCAGAGCGCCAAGCAGAGCTCAGAGACTTGGGCACGAAGCTGGTCGCCAACGCCGCCCGGTTCGACGCTGGCGAGTCCACCGTCCAGCGCTGGGCAGCCGCCCTCGACGCGGACAACATGACGACCGAACCCACAGAGGGCGGAGTGCTCATCTCGGTCAAGGAGCCCAAGGTCATCGAAGAAGAGCTCGCTCCACTGCGAGCCGACATGGCCCGCGGCAACCTCCTCATCGGGCTCCAGAACAAGTACTGGATTCCGGCACGACAGCAGAAAGAAGGTTGGACGCCGCCAACTCCAGCTGAGATTGCGGAAGACCTCGCACTGGTTAAAGACCTGCAGGACAACCCACCTGAATTCGCAGCGTCCGAACCGTGCCTCGCACTCGCCTACGTTGCATCAGCCGCAGTCCGTAGCACGGCCGCAGGACATCCCGAAGCGTTCGGGGAAAACGCTTCCTTCGCGATCACTTCCATCCTGGGCATCCTCGAACGGGCTGCGGACGACGCCGCACACGACAGCGATGCACTCAGGTTTGAGAACGACATTGGAACGCGGGCAGCTGCCGCCGCAGCCATCCCGCACCTGATTCTTCCTGAACTTGCCAAACAACTCGAGACGGCCGGCGCAACCCCCGACGATGTCGCCGCGGCGGCCGCGGCCCTCGGTCCGCTCGCAGCGACGGACACCTGCCTGAAGTTCGCTCGCGGGTGTGATGCCATCTGGGAGCATCCGTGCTCAGGTGACCCATGTATGCATCTGACCGCCTACCAGTGGGCGCTCGACCTCGCCCGGCTCTGCGAAATCGGCGAGTTCGATGACGCGCTTCAGCAATTCCCCCAAGTCACGGTAACCGGCGGCGTCATGCTTCGAATTCCGGAAATTCCACCGGAGCGGCTCGACACGTCTCGCCTCAGTGCGCCCATCCGTGCGCTCGGGCGCGCCGCCTCATCCAGCGCCTGCGTCGGGGAGATCGCCCAACAGGACCTGCAGACGCTTCTGAAGGCACAGGCACACGCCTTGGTCAATCAGGAGCTTTCCGAAGACGGCTACCTTGTCGATGACCGCGGCGCCCAGACCATTTCCGCGGCACGGGCACTGCTGCACATCCGGTCGCGTGTGGACGCAGTCGACGACCTCCTGCTTGAGTACGTCACGGCCCTCGCCCCGGCCAGCCACGTGTTCAGCGCGTTCCTGCGGGACTTGGCAGCGGTCGGAGCGGAGACCCAAGAGCTCGCTGACGCGGCGAGAGAAGCGTGGCCGACCCTATTCGCACACGTCCTGGACCGGGTGGACGTGAACAGGGCCATCAACGACCGAGCAGATAGCTTCAATGAATACGCGTTGAGCCACCTCCTTCCGAATCACCCTGCGACTACCCAGTCACTGCACGACGAGCTCGGTCGCCACGCCTTCGAGTGGGTGAAACCCGACGATCTCGTGGATCTTATTCCTCAGTGGCTCCCATACGCAGCTGGCAGATCCTCATGCCTGCTCGAGCTCATCCGGTTCCTGCGCCAACTCCCCATCGAGACGCAGCTGAGCAAAGGTCTGAGCTGGCTTGACGCGCTGTGCCTTTCGCAAGCGGACCGACAGCTCGTCTCCTATGCGCCGATGGACGAGTGGCTGGTGGAGGTCAAGCCCGAGGCCGACGCACGAGGTGCCGGAAGCAACTGGCTCAACCTCGTCGACCGTCTGGTGTACGCAGGCAACAGGACTCTCGCAGAATACTCACGCTGAACACACGAAAAAAGTGACTAACGCAGTTCGGACAAGCCACGCGAGCGATCCGGCGCCACCCGGGTTGCAAAAGCCGTGTCCCGCAGCAGATTTGAAGGCTTCATTTCGGCTGGGATCCAACTGCTACAAACCGCAAAGGTGACACCATCCGCGGCCGTGAGATCGTCCAATTACGCCGCGTCTAGAGGTCCCCGATTCGAAAGTGATCCGGAACGATGCCTCCTCCACCCGGAAGACTGGCAATGGCAGCCTCGTGCCCCACTCGACCGATTGCCAAATCGGCCGCCTGGCACGTGGCAATCAACAGCTCAAGATCACCCCCGCCAAATCCCGCGATCAAAATTGGCGATGAGCCCTCATTTTCCAACTGTCCAAGAATTCTTCCCCCACTACCGAACGATGTCCCATTCCCCGAGCTGGACCGGTAGGTAGGAGCGGAAAACGTTGGAAGGCGCGACTAACCGATTTCTGGCTTGTTGCCAGCAGCCCTGATCGTCGCGTGTTTCTTGAACCATTGCCGCAGGTTCTTTCGCGCCCGGCTGCTCCTGACAAAATTCAGCCATTCCTGGCTGGGACCTGCGTCTTCCGCCTTGGAAGTGAATATCTCTACCCAGTCGCCGTGATTAAGCTCGGTGTGGAGCGGGACCAGCTTGCTGTTGACACGCGCGCCAATGGTCCGGTGGCCCACTTCCGTGTGCACCGCATATGCAAAATCGACTGGAGTCGATCCGATGGGCAGAGCCATGATCTCGCCCTTAGGCGTGAAGACAAAGACCTCCCGAGCATTTATCTCGTACCGTATGGACTCGAGGAACTCCTCTGGGTCCGAGGTTGCTTGCTTCCAATCCACTAATGATCTTAACCAGCCCAAATCTTCGTTTCGAGGGCCGTATGGAACCACCCCGGTGAGGTTCGCCTGGTCCCTGTGCTTCCTATGGGCCCCATACTCCACCCTGCGGTGCATCTCATGGGTCCGCAACTGGACTTCCACAGGCTGGCCGCCAGGACCGATGACCGCAGTATGCAGTGATTGGTACATGTCGAATTTAGGCATGGCGATGTAGTCTCTATAGCTCCCAGGCACAGGATTCCAACGCGAATGCAGAGTGCCGAGGGCGGCATAACAGTCTCGCACCGAATTTACTAAGACCCGGACGCCTACAAGATCATTAATGTCGTCAAAGTCTGTATCTCCGACGATCATTTTTTGGTAGATCGAGTAATAATGCTTTGTCCGTCCTGAGATTGCACACACAATTTTTGCTGCCCTGAGGTCATCGTCGATTAGGCGAATAACCTCACTAAGGACTTGCTCACGGTCCGGCATGCGTTGCTTGACCATACGACCGATTTCCTCGTACACCTTGGGGTACAGCATTTCGAAGGACAAATCCTCAAGTTCTGACTGCATGACAGTAAGACCGAGCCGGCCAGCGAGTGGTGCGTAGATCTCCAGATTCTCCCGACCCGTTCGGGCAGAGAGTTCTGCAGACGTAAATTCCCAAGCGCGGGCGTTTTGCAGTCGGCCCGCCAGTTTTATCATCAAGACACGGATGTCCTTGGCCATGGCCACAACCATCTTGCGCACGGTCTCTGACTGCGCAGTTTCTCCGAAGGTGACACTGTCCAACTTGATGACGCCGTCGACCAAAGCAGCGACCTCATCGCCAAAGTCTCGGCGTAGATCCAATTCGCTTAGACGCCCAGCCCGGACGGCGTCGTGCAACAGCGCAGCAGCCACCGCAGCGCCTTTCACGCCCAACTCGATGAGTATGTGAGCAACCGCGACAGCTTCAGTAATGTAAACCTCTCCGCTGCTGCGATCGGGACGTACGTAGGCCCTTTCGGCTGCGGCATAAGCTCGCTCAACAAGCGCTATGTCAGCCTTCGGGTCCTGTGCACGGACAGCGCTTACTAAGCGCGCCAGAGCGCCCGACGGACGAGCAAGGGAATCAATCAGCGGCAGAAGGTCCGGATTGATTGGCTCCGCCTGGTCCGGCTTACCGAGTGCGTGCAGCGCCCGTTGTTGGACGAACAGCCCGAGCGAAGAATCCGTGGCAATCAGGGAAAGTAACCCGCGAATGTCGGGATTGGCAGACGTCGCAAGCACGTCGATGGCTAGGTCCACGGAAGTGCTAGTTTGGAGGTCAGCAGAACCGGGCTCAGATTTTAATCCAGCAATCCGTGCGCCCAGTGCGGAAATCGCCCAAAGCCTTACGTCCTGACTTCGCATCGCTTCTGCGATGATCCGCATCAAGACACCATCAATAAGTTCCGCGTCGGCGACGAGGCTAAGTCGCCGTATTGTGATTATGACGTCCTCAACACTTGATTCTATTTGCGAGTTTAGCAAGCGTTTAAGTCGCGCTGCGAACGCCTCCCGCACTACCCCTGGAAGCTCTAAGCCGTCCTCCACTATCTGGGTAACAAGATCGGCTCCCAAAGAATCGGCTGCCGACACTCCACTGACAAGCCATGCAGCAAAGCGTTCCTCACGAATCCAAGAATCTGCGGCAAAGCGAATGAATGAGTGCTTACGTCCAAGGGTGCTATTTAGCTCATTCAGCTGTGCAAGTGCAAGACGGTTTGTTTCTTCGACTTCCGAAAGTGCCCAGGAGGCCAAGTACTCGGCAAGCGTCTGATGCAAGAACTTAAAGGAAGCCCCCTCTTGCACAACAACTCCACTGCGACGGGTGATTTCGTGGCTTAACTGCACCCAGTCAGTCGACCTCATGTTCAAGGGTCCAGTCGACGCGTCAAGGGCCTTGCCGAGATCCGGTAGTTTATCCGTGGAAAGCCAGTCCAGGGCAACAACACCTATGGTGTGATACACGCGCTCAACGACGACATCAACATGGCTTGTGGCCGAAGGCCCAAATCGGGAAACGACCGCGGCGGCCTGCATTAAGGCATTGCTGGGCCCTCGCCCATAGAATCGCTCGCGGAGAGCTAGCATGAAGTTCTTGTATATCGCGGTTCGCGTCTTCGGAATCTGCAGATCCGGATTCCAGCAATACAACTGACATACCATCGTCAACATCAATGGATTTCGGAGAAGTGCAAGGTCGCGCTGATCACCCAATTGCATCAAAACTGCATGCGTACTACTTTCATGGTCCTTCTGCCCCATCGCCCTAAACCAATGCCCTAACACTTCTTCGACCTCATCGGGCTCGAATGAGTGGATCTCCCATACGCCACCCGATGTATTCTGTCGAATAGTCTCCAACTCAGCGAAGGGCAGCGGCCTAGTTGCAAAAACTATCCCGCAGTGACCGTTGGGATCGCCGGACATATATTCAACGGCCTTTTTAACAATGGCTGATCGAAAAAGTGGGTCGAGAACCTCATCAAGTCCATCGATAACTAGTTGCCATCGGCCTCCAGGCATTGGATCATTGTTAAAGAATGCTTCCGAAAATCGACTTTCCCCATGGCAAAGCCGAATATTCATCACATCTCTTATGGTTGCTGCAATTGGGCGCTTGATTTCAATCTCGGAGGCATCGATTAAAATGGGCACGACGGAGCCAACTCCGGGGCTGAAATTTTCGCATAATCGGCGGCACAACATACGAAGAGCGCTTGACTTACCGCCACCGGGCGCCCCTACTAACAGACCGCCGCGCATAACGTCCTCCAGAGCGGGGGCTTCGCGAAGCCGGGGAGCTTCATCGAAGCTAGGAGAAGCGAGTGAATGCAATCCCCCGTCCACCGCCTCTTCCCTTGCCGCCCATTCCAAACAGGCTTGTCGAACATGCACCGAAGAAAGCGGCGGTAGTTGGTCCTCGATCAACATGCCGGCATACGGGTGGGTATCGTAGTATCGAAGACTAGCTTGGACGTAGTCTTTGAGTTCTCTGGTCGCCCACGACCATCTCCCCTCACGCAACTGTTCGTCGCCCAGTGCGTCCAGCCAGTCAGGGAACAAGTTTCGCTCTTCTGCTGGTAAAAGCCTCAATACCGGGGCAAGCGGTTCTAGGTGGGCTCGCGTCTCTTGATTTGAATGCGAGACCAATCCATATACCCCGCCTGTCCTCAGGTTTATCACCGGACTTCCACTGGCTCCGGCCCCAGGTGCGAGTCCAGTCACACGATAGCGAAAAAGTCCGTTTGTTCCCAGATTGGATTTTCCGACGGCGGTTAGTGTTGCCGGCTGCCCGGCGTAGTCGCCGACGGGAAAACCGTACGTGACGAGAGAGTCGCCCGTTTCAACGATGTCGCAAGACATGACGAATTTTTCATTTAACTCGCCCCCGGCCAAGTCGTGCGGGGCCCCCTCCAGGTGGCGGGCCGAAGGAGCAGGCCGCAAAATAGCGGCGTCGCCTACGCTAGCCTCGACAAGAAAATTGGCTTTCTGGCCGGAACGAAGCTCAACATCTACAGAAGAGTAGTCACGAAGAACGTGAGTTGCCGTCGCCAGCCTTCGCGGAGAAACAAAGAACCCCGTGCCGAGGAAGACAGGTTCACTTCCACTCGGAGCCGGCGCCCAGAGTCGAACCGTCGCAGCTTCAAGAAGCGGCTGCCAGAAGAACCCTTCGATCACTTATCAACGCTCGAACTCAACGCTAACATTCAGCGAAGATCCCGCACCAACTTTGCCGAAGACAGCGACCAGTCCCCCCGTCTCGACGAGAAACTCAACCCCGACTTCGACGGTAAGTTTCGACCACTTCAAATTATCCAGCTGCGCCACGGTCCGACCAACGGCAACGCCGATTCCGTCGAGGGCCTTGTCAATTGATTCTTTGTCTGGAGCACCGACCGGCCCCTCAGGCGCTGGAACGTCGGAGTTGCGTCTTGCCTCCACGAAGAAGCGAACTCCATCGATTTCTACAGGAATGAGAACATCCTTTGCCGACAAGTGCCTCTCCTTAGGGTAAAAGTAGTCAAGTAGGGGAAGCGTACCAGTCTCGATGCCGCCACCT
Source organism: Pseudarthrobacter arbutini (assembly GCF_054510915.1). NCBI lineage: Bacteria > Bacillati > Actinomycetota > Actinomycetes > Micrococcales > Micrococcaceae > Pseudarthrobacter > Pseudarthrobacter arbutini. Next base: position 73,932 of record NZ_JBTNDQ010000015.1, on the reverse strand, counting down.
AAGTGATCAGGTACCGAGTCGAGGAGCTCTATTCGCTTGCACTCGCCGCCGACGCTATCGGCGGGTTTGGCGGCAGCTTGCCTCCGGTTGTTCAGTAGCATCCACGCCGGTAAACATCCAGCGGCGAGGGCTGCTCTTTTGAACTGGCGCCGGAATGACGTTGGGGCCTCAGCACTCCGCGCAGCCGATCGTTGAGGCCAGTGTCAAAGTTACGCAGGTCTTCCACGGGCTCGCAGCCGCTAAACACCTGAATGCGGAAGAGTGCGCTTGTTTACCAGGAACTTTTTGCCATCGTGTACTCAGCTCTCATGAAGGCCACCGCGGCGGACTGTATGGCGATCAAGTCCCGGGCAGCAGCCCTGGCGCCATGGCAATCGCGAGGGTCATTGAGATTTTCGGGAAGATCCAGTTCAATCTGCAGCGTTCGTGGACCAAACCTCATCTATCACGATGACGACCCTACTGTCTGAATGTGTCAACTTGAAGAGAGCCCACCAGGACGGCCCGAACAGTACCCACCTGAGCGACATACCGGGTGCCCCAGTGCAAGGCGTTGAATTTCTGCGCCAGAGGTTAGAGAGTATGGTGCGAACGGGTGAATCCGGCGTCCTCTGCTGCCAGTCGGTGCGAAGTTGCAGCCGGGCCCCTATTGTCCTGGCCTGCGCTTGAGTTCTTGGATCGGCCTGTCTGCTGGGACGGCCGGCCGTGTTGGCCGATATTCCCCCGACTCGAGATGTTTCTACTGACAAGGTTCGGAGCTTTCCATGAATAGTCCCCCCACGATGGTCCCCGGCCACTCGCCCGCACCCTTTCCACGCATGGTGCTATCGTCGCCCTTGGCGGGCTATGACGTCACCCTCGCCGAGGGGGCGAATGCGGTGATAGCTCTGAGGGCTTTGCAGGCCTTGCCCGGGGCGCTCTTCTTTACGCTTCAGATCTTCAGAGCTCATGATCTGGAATTGGAAGGCCGAAGTGTGCAGAAGGTTCCGCGTCCGGAGCCTACTCCCGGAGGGTTCGTCGTGGAGGCCCTCCTTAGGGATGACAAAAGCCCGGGTGATGAGCCTGTGCGGGTTCCTGTCAACGTCGAATCCGGTGGCGGTGGCATGGGTAGATGGGACATCTCATACTGGTTCAAGGTGCCCGATCCCGTGCCCGCAGAGGTCGCCTTAGCAGTTACTTGGCCGGATGCCGGGATCCAGCCCACGGTTCTTAGAATCGCCCGAGACGATATTCTCAGGGCGACTCCTGAAGAGCTCAGCTTCCCCCGCTAGCCACGTCCGGAAATCGTGGCCGGCAGCGCTCAACTGGCCGCCGGTCATTCTCATGCTTCGGGTAGGAGCGTCGGTTAGGACTCTGGAAAATGGTTACTGAACGCTAGCTGGGTCTGGCCGGTGCAGCTCTCATGCTGACTGTTTGGCGAGGCTGTGGGCAAGGCCGTAGGAGTCGGTGCCGGTCTCGATGATGGCGCCGTTGAAGGTCAGCCGGTCCACGACCGCGGCACAGGGGCGCGGGTCGGTGAAGGTTTTGGTCCAGCCAGAGAAGGATTCGTTGCTTGCGATGGCGATGGAGTTTTTCACTTCGCGTTCGGTGAGTACCTGGAAGAGGAGTTCGGCGCCGCGGCGGTCCAGTTCCATGTATCCAAGTTCATCAATACACAGGAGATCAACGCGGCCGTAGCGGGCGATGGTTTTGGCAAGGACTTTCTCGTCTGAGGCTTCCACGAGTTCGTTCACGAGCCGGGTCGCGAGCGCGTATTTGACCCGGTAGCCCTTTTCCGCGGCCGCGGTCCCCAGGCCGATGAGCAGGTGGGATTTGCCGGTCCCGGAGTCCCCGATGAGACATAGGGTGCTCCTTTGCGGATCCAGTCTCCGGTGGCGAGGGTGTGGATAGTGGCGGGGTTGATGTTCGGGTTCGCGTCGAAGTCGAAGTCCCCGAGCCATTTATCCCGCGGGAATCCTGCTGCTTTGACGCGGCGGATGGAGGAGCGCCGGTCACGGTCGTCGCACTCGGCCAGCAGCAATTCGGCCAGGAATCCCTGGTAGGAGAGTTGTTCCTTGCCGGCGACGGTGAGGGCTTCGTCGAGGACGGCCCGGATCGTGGGCAGGCGAAGCCGCCGGCAGGCCTGGTCCACCGCCGCGACGGCGGCTTGTTCAGTCAGACCGCGCCGCCGGCGCTGGGTCGGAGTGATGCTCGTTCCAAGGACGCCGGGGCTCATGAGATGTTCTCCTTCGATGTTGTTCCTGCGGGGTGTTCGGTGCGTTTGGCCAGCAGCTCGTCATAGGCGCTGACCGAGGGCAATGGCCTGGTGTCCGGCGGGAGCCCAGCGATGACCGCGGCCGGATCCATGAGCCGGCGCTGGGTGAGACTGACAACCCGTTGCACATTCACGTCATCGTGAGCGCCGGGATGACGGTCCGAACCGGACCCACCCGCCGCCATGCCCGCAGCGTGTCTCCGGGCTTCGACCGCGACGACGTCGGCAGTGACAGCACCCACCACGAGCGCCGAGGTGATCCCTGCCTGGACGTCTTGGGCGTCCATGGAGCGGTGGAGCAGCAGGACGTCGATGAGTTCGCGGGTTCCGCCGGCATCGCCATTGACCCTGCGGGAAGCGGCCCAGAATTCTTCATGGGCGTTGGTGAACTCTCCGGACTCGCGTGCCCGGGCCAGCGCGGTGGAACCGGGCAGCGCACCGGGTTTGGTCTTGAGGACTTCGAGATAGTGGTCCAGCTGGACGGATTGCCCGTATTTGGCAACGATCCGCTGATGTCTGGCGGTTACGGCACGCCCGTCGACAACCACGTCCTCGGACGCCCTCAACGATACCCGAAGCCTGCGTCCGATGAATCGTGCCGGGACGGAGTACTTCACCATCCGCACGGTGATCATCGAGGACCGGTCCACCCTGGGTGTCAGCACCAGTCCCGGGTCGAAGACCTCTGCGGGCAGCGGCGCCAGGAACGGCTGTTCGGCGGCGAAGTCCTGGCCGATCGTGCGGATCCTGTCATTGATCCGCCGGGCATCGTCCTGGGCTTCCCGGATCCGGATCCGGTCGTTGAGCTCATCCAGAGACTCCGTGACAGGCATGGGTGAGAGTCTGTTGCGGCGGAACCAGCCAACTTCTCCTTCGACTCCGCCTTTTTCGTGCGCTCCGTCTATCCCGGGCTGGCAGTAGAAGGGGTCGAAGCCGTAATGGGAGCGGAACAGCACCCACCGGTCGTTCTCCAGACGCTGCCGGCCCTGCCCGAAGACCACGGCAGTGACCGCGCTGGTGAGATTGTCATACCTGATGTGCTTGGTCGGGATGCCGCCCAATACATTGAACGCCTCGACGTGGCCTTCCAGAAAGTCCTCCTGGGCCTGCGTCGGGTAAATCCGGTGTATGGCCCTGCCCGAGTGAGAGAGCCGGAAGATGAACATGTGGCACTTCGTCTTCACGCCGTTCAGCACCACCCAAACTTCACCGAAGTCCACCTCGGCCTCCGCCCCGGGGGCGTGTTCCTGCCCGACGAATGCCTCCACGCGGCGGCCGGCCTCCACATCGATCTGCGCCCGCCGGACCCGCACATAAGTCCTGTACCGTCGAATACGACAGTTCCTCCGCGCCGTGCTCCTCGATGAGCCGTGCCAAGATCCTGCGGGCGGTATGGCGCTGCTTCCGCGGCGCCGTGGTGTCCTCTATGAGCATCGCCTCGATCGCGGCTTTGAATGGATCGAGACGGGGCGAGGATCGCTCCGGCGTTTTTCGCTCCGGCGGTAGTGGGGAGTTCAAAGCCTTCCGCACGGTCTTTCTCGCTACGTGGTGCTCGCGCGCGAGTTCCCGGATTGACGTTCCTTCGACTCTGGCATCCCTGCGGATACTAGCGAACAACTCCACTCTTGACCCCATCCCGGCCCTCCTGCACTTGACCCCGATATTGATGGGATCAACGCTCACAGGTGGGTACCATTCAAGCCGTCATTAGGTTCGGTATGTCGCTCAGGTGGGTACCGTTCGGGCCGTCCTAGTGGCTCCGTTCAGACTGACATATTCAACTGTCACTCGCGGGCAGCTCTCGCGTTCAGAATGAGTGTCCCCACCATTGCACTGCAACCGCCGCAGGACCAATGACCCCCGAAATCTGTCAACCATGGCAGGGTTGTGTGTCTGAGTGGACGTATCTGCCGTTGGCGGGCATGGAGACGGGACACAATTCCAGACCGAGACCCTTAATCATGCAGCCACCGGTGGCGCGGACGCTTCCGCGGAGGTGTAAACGGTACCCTCGCGAAGCATGGCCCAGGGGACGTTCAGCCGCCTCCGCGCAAGCGAGAGCATCGCTTGAATGTGGGATTTCCCTGCCCCACGCTTTCGGTAGCTGTAGCCGCGCGAGGCGGGGCAGGATTTCGGGGGGGGCCCGGAGGGGTAAAAGACTCTCAGCAATCGGCGGGCGTAGCGTCTCGGCCGATGGTGGTTTTTCGCTGATCATCCGGAGTCCCTGGGGGCTGGTGCCAGTCCAGCGACGCCTGCGAATCGGTAAGCGGACTGGAAGACGATTGGGTCACCGCAGGTGGCGCCAAGGAACTCGGCGGCCAGAATTGGACTGAACCCTAGCATGCTCAACAGCACCTTAGCGTGCTGGTGTTCGGATACTTTCTCGCTGATCAGCGTATCGAGTTTGGCGACTTCCTCGTTCAGGGTCAGGATTTTCCCGGGCGAGCGCGGCGACGATCCCCTCCCATACGCGCTGAGCGGGAACGATGGTGCGCTGGGATTTCGCCGTCTCTGCTGCGGCGACGGCTGCCGAGGACGGGGCGCCGTGCTTCTTCAGCCAAGCGTGGATCCTTGCTTCGCCGACGCCGCGGATCCCGTCGGGAATACGTGCTTCGTCAGCAACAACAGCGCGGCTTTGGACCGGCTGTAATCGAAGGCACGTTCCAGTGCGGGAAGTATTCCAACAGTTGGGCCTGGAGACCGTTGATCGCCCTTACCGTGTCCGCGGACTCATCGGCACGCCGCGGCGGTCAGGAGCCGCAGCCCCGTGCTGATCTCTTCCCCGCACGTAACGTTTGCAGGTCAGGGAGGTCCATACCTTTGTGTTGACGGATCCAAGTTCTCAACGAGGAGAAGCTACCACCCGGCGTGGTACACGTCAAGCTTTGTCAACAGCAAAAAGACAAAACGCTCCTGACCTGCGGTAATACTGTGCCCGAGGTGGGACTCGAACTGCATTCCGGCCCTTGCAAACACTGGGAACCCGCGAAAACATCAGCAATCCAGCCCAATCCGACCGATCTACGACTCGATCCCAAGCCAAAGGTGTTGACACTGTCAACACCTTCTTCTTCCCCTATCCGAACAGCTAATCCGGATCTTCTCCGAGGACATTCCCGCCTCACGGAAGAGAGCTTAGGTCTGAAGCAACTCGAGACCAAGGATTAAGCGCCCGCGCATATGATCTCGCGCAGAAAGCCTTGAACAACGGTCTCGACCTCGACGCAGTCAGTAAGTCATACAGAGAATCGATTGTCGCTAAATCCAAGAGAGCCAGACAGGCTAACCGACGGCGTTAGAGGTGCAGGCCGGCCCGTCCGCCGGCAACCCAGCTTCGTTGCCTCCCGATCGGCTGAGGGATACGGTCAGAGCATGTCGGATGCGTGGTGGCTGAAAAAAGAGAGTTACGAGCGGTTGCTATTGGATGCAGAGTCTAGGCTCTCAACAGACAGTCGATTAGGAGGTGACCGGAAGGTCTGGGCAGAGAAGCTCCAACCGAACTTTTGGAGCCATCGTCCAGTGGAAAAGGTCATCGGCCAAGCGTGTATGGAGTGTGGGGAAACCTGGCCGTGCCGAGCCTTTGTCTTCATTACGGCACCGGACTAGTAGCTGGCCTCGCGCCACTCAGTGGAAGACTTCGCGGCCGAGTGATATGACAACGTTCCAGCCGCCATTCCGAGCGGGCACTCACAGCTGCAGGCCACCAGCGCCACGGTTCTCAATTCAAAGAGGTCTTGGAGTCCTTGGTTAATGAGAAGCATCGGGGTGAAGGATCCCTCCGGCCCGGCATCGCGCCTAAATGTCGCACGCTCGGACTATGCTCCGCTCATGACTATAGATTCAGTGACGGCACTAGTTCTCGCATGGTCTGCTTCTCCATTGGGCGTTGGCGTTCTCACGGGCGTCATCGTTGCCGGAGTACTTTCTCTGCCACGCCTCATCCGCTCATTCATTCGGGGAATCATCAGCGCCCCCGAGAGGATACTCATCGGTGCCCTAAACTTCATCGATCGAAGAACCTCTGCCAAGCACCAGGGCCTTCTTTAAAGAAGGCTCGATCCCAAAATGGTCCCGATCCGTTCACTCTCCACAGGGCTGCAGACCCTGCAGCTCCAAGGTGATGCAGTCGAGGGACCAAAGCGCAGTAGGCAGCCTAACCGCCGCCGTGACCTACAAGCAGATTAGGGCCGTGCCAATGATCCAAAGCGCATCCTCATGAAACAAATGAATATCCGGTACGCCGGAGCCTGTCGGCTGTGCGGGGCCTCTCTTCGGGCCGGGACAAAAGCGATCTATGAGAACGAGACCAAGACCATCCGCTGCTTGGCCTGTGCCACCGAGGCCGCGGCGGAAGCCATAGGCCCGGACCTGGAACCACCTCGTGATGCGTCATTGTCCACTGAGTCCGGAGTAGCCGGGTCATCTGCCCGACGCGAATATGAGCGCCGCAAGGCGAAGGACGAGGAAAAGCTCGGGGAAAAGTGGGGGCACTTCGGCGGCCTCGCAGTCGCCCTCTCTGACGAGCGGCCCCACACCAAGTCCTGGGATAGAGGCGCGATTGGTGAGGAGCGACTCGGTGCTCGGCTAAACGCCCTGGCCGCCGATGGCCTGGCCGTCCTCCACGACCGACGCATCCCCGGCTCGAAAGTCAACATCGACCACGTCGTCGTCACCCCCGGTGGAGTCTGGGTGATCGATGCCAAAAGATACAAGGGACGGCCTGAACTGAAGATTGAAGGTGGCATCCTTCGCCCACGCGTTGAGAAGCTCCTTGTTGGCCGGCGTGATTGCACGAAACTAGTCGATGGGGTGCTCAAACAGCTCGACGTTATGCGCGACCTCGTCGGGGATGTTCCAGTCACCGGGGCACTGTGCTTCATCGAAGCAGACTGGCCGCTGATCGGGGGCGCGTTCTCGACTCGAGGCGTTCACGTGCTCTGGCCGAAACGCCTAGCCAAAGTGCTTACAGAGCAGACAGGCGGCGACGTTGATGTGGCCAGGACGCGTGAGTCCATAGCCTCGCGGTTCAAACCTGCATGACGTCAGGAGCCGACGTTCGAAGCTGCTCGGGAAGCACCCTAGGGGATCCCCTTGGGGTCTGCACCAGGCACCCAATAGCGCCGCGAAACACACCTGTGAGGAGCTGGACAGGCCGATTTGGGATGTCCATGGAGTGTCCCGAGTACCGACCGGATTTCAGGACGCCAAATTGCCTCTCAGCGCATACGCGCGGCGAGCTGGTCGAAGAACTCGGCGACCATTTTCTCTGCACCGTCCTTCATCAACTCGGCCCCGCCAAACCGGTAGACCTCGTAGCCGGCGAGCCTGAGCCGTCGGTCCTCGGAGACCATCTCGCTGTAGAGGGCTGGGCTCGCGGTATCGCCGTTCGCGTAGTGTTGCTTCCCGTCAACCTCGAGGACCACGCGATGTCTGCTGGAGAACAGGATGAGGAAGTCCATCCGCTGCCGTGCCAACGGGCTGCCGCTCTGGCCAGCAGATCGACGAGCCGACTGTGTCGCGGGGTCGAAGTGCAGGTAGACCTGTGGGATCAGAGCCGGGATGTCGAACTGGCCGTCCTTGTAGCGTGCCGCGTAGGCGTCGAAGATGCGGAGCTCAACCATGTTGTTTCCCAGGGAAGCCCGCAGGCGATTGTGCAGATGCATTCCGACGTCCCGTGCTGGGATGGTGTATTCGAAGCCCTCATGCTCTCTCCACCACTCGATCAGATTGCTGAATGTCAGACCATCAGCAGGGATCGGCTGACCGTAGACGAGGCAGTACTCGCCGTTGCGGACGATCTCTATGTCGTTGTTGACGGCGTCGCGCAGCACAAGCTCAGGCTTAGGTCCGTTCGCGGCGAAGATCAAGTTCTTTGCCGGCGTGCCAACGCCTCCGCCACGGTCGTACTCTGCGAGTAGAGCAGTCAAATCGGCGAGGAGCCCGCCGGTTACCTCGAGCTCAGCGACGATGCGTCGCGCAAGGGCCACGAGCTGGGGAAGACCCCAGCCCGCGGTGTACGTCTTGATGACATCACGTTTCGAGTAGTCGGCTTGGGTTGGCTGCTGCTCGGTCTCCGGCCATGGCAGCCGAAGCTCCTCGGCGAATACCGTCTCGAGGTCGCTACGCGTGTAGGTCTGGATGAGCGCCTCCTCGATAGCGCTCCGAAAGGTGCGCGACGACACCTTGGTTGGTGCCTTTGGGAGGTCGGCGAGAATTGCCTCGAAGTTGAAATTGCTCACGGCACCATTGTCCCTGTCGCCGACGACAGCTGACTCTCCCCGTTACATTTATTGGGTCCCCGAGCGCCGGGGGCATGGTCGCTGGACCCGGTATGACTTTCTCGCCCTGTTGCTGATGATCCGGGGGGTGTTGTCGCGGAGGCACCTGTTGACCGCTGATAGGGACAAGGCCGGCCCAACGGGGTCCAGGCTGAACCGGCTCGATCGGGGATACCGGGAAGGCCGCGGACGCCGTGGCCGCCCGTAGTGCCTGGATCTGCACCAGAGGGTCCAAGCCCCGCCAATTGATGGGTTTGGAAGCCATAACTGACTAGGCCGACGGTCTCCGGTCGTCGCATGCCAACACACTGTCAACCCCTAAGGGAACGACACGACAAGCGCTTGAACTGATACCTGGCCAGAAGGATGGAGAATGTCTGGGCAGGAAAGGTTCAGGGAAAAGTGGCTCAAAAAGTTCAGCTGTGTTCCACCGAGGGGTGCGAACGGCAATCGGCGTTTAAGACGCGGAAAAAAGAGGCCTGGTGTGATGAATGCCTTGTCGACGTTCTTGCCGATGTCGACCTAGAACCGCTTGAAGCCTTCCCTGGCAGCCCCGAGGACTGGTGGCTGACGCGCTGCCTCACCTGCAAGGCCGAATGCCACTACCGGCTCGTAACCCTGCTGGATAAACGCGCATTCAACGTGACCGGCTGCGGGCGCTGTGACTGGGCCAATTGGGCGAAGGACCATGGGGGTATCTCGGAACCCGTCAGTGTGGAGGCTCAACGACAGCTTCTGGATCAGCATGGCTTTGACCCGGTCGGCGAACTGCTTCCGTTGCAACCCGGACATGCGGTGGTGGCAAAGTGCCGGTCCTGTGGCATCCAAAAAGCAAAGCAGCTTATCGACATCACAGGGTGGGGCTGCCACTGCACTCGGGTCACCCGGACCGGCGGTGTCGGCGCCCGGAAAGCAGACGGCGAGAAGCGGGGCGCGAAAAACCTGTTCGTGGTTTCGGACAACGCCGCACTCAGCTGGTGGGACCACGAATCCAACCCGGAATCTGAACTGAAGACGGCCACGGTGAAGGCCACGCGCACAGCGCACTGGGTCTGTCCCGACTGCGACCACCGGTTCGAAGAACAGGTCTACATCATGGCCATCACCCCACTGTGCCCGGCATGCCATGAGCGAGACATGGCCGAGGCCGAGCGGCTGCGGAGTGTTCCGGTAGCCGACATTCCAGCGCTGCTGGCTGCCTGGGATGATGAAGAGGACCCCCGGAACGTGATGGTCTGTGGGAACGGCCCCTTGCGACGATTCCAGTGTCCCGCCGGCCACCATCCCCGGTTGGATCCCTACAGGTATTTGAGGGCCGGATGCTCAATCTGCCGTGCGCAGGCGACTCGAAAACAGAACGGACGACAGACGCTGGCGAGTGTCCTTCCGGAGATTGCTGCGCAATGGCACCCCACGCGCAACGGCACCAAGTTCACACCGGTAACCGTCGGCCCTGGTTCCACACGACCTTTCTGGTGGAGGGCAGCCTGCTGCGGCTACGAATGGAAGGACTCGGTAAGGAATCGGGACAAATACCAGCGATGGCTTTGTCCGGAGTGCAAGACCATCCTGCACTCCTGCGGCTGGCAGGACCTAGGCCTTGCCGTGGAATGGAGCCCGGAAAACCCCACCACTCCATGGCACCTGCGCCCGTTTGCCCAGACATCTTTTCTTCCAAAATGGATCTGCTCTGTAAACAGTGAGCACCAGTGGGGGGCGTCGCTTGCGTCCAGATCGTCCGGTTCTGATTGTCCAGAGTGCCAGGTAGTCGGCAAATCAAAGATCGAACTGGACCACTTTGCCGCCGCCAAAAAGGTATTCGCCAAAGTCCGCTCAGGTGCCGCTGTCAGGGACAAGGCCTTTGTCACCAAGCCACGCTGGAGCGTGGACATTCTTGTAGAGCATGACGGGACGAAGATCGCCATCGAATACGACGGGGCGCACTGGCACAGGCCCGAGGCAAAGATCTTGACCGACCGGGCCAAGAGCCTCGACCTGTTCGCCGCCGACTACTTGGTCATCAGGCTTCGTGAAGACGACCTGCCCTCTCTAGCTATTGATGATCCGCGGTACGTGGAGCTGCGGGTCTACGCCACCGCACCGCAGCCGGAGAAGATGATCGCAGAGGTCGACCAATGGCAGCGAGACGTCGCGGCGGGGAGCGCAACGGCCTGATCGCGTCCTAAACAGATCAGGTCATTGGCGAACTTTGGCCGAGGATTAGGAAGATTCGAGGAAAGTGGTGTCCACGACCGCCAGCTTGTAAAGCAGTGGCATATCAAAGCACGGCCTTCTAAGAGGCGGCAGTCGTCCACTGGTGCGAGCGGGATACGTCAAAGCGCTCAACCGCTGGCGCCGGACAGTTGAACTACGCGACGTTCTGGAACACCGCCAACCTCAACGATGGTCGGCTCTGGTTGACGGCGGCAGCCCCTCACAGCATCAATTGGGAGAGGGAGTGCAGCTGGTTGCCTGTAGGTGCGCAACTCGCCAGGAACGCTGCTTCCTCGCGCAACGTGTGAAGGCTGCGTGTAGTGGCCGCATTTGGCCAGAGGGCTACTGGATGGTGCACGGGATCGCTACGTGTCCCGGCACATCTGCATCGGGTTAGAGGCTCCAATTGGGTGGCCGGAAGGTGCTTTCTTCCCCAAGGCCCTCAAAGGGCGGCATCTCTTCGTGGTCATCGTGCGCTTCGAGTTCTTCTCGGTCCGCCCACTGAACGCTGATCGGGTTGAGATGGTCGGCCAAGGCCTTGAGGACTTCCCAGGGGGCATCAGGCAACAGATATTCGAGTGCGTCCTCGGTTTCATAGGCCGTAGCGCACCCGGCCCACATGTACCCGTCCTCGCTGTCATACGGGATTCCAGCGTTATCTGGCGTCACATACGCGGCGTGAAACTCTTCGAGGATTGCGTCCATGTTGGCCCCGATCTCCGGGATGGTGTCGCCGTCCCACTGGTAAGTTTCGTCCCGAGCGTCGAAATACGGCGCGCCGATTCTGAATTCCTCGTGGAAAAGGGGGGCCACACCGTCAAGGCCTATGAGAAGGACTACGTCTTCATGGTCAAACCTCAGTCCGCCGACGACCCGCCATTCGCGTTCCCAATCGAAGGTGTACTTCTTTTCGGGATTCCATTCGTCAATGAAGGGCGTGAGCTCCCAGAGTGGGTTGGTCCAGTCGCGGTTGTCGTACGCAATCTCTTTGAGTCCATAGATGGCCCGGTACGGCGCCTTGTCCGCGTCGAGGTACCAAACACGCTGGCCGCCTTGCTTCAGTACAAATTCCCGTTTGAACGCAATGCCCCAGGACCTGTTGCGGTCTCTCAATCGATCAAGTTCAGACAGGGGCATCTCGGTGAAGCAGGCAGCCTTGTGTTTGTCTCCGACCATATTGAGAGTCCGACCCAGACCGAAGGGCTTTCGAGCTTCGATGTGGCCTGAGGTGATGATGCTTGCCAGGGCTGCCGGGCTTGTAGTCATGTGAACGAGATAGTCACTGAGGTCCCGTGCAGTCCGATGCTGTTGTGTCCCGAGCAGGTGTCCTGGGACTTCTGAACTCACGGAGGCTTTCCTCTCTGTCAACGACTTGGCTGATAGCCTAGCCTCTGCTGAGGTCCTTTCGTGGGACTATCCAATCCGTCACCGTCAATGATTACGCAAATCATTTCAGGAATGATCGGGCCCAGGGGACATGTTGTGAAGCCTCGGCCTACTTTATCCGCTGGTTTGCAGAGGTTATTTCATGACGGGCTCCACCACGTTTCGTCACTAAAACTAAGCGAGGACGAAACGCGTTCCAACTCGGTTGGCCAAATCCCAGCGCTTCTTCCCCGCGTAAAGATCTCTTAAACGGCCTGTGATGCACAAATTCAAGCCGATGCATCCGCTGCGTAGGAGCACGTTAGGTTGACGAGAGGTCAATCATCTGCGTTTGAATCCATTGAGCAGCGCTGGGAAAACCTCGCCTGCTCCCGATCTGGGGCCAGTTGGCCTTGCTCGTCCCTCCAAGGATATGGAAGCGACGCGGGCTGATCATTTCTCTCTACCGGCAGGAGACGGCAAGCGTCGATGGGGACAAGGCCGATGCCGTCAAGATGGTGATGGCGGCCTCCCGTTCCTTTCCGGCTTGTACAGCCCGAGCGCAGCGAGGCGCTACTTGGTGCGAGGCCGGGAAGCGAGGGCCTCCGTCACGCGCCGTTCAGGACCACCTGCTTTTGTGGCGCTCTCGCGTGCAACGAGGGCTAGCTGGTGGCGGTAGAGGGTTGCGCGGCTCCAGCCAACGAGGCGGGCGGCGTCTTCCGCCGTGCGTCCCTTGGCCCAGGCGTCCTGGGCGATCGCGAGCTTTTCCGCGGTGACGATCGGGTCCGACACTGGCCGGCCGAAGCGTGTGCCGTTCTGCCTGGCGGCTGGAATGCCGGCGTTGACCCGCTCGACGATCAGTTCGCGCTCATACTCGGCGAGGGTGGCGAGCATGTTCAGCATCAGCTGGTCCGTTGAGGTCTCCGGGCCGATCCCGTCGGCGATGAAACGGACGTGGACGCCGCGGTCGCGCAGCAAAGTCACGGTGTTGAGCACGTCGATCAGTGACCGGCGCAACCGGTCGACCCGCCACAGTACGACTGTGTCGCCCTCATCGACGTGGTCAAGGAGCTTCTTCATTCCGGGCCGCTAGATGGCCGTCTTGCTCCCGGCAGATATCGGCGAAGACGTCGCGTTTCTGCACGCCTGCGGCGACTAGCGCGTTCAGTTGTAACTGGGCGTCCTGGCTGGAAGTGCTGACGAGCGTATAGCCGACCTGACTCGGGCCATTCTGACTTATAAAGTCCCCGGCTCGCCCTCGCTGAGACGGTTAGCGGTGAGACGTGTTTGCGAGACATCGGCGGGTCCGGTGCTCTCACATTCCCTTTGCCCACGCCGAGGTCCGTGACGGTGTCTTGAAAAGCTCTTGTTTGTCAACCCGCCAAGAGTAGGTCCCTCCGCGACGCGCTAACAGCGGATCCCTCTACGGTTCAGTCGAGCCGTCGTGTGGCTTGCCAATGATCGGGCGAAAACCACGAAGGACTACTATCCCGCCCACCACCGACACTATGGCTCCGGCAATCATGATGATGCCCAGTAGCCAGTTTTCCGTTGTCAAGAAGTGGACGCCGATCGCCATTAGGGAGGCAGACGCAGCAAAGCAGATTGACACCCCGACTATCACCGTTACCCGCAAGCCGCTCATGTATGTTGGCCTATCTCGTTGGTTGAGTAAGACGTCCCTCCCGCTCAAAACGTTCAGGACGTGACCAAAGCTAGCTACCAGCAACTGTCACAGCAGCACCATTTGATATGGACCTTCAACCGGGGGTCCATTGCTCAGTCCGTCCCTGTGAGCGGCAACTCATCTTCGTAGGTGACCAACTCGGCGATCTTGGCAGCAACAACCGCCATCGTATCCTCCCCCGTGTCCAACCCGTTCCGAGAGCCGAGCAAAGGACTTACTGACCGAAGTTCGTCATAGGTCGTCCCATGCACGACGGGGATCAGCAGGTCACGTGCAAGGAGTGCCGAAAGCTCCTTGTCAGAAACCCCGCGGCTGTCGATGCGCTTCAGCAACGCAGGCGTGACGAGAACAAGACCCGTACGCGACTTAGCCAGGCCTCTGTCTATTTCTCGCAGGAAGGGCTCCCCAAGCGCGATGTCCCTTTCACTGAACCAGACCGAGACACCTTCTGCCTCAAGCAGGTCGTGCAGTTCCGTGGCAGCACCGCGTCGGTCATCCCACGCGTGGCAGAGGAAGACATCGCGAAGGTCAGGCAGGCCCGCACGTAACTCGACCGTACGACGAATAGGCGTCAAGGCCCGCACTTCAGCTGGCGAGTAAGTGACGGTTGAGGTACTCGGAGACCAACTCGGCCGAGTTCTTGCTCCGACTGATCCATCTCCGCTGCTCGAGCCGCCCCCGCTGCCGCGCGGCGAGTAGGTCGGCGGAGCGTAGTAGGACTTGGACGAGTACCCATAACCTCTGCCCCCGCATGTGGGGCAGGCAGCCCGCGCAGCTGCTGATCTGTGGCCACGACGGGGGGCTGTGCATATGCTCATGACCGGAGCGTATCAGCGCCCACTGACAAAACTGATTCCGGACTACTAGTAATGCCTGGTCATATGGAACAGACAGCACTACGGGGAGATTGATGCGGTCTGCAACAAATCCGTAGGTCAGTTCAGCGCCCGGATACCGCCAGGTCAGCGGCCATCGGATGCGGCATCACTGGAACCCGCGCGTCCAGCACAGCAACCAAAGCCATACCCACTTCCCCTGGGTTGCCACGACCCTACAACGGCCGTGGAACTGAGCCCGATAACAACATAACGACAGCAGTCAGGAAAACGTCGTAGACACACCAGGTTTCAGGGAGTCCGGAGCTCTGCGACGGCGCACCCTGGACCCAACAGTCGGCCGCGCCAGCGGACGCCCTTATGGGTATGAGCCCTGGCGAACATGCCCTCCCGACCCAACGAAAACCCGCCTCGGCGGCACCTGGGCCTACCGCCGGCGGGCAGGGCCCCGCACCTGGATCCGGCGGTATGGCGGTCCTCCGCCGGCAACCAGCAGCCCAGGCCAGCCATGGGCGCGGACCGCCTGCGGTGAACGCTGTACTGCCCGGCTCGTGGTCGGGCAGTACAGCGCTTGTGAAAGCCTGGTTAGGCTGCGTCCTGCACGACGTAGGGTATCCGGTACCGGCTCGGGAGCTCGGACGCGGCTTCAGGCAGGTCGGTCGGGCCGTGGGCCTGCCCGTTCTTCCAGCGGATGAACGCCCTGTTCTGTGATCTTTAATTCGCAGAGGCCAGCCCCCTGCGGGGGCTGGCCTCTGCGACGTCAACTGTCAGAAGACCAGGAGTAAGTAACTAGGAATCCCGTTCTAGCCGTCGTCGCTCATTCTCTCGGCCTGAGCATCATGGCGACGAGCATCCTGCTGATAGCTCTCCGCGATGCCGCGCAGCACACGGGCAGTGCGCGGCCATCGAGTAGAAATCTTGGCTGCCATCTCTCGGTACTGCTTTTCGAGTTCGCGTTCCTGATCTCCCCCGTCAAAAATCCCTCGACTGGTAACCCCACGTTTGTTGATTTTGCCGATGTGCACTCCCGCGTCGAGCCGGGCGTTCCCAATGTTCTCGATGATCTCCCGGACCGGTTCCGCGGGCCAAACGCCGTCAGCGCCGACGGGACTTGACGCGAGGATCTGACCAATCTGTTCATCGCCGATTGCTACGCGCTGGCTGTCGGAGAAAGCGAGGCGGGCGCCCCTCACCCAAGCGGTCAACAGGGAACTATCAATGGTGCCATCTTCGGCGAGACCCGGAAGGGTATGCCAATGCTGAAGAACGGTGAAGGACCGATGGGCGAACGCTTTCTCCTGAGCAGTTAGGGACCGTTTTGGTTCATCATCGCCACGGTATAGAGCGTTGATCATGCTTACGAAGTCGCTGGGGTCCGTTCCCAGGGCGCGGTAGAGCGCAACTGACGGATGGTGATCATGTAGCAGTTCAAAGAACGTGAACTCGTACACTGGGAGCTCCCTGTCGTCGGGAAAGCGCTCCTCCATGTATTTCAGGATGTTGCCGAGGTAATAGCTGTTCATGGTCGTGTCGTGGACGGGACCGGGCCCGTTGAGGAGCGCGTTGAGAACCGTCTTGACGGGGCCAACACCGGGCTCGCCGTTGTCGTGGAGCATGTCGCTGAGGAGCGCTACTGCTTCCCATGGGCGATCGTGTTTGACGAGCAAATCAATCGCTTCTGGGCGCTCCTCGGGGGCGGCGTAACGGTGTTGAGCTCGATTCCAATATGCCGCCTCGAGTTCCTTTCCAAGGGTGGCCATCTCGGTCCAATATTGCTTCGCGAACGGGACGGCAGCCATGAGTCTTTCCTGTGATTCCGGCTCCTTCAATGCAGGACTGGCAAGTGCAGCCTTGACCCAGGAGAAGCCTTCAACGTGGATTTTGTCGCCGGCGAATGTCAAAGCGGCATGCCGTAGGTTTTCTTCCTGAAGGCTGAGCCAACCGAGGATCGCTTGTTCGGGGGCGCCCCTCCTTGCCGCGAGCATGCGACCAATAATGTGCGGCGTTTTCACATCAAGGGTCAACGTTGCCAACGCTTCCGGGCCGAGTGTGAGGACCTCCTCGAGTGCCTGATTTTGTAAGCGGGCGAGTTCTACCTCGTATCCTTTTTCTCCCCACTTGTAGTTAGGAATACGCGGGCGCCAGTCAAAGAGATTGGAGAAACGGCGCGCGTCATGATCAGGTGTCAGGTCATCAGCAACGGCACGAAGAAGGGCAACATCGTCGGTGGACATAGCCCACTCGGCCTCCGCATACTCCTCGTGTTTGTCTGCCTCGCTGATCAATGCTTCCCATATCGCATACCGTTCTTCCTCCTTCCAAGTGTCGGCGCCGACAGCCTCACGAAGCTTATTGATAGCTACAACCCGTTCATCGATGGGCAGCATAGCGATCTTGGGAAGCAACTCCAGCCATCGTCCAGTGTCAGTGCCGATGACACCCATGGCCATGGCAACAAGCCTGTGGACGAAATGACCCCAGTCCGCGTAGGTCACTGATTGCCTGACCGGACTCCAGTCGCGGAATGCAGGCGCGTGAGGGGGAAATGCGGTCGCATGGTTCTCAGGCCACACTCCCATGAGGAGCTTCCAGCCAACGCCCGGCTCGCGCTGAAGGATCCGCTCGACTACCTCGAGTTTGTCGTCAACCGTAGCCCCGCTCTGAGGAAGCCAGCCAGTTACGACGGTCTGAAGACTCAAGATCGGACGGTTGCTGAGCCGGCCTCCAGGGTCGATCAAGGAAAGCTGGCCGAGAAGCAGCGCTGCGCGGCCAAAATAGGTGGGCGACCAGCAAAGCGTTTCAATTGCCCACAAAAGACTTGGATGCGGCGATGACGGGCCGAACACGACGTCTTGGGCTTGATCCCGAAACATTGTGCAGAGGACAGGATGCGGTTGCTCAAGGCCAAGCTCGACGGCGTCCAGAAACACCTCCGGCGACGCTTCGGCCAACGCAGGCAAGGAACCTGCCAACCGCGCCCAGGTCTCGCCGGACGCGTCGGCATTTGCTGCTGTAAACAATCCGTGGACGAGCTTATCCACTCGACTTTGCATTTCCAGGTGCGGTGGAAGTTCGACCTCGCTCGCTGCCGAAAGCGCCAAACCGTTCGCGAGTCCCTTCTTCAATATCTCCGAATATCCCGGTTTCGTGCCCTGCGCACTCGCTGTCATTCGGCTTACAGTGTCCATGCCTTGAAAGGGATCGGGTTCCAGCAGAACCTGCGCAACGACTTCAGCCCAGCGGGCCAGGTCGCTGGTCGTCAACGTAGGCAAGAGGAGCAAGGCCGCCTCTACTGGCGAGGTCAACCTCCACGTACCTCCCGAGCGGACAAAAGGGGCATCGCTACGGCCGGCCAGGCTGGTAAGGAGTCGCTCTATCTCGTCTCGTGCTCGCCCAGCCAACTTCTCCAGGGCGAGGAGGTCTTTTTCATGGCCTGACCACAATCCGGCCAGTACCAGGGGCGCCAGAATGGCAGCGGACTCAGGCTTAGATGCCCAGCCTGGCTTGCGGAAGCGTGGCTCAACTGCAATGGAACGGATGAACGCGGCCATACTCCGACGGGCTAGGGCCACCATGGTTTCCGCATTGTCCGAGTCGGCAACTACTGCCTTCAAAGCCTCTCGAGCGGCAACCCGATCGATCTTTCGGAGCTCGATTCCTTTACCACTGCGAACGACGTCGTCAGCCTCGGCGAGTAGGACGACACGGTGTCCGCCGTTTACCGTCGACGCAAGGTCTGGTTCGCCCTCGAATAGCGGCACAAGGAGCAGGGGAACCGGCGACTCGACCAACCGCTGCCACGCGGCTTTATCAGTCACCACGACGGTGCGGTAAAGAAGCTCTTCATGCGTCGCCAATGCTGAGAAGAGGAAGGCCAGAGCGTCGTCCTGCCACTGGGCGGCCAGCGTCACGACCGCATCCGCCTGCGCTGCACCCGTCAGAGCGGCAAGCAACTCATCGGCCGCGGCTGAACGCCCGGCAACGAAGAACTCCGGCGGAAGCGCGATCTCGATGCGCCCTTGAAGCGAGTTCCACCACCGTTCGATGGTCTGTGCGTCGCGAGGCCGGTACCCAAGGCGCTCGGAAATCCAGTAGTGCACCGAAGGAGACGCTTGGAGCCAACCCTCAAGGCGGTGCGCATCGAGGGCCACAGCGCCGGCGAACTTAGATTCGGCTACTCGATCGGTTACCCATTTCTTCGCTCCTGCCCAGTTGCGGGGTGTCGCGAACACGAATACTGAGCCCGCGTCATTAGGGAGTGACTCTATGCGCTTGTCGTAGTCCCTCTGCGCCTTGCCCTTCGGGTTGGCTTCGGTTCCGAACTCGAAACGCAGCTCACCCGAGGGGAGAAATGTGCTTCCAGTGGACGTCGCGGTTCCATCCCATCCGGGCGCGGCACCACCTTCGTGCGACCGCACGTCGACGTTGGTGATGCCAGGAGTCACAGCCAAAAGGCGACGGATCAGTTCTGGAAAGGCTCCTTTGGCATCATCACGGTCCGCCCAACTTTCAAGTTCGTTAGCACTGATCAGCTCCGGCCCGTCGGCCCGAAGGGCGGGGGCTACTGACGACGTGCTTTTGCCGCGCTTTTTGAGAAGACGTTCGACCTCTGTCCGGGCGAAGCGATGCTGCGATGAGTCCGGCAGACGCGCTGAAGTCAACGTGCCCCCTCGCACCCAGTTCCTGACGGTGTTCTCATGCACACCGAGCAAGGCGGCCGTTTCCCTCACATTTACAAATGGACTGCCTTCACCTTCACTGTTCATACCAAAACAGTAACACGTTGTGGGCTTTGTGGACTTTCACCGACCTGCCGACTGCCCATCAGCGACAGTGCAGACGCGGGCGCTGGCCGGGAAATGCCGCGATACGGGATCCGGCAGAAGCAGAATGATGAATGAAGACGCAGATCCACCGAAAAGCAACGGACCCAGAGTGGGTGCTGATCCTTCTGCCATCCGTAGTTACCATCGGCTGGCAGGATTCCGCGTCTTTTCGGTGCGGCCTTGCGGAACGAAGGCTTCTACAAAAAGCTCTCGCTGCGGGCGTTGATCAGCTTGTTTACGAAACGAAACAAAATACGTAAGTGGAACACGTATTCAGTCCAGACCAGCACGTGTCATTTTCCGAAGTCGTCTGCACAAATTTCCTTACTCGCCTGCACAACCGGTTCGGTGATTGCCTGACCAGGTCTTGTCTGCTCAGTTGGCCTCTGGATTGGTCGGCGGGGCTTCTCTGGGTTCGGGGTGTCCTGACCGACGCGGGACGAGTTGCGTCCTCCCCTCCTTGTCAGGGTTAGTGAGGGGCGGCTTGTGAAAAAGTGAAATATCCAGCGCTAAGGTTTTGCCGTGCGGCGTAGTGGCCTGTAGTTGCCGGGTTTGATCTGGTTGGCGCGGGGCCAGGTGTAGTCGCCGGTGAGGTTGATTGTTCCCAGCCCAGGGGTGAGGGGAACCGCAGGAGGTCAGGATCCGTGGGCCTGCCGTTGCTGTTCAGGGTGGTGACGGTGCGGTCGAGGTAGACGGTGTTCCAGAGAACGGGGTCGCCGTAGTACTCGGGAAGAATCGGGCGGATATGCCTGAGTAGCCTCCTGACCAGGAGATTTTCGCACGCTGACCGGTTTGCTCAGGGGGATATCTCGCAGCAGGGTGCCCGGGACGAACCCGCCGGATCGCCCGCGGATTCCGCAACTTCGAGAACTACAGAATCAGGAACCTGCTCGCGGCAGGAGGCCACCGCCCCTACCGGAAGAAATCACGAAACCAACACTTAAATCCGAAGGGCCCGTTAACATTGGCGACTTTTCTCCTTGACAATATCCGACAGAGGAGCGCGCAATTTAGGGTAGGGAGTCCGTACGCCGAAGACGGCCTCAACTACTGACGTTTAGAGCGGGTGGGGATCCGAATGATCGACGGCCAGCCGGCGGGAAGCCGTTTCAGGGACCGCGTCTGGGTGCGGGTGTTGCTGCCCGACGTTCTTATCCTTCTTCTCGCGCCAGCTGCCGAGTATTTCACGTTTAACTATCTAGAAACCTTCCAGGACCTGGGATACGCAGTGGGTCTGACACTGCTCGGGCTGTTCACGTTCTGGGGAATATGGTCCTATGAACGGACAGTAAGGGGCGAGCCAGGCTCGGTGGCCATGCGCGATGCTATCGCGGCCACCGTCGTTTTGGTTTATCTTGTGGTCTTGTCGTGGGCCCTCTTCTTCGGTTATCTTCCGGACCCGATAGATCCAAGCAAGCCGCGCCCGCTCAATCCAGTAACAGCCGCAATGTTGACGAGCTTTACGTCTGTGACGTCAGTCGTAGTTGGGTTCTATTTCGGTTCCGTGGCGCTCGGCCAATTCGCAGAGCGCGGTATTCGTGCTCTGCAGGCCCAGGAAGTCCATGAGGAGACTAAGACGACGAAGGAGACATAAGGGTCGAGGCGCGTAATAGGCCGTGAAGGGGCGGCTTGTGAATTCGTCGAATCCGACGCTGACGCCTCGCTGCGTCCGGTGACGATCGTTCGCAAGACACTCGAAGGCATCTTTGCAGAGCGGCGGAACCACGGGGCCAACTCTGTAATGCTTCCCGTGTACGCAGCTGTGTAACGCCCAGCCCGGTTGGTGACGACCGGATCAGCTGAGGGAGCCGAGGTGACGGCGATGGTTGCCGGGGGTGGTGTTCAGCCGACGGCGAAAGGTGCGGTTCATCGTTTCCGGAGTGCCAAAGCCGCAGGTCTTGGAGATCTGTTCCACCGAAGACAGCGTGGTCTCCAGCAGTCGGCAGGCAGCCTCGATGCGGAGCGACTCCACATGGTCAGCTGGCGTGCTCGACACCTCGGCCTTGAACAGCCGACTGAACTGCCTCTCAGAGAGGTTGATCCGGCGGGCCAACGCGGGGATCGAGAGATCGTCGGCGAGGTGCTCAGGTATCCACGACAGCAAGTCGCTCACAGGCTCACTGTCCGATTCCTGCGCGGCCAGCAGTGCCGAAAACTGGGCTTGTCCGCCGGAACGACGGAGGTAGACCACCAGCTGTCGGGCTACCGTGGCTGCGGCCTGTCGTCCGTGATCGTCGGCAATCAGAGCCAGCGCCAGGTCAATTCCGGCCGTCACCCCGGCGGAGGTCCATACGTTGCCGTCACGGACAAAGATGGCGTCGGTGTCGACCGCGATCCCGGGGTAGTCGTTGTCCAGCTGCTGGCATTCTGCCCAGTGCGTGGTGGCACGACGCCCGTCGAGCAGCCCGGCAGCGGCCAAGAGGAACGCCCCGGAGCAGACCGAGGTCACTCGACGTGCGCGGTCGGCCAGCCGGCGCACGTGCCTCACCAGTTCGTCATCTGCGGCGGCCTCGTCCATGTCCCGTCCGCCGGCGACCAGGAGTGTGTCGATAGGGGTACTCACGTCAGAAATCGGGGTGGTGCCGAACTCCAAGCCACAGGTGGCCAACACTGGCCCTCCGGCGGAGCTCACGACCTCGGTGCGGTAGGCGACATTGGGCAGGAACCGCGAGGCACTGGAGAACACCTCTAGCGGCCCGGTCACGTCGAGGATCTGGGCCGACGCGAACGTCACGATCACAATCCGAGGTCCGCTCATGGTTGGCTCCCGGAGATCTTCCTGGTCCGCCGGGTCAGGACAGCAGCCGCCCCGGCGAGACAGCTGAGCATGAGAGCCGCCATCAACAGGTGGGTCTCTGTCGGAAGGTACGAGGCGATCAGGTCCCGCTCTGGCGTCATCCTCCACCCCGTGGCCACGGCGGCGACAGCGAGCGTGAACGCGCCCACCCTACCGATCAAACCCCAAATACCGCGGGAGACAGGGAGCGCCACCGCCAGGCCCGACGCCCGACGAACACTCCCCTGAGGAGGTACCCGCCCGAACCCAGGGCACCCACCGCCAGCAGGCCTCCCACGATCGAAAACGCGATCGCCACGGATTCGAGGTCATTCTCCAGTCTGACCCCAATGTTCGATGAACCGGTTCCCAACCATGCTCCCCAGGTTTGCATGACCACGCCGGTGACTGCGTAGCTACGGCTGTTGGAGAGTACGACGATGCCTTCGCCCCGATCGGGCAGGGTCATAAACTGCGTTGATGTACCCCTGTTGCTACCACCGTGCCCGATCCCCGTGGCGCCGCTTGGGAGTGCGTCGACCTCGTACCCAAGGCTGGTCCGCATCTGATCCGGCAGGGTAAACGCGGCAGTCATCTGGGAAAACGTCCCGGGCAACAACACGCCGCGTCCCGGGGCCTCGCCATCAGGTCCGGGCATGCCCGCCGCCATGAACCGGGCCAGGTCCGTGGCCGTGCTGTACAGCCCGCCGGACGCGCGCTCGGTGAACAATGAGTTGGGCATCGGCTGCCCGGCGTCGTCGTACCCGATTGCAGTCACGTCCTGCATGTCGTCCCGCCACTGAAAGGTGCTGCGGGACATCCCCAGGGGGTCAAGCACCTCACGTTGCATGTACGCGGAGAACTCCTCGCCGGTAACTTCCTCGACGAGCAGCTGCAGCACCGTGAACCCTCCGTTCGAGTAACCGAGCTGCTGTCCCGGTTCCATCGTGATGCGCACATCGTCGGGCCTGGGCCGAGCATCGACACCACCGCTCTCACCGGCCAACGACTCCTCCAAGGTGGGCAGCGGTCTGGTGGTCGGCAATGGCGAGTAGTCCTGATTGTTCAATCCCGCGGAGTGACTCAATACGCGACCCACGGTGACGCCCTCACTGTCATACGGTGAGGCCGGGAACTGCCATCGACTCAGGTAGGTTTCAACCGGCACGTCGAGGTCAATCCGTCCCTGCTCGACGAGCCGCATCACGCCCCAGGCAGTCACCGCTTTGGAAATCGATCCCGTATGTGAAGACCGTGTCGGCGGTGACCGGAAGACCGCGCGCCGCGTCGGCTTGACCATATCCGTTGCGCCAAACCACTTCACCGTTTCGGACCAATGCCACCGAAGCGCCACGTACCTCGGCCCCTGTCAACCACTTGGCCTGACCACGGTCAAGCTGTTCAGTGAAGCTCTGCAGATCTCCGCTGGCGGTGGCCGGCCGGGCGATGAACCCAGCCAGCATTATCCCGGCGGCCATACAGGTGGCGAGGCCTACGAGCAGCCACAGCCGCAGTCTCATACGGGTCTGGCTGGTGAAATGGGTCTGGTACATTTCGTCTCGTCTCAACTGATGGAATGAACTAAGTCTGCGCCCGTTTAGGGGGTCGGCGCCATGACACGTTGTTGACGATTACGGCCATCAGCGGTGATCCGGTGACCCGGGCCAGTCGCCGCGGAAGCCGTTCGGTCCAGCAAGGTCCAGCAGAGAGCGCGAACCCGAGGGTCTGCAGTATCAGTGCTCCGGCGACCGCGTTCAGCCCTCCGAAACCGATCACTGCCATGAGCACGCCGGACAGGGCACCCCGGCAGCGTGCAGCCATATGGTGTTCTCTTCTCAAGACCCGATGCGAGGGTTCCGGACGCGACTCTACCGGTCGAGGACTATTTGTGAGAACCACCGCCTAGGCCACTCCGAGGCTCGGGTGTCGTTTTTCGAAGTCGACTGCACGGAATGTCCGAAGTCCTCTGCACTCAGGGCCAGAGAGCGGGTCCTTACCGCGTAGGCCGAACGGCAATGGCGGTTCCGCTACCGCCCGGTTTTCCTCCTTCGCTAAGTCGCCGCTGCGGATGTGACTTTCCGCCCGGCCGGTTTCTCAGGAGCAGGGGCTTCCGTTCCCTGGGACGCAGGGCCAAGATTGACGCATATGAGCGACGAACATTGCTGCGAGAAGATCAGGGGTGACGCAGGATGGCCCAGTCGAAATGGATTCCCCACCGGCGGCGGGAACAGTCGTGGGTCCTGTTGTTGTTCGCTGTCATCCTGGCTGTCCTGGCGGTTGTCGTTGACCAATGGCAGGGTCCTTCATGGTTGATCGTCATGCTGGCGATCCTGGCCGGTGTGGGCGGAGTGCTGTTGGTGCGTCTGAAAGAGGATGCCAAGGCGCACGACGCCCGCACAGGGTTACTCGAGAACTCGATCCTGACAGCCGGGGACGGGACCGGGCGCCCCCCGACCGTGGCCGGGACGAGCCTCGAAACCCTTGGCGTTCATGAAGCGCTGGAAACTGTCCCGTACCTGCACCGCGATGCGGAACGCGAGCTGCTGGATGTCTTGGAGTATGGGGCGCCGGCCCTGGTGTTGGGCCCCTCGATGGCCGGCAAGACCCGCATGGCCGCCGAGATGATGCGCGCCCGTTATGGCGAGCGGGTGCTCGTGATCCCGGATGCTCCGGACGGGCTAGCCCAACTGATGAACGGTGGCGAGATGCCGGACCAAGCGGTGATCTGGCTCAATGATCTGGACCGCTACATCACTGATCCGAAGAACCTCAAAGGCAAGTGGATCGACGAGCTAACGGGGGCGAGGAATATCGTGATTGCCACGATGCGGGAGAGCGCCTACGAAGGCTTTCAGCCCACCGGTAACCTAAACCGCACCCAGTGGGGCCTCTTGCTCAAATTCCACAAAGTGCACCTCCTAAACGACGACAGCGAGCGGCAACGGCTCGCGGAACAGAGCGGGGACGCGCGGATAGGCGCCGGCATCTCCCGCTACGGTGTGGGCGCCTACATCGGCGGCGGCTTCCTTGCCAAGGAACGTTGGGAATCGGGAAAGAGCGAGCATCCTCTGGGCACAGCCCTTATCCACGCTGCAGTGGACTGGCGCCGCAGCGGCATCGCAGAGGCCATCCCCCAAGCGATTGCCGAAGCCCTGGCCCCGACGTACCTCACCCGCAGTCAACTCGACGACGGAGTGGAGGATCTCCCCAGCGCTATCAGCTGGGCAACAGACAGGAAAACAGGCGGCGGTGCGTTCCGGCTGCTCTCCCCGGTGAACGGCGGCTGGCGTCCCTTCGACTATCTTCTTGACCACATCACGGCCCACGGGGACAAGATTCCGGATCAGACCTGGGAGGAGGTCGCGCGCGGCGAGGCACCCGAGGGAAACCTTGTGACCGCCGGCGTGACCGCCTACGAAAGCGGCCAGGAAGCAATCGCGGCGCGATTGTTCACCCGGGCAGTCAGCCTCGGCAACGCAATAGGCATGTACAACCTCGGCGTCCTGCTCGAGGGGCGGGGCGAGACGGAGCAGGCCGAAAAGCTGTTTCGCCAGGCGGCGGGCCTCGGCCACGCAGGCGGCATAAGCAACCTCGGTGCCCTGCTCGAGGGGCGGGGCGAGACGGAGCAGGCCGAAAAGCTGTTTCGCCAGGCGGCCGGCCTCGGCCACGCAGGCGGCATGAGCAACCTCGGTGTCCTGCTCGAGGGGCGGGGCGAGACGGAGCAGGCCGAAAAGCTCTACCGCCGGGCGGCCGGCCTCGGCGACGCAGGCGGCATGTACAACCTCGGTGTCCTGCTCGAGGGGCGGGGCGAGACGGACCAAGCCGAAAAGCTCTACCGCCGGGCGGCCGGCCTCGGCGACGCGGATGCCATGAGCCACCTCGGTGCCCTGCTCGCGGGGCGGGGCGAGACGGAGCCGGCCGAAAAGCTCTACCGCCAGGCGGCGGGCCTCGGCCACGCAGGCGGCATGTACCACTTCGGTGCCCTGCTCGCGGGGCGGGGCGAGACGGAGCCGGCCGAAAAGCTCTACCGCCAGGCGGCGGGCCTCGGCCACGCAGATGCCATGAACAACCTCGGTGCCCTGCTCGCGGGGCGGGGCGAGACGGAGCAGGCCGAAAAGCTCTACCGTCAGGCGGCCGGCCTCGGCAACACGGTTGCCATGAACAACCTCGGTGCCCTGCTCGCCCGACGCGGGCAGACGGAACTGGCCGAAAAGCTCTACCGCCAGGCGGCCGGCCTCGGCCATCCGAGCGATTTGTGACTCTCAACTTTGGTTCGGCGGTTCTGGACCAGTAGTCCCATGGATATTGGGTACGCCCGCGTCTCGACCGCTAAATAGGACCTCGACCGGCAAGTCGACGCACTACGCGGCGAGGGAATCCCCGCCCGGCACATCTACGTGGACAAGAAGTCCGGATCCACCACCAACCCGCCAGGACTTCATGAAGCCCTCGACCAAGCCCGGGAGGGGGATGTGATTGTGGTGCACACCCTGGACCGGCTGGGCCGCACCGTCCGGGACACCCTGAACCTCATCCCCGACTTGGCAGGCCGCGGCGTCGGAGTCCGGAACCTGGCCGACCCGATCAGGGTTGATTCCGCCAATCCGGAGGATCCCATGTCGCAGCTGGCAGTCGTGATGCTCGCGCTCTTCGGCCAAATGGAACGAACCTACGCGATCGAACGCGCAGCCCACGCGCGTGCCGTTGCGGCTGCTAAGGGCAAAAGGATCGGTCGGCCCAGCGTGGTCGATCCAGCGAAGCTCGCCTATGCCGCACACCTTCGCGACCAGGAGGATCAGTCCATCTCCGAGATCGTCAAAGTCACGGGTATCACCCGTTCCAGCCTCTACCGTCATCTGCCGCCCCGCCCTCCGGAGGCGCTGACCGCCGAGAACCAGCAAAACGCTTAAGACCCCTGGCGTCGCTGGCGGTTGGTGCACGCGACTTCAGACAGAATGACGGTTTGTGTCTGCGACTTCGAACAAAACGACGGTTTGTGCAGACGACTTCGAGCGCGTCCGTGTCAGGAGTCGTCTGCACAAGTCCCGTACTTCCGCGGGATTCAGTGCAGACGACTTCTGAAACTGACACGAAGGGCCGGGCCTGGGCGTTCCAGTTCCTTGGAAGTGAGACTGTCTTGATCTAGGATTACTGACTTGTCTCGGCGCGGATGCACGA
The DNA here is from genome assembly GCF_054510915.1 of Pseudarthrobacter arbutini. Taxonomy (NCBI): domain Bacteria; kingdom Bacillati; phylum Actinomycetota; class Actinomycetes; order Micrococcales; family Micrococcaceae; genus Pseudarthrobacter; species Pseudarthrobacter arbutini. Next base: position 46,518 of record NZ_JBTNDQ010000015.1, on the reverse strand, counting down.
ATTGATACTGTCTCTCGCCGGCCCAACTTCCTTTACCTTCGTGCGGGCGGCGCAGTGAAGCCGGAGAAGATCACCCCGAGCGGGTTCGGTGAATCCCGGCCGCTGACACCCGGCAACACCGAGGAGGAGCGGAACATCAACCGCCGCACCGACATCGTCATCGCTTCAGACCAGCCGGACTGGGTCAAAGCCCTCATTCCCGAAGCGATCGCCAAGGACAGGCCAAGGCAGCCGCTTCGGGAACCCACTGAGCAGATTAGTTGCGCAGTCCTACCCAACGGGTCATGACGTTGTACCCGAGCGGGCACCATTTCGTTGCGGTCTGTCCGCTCCCAGCCCGCTTCCAGTCGCTCTCGACGAACGCACTGTAGTAGGGCCAGAAGGTCTGCTTACAGACGGCGACCGCCCTATAATAACCATTCCCGCCGGAGCAGTATGCGTTGGTGTAGGTGTACCCTCCACCTGCCCAGCATCCGGTGGGGGCGGCTGCCGCCGGCCCGGCCCCAAGGGGGACCATCAAGGCTGTGAAAACGGTAGTAGCAAGGGCAAATGACGCGATTCTGCGCTTCATCCGGGACTCCTTTATTGGGTGGCTTGTGAAAAAGTGAAATATCCCACGCTAAGGACACCGGTCGCCTTCCAGCTAGTGTCAGGGATGCGCTTCGTAGTGGGATCTCGAGGCAGCGGGATTGTCCGTGGCCTCATATTGACAGCAGGGAAACGACAGGGGCTGCCAAGCCGGTTATCGAGTTACGCGTAAGTACCATTCCAGCTCGGGTACACGGCTTTCCTCATCAGACCGCCCCAATCACGGAACCAAAAGAAGCGAACCGGAGACTTCGGGAGCCAGGCTTGCGGCTGTGCCTCTTTGTTCACGGTTACAGCGGCGCCATTAAAAGAGTGGCTTGAAGCGTATGCTCCGACGGCCAATCCCACGAACAGAACTACTGCAACAAGGGCCAACGCAATAACGTTCCGGAGCCCAAAACCCCCTGCACTCCGGAGACCTGCATTTCCAATACTCACGGCAATTCCTTCCCTTTCGTCTGTGCCCGGCGGAGCGATAGCACTCAGTCCGATACGGGCAGCTATTCAACTTTGTACGAGAGGTGGTACTCCTGGAGCCAGCTCGGCTAGCCCCGTGGAGTGCCTCGACGATGGTTGAAGACTATGTGTCCGGGCGCTGATGATGTGCTGTGCTTTGGGAATTGTCACCCCAACAAGTGACAAGGGCTCCCCTGTCTCGGCGCTGAATGGATTGGAGGCTCAACGCCGGTTGAGATTGAACGGACCTACGGCGCACCGGTACGAGTGACTATTGGCAAAGGTTCTCTGATCTCAAGGAAAAACTCAGGTAAGGGCGAATCTTGAGTAGATGCCAGTATGGTCACGGCAACATCGGATCCGGCGGGAAGTGCCCTTACCCGGACCACCCCACTTGGACGACCAACACCCCCGGTCAAGGGGAGGGCACAGCAGGGGCAGCAGGCCAACCCAATTGCGCAGCAACCTGCTGCGCAAACGCCGGCCACCGACTCTCGGCCGCGAGAAAAGGAAAACCAATCCCCAAAGGGAGGCTCCCCCGAAGGCCAACAACCGCCGGACAGTCCGGCAGTAAAACCACCAACCCACAAAAGGGGGTCGGAACCCCGACCCCCAGGGACAAGACAAAAGCGGGCCGCGGGCCGTGCGAACAGCGTCACTGTCAAGGCCAGCGCCGCTGCTGCACTGCTGCCCCTCCATCAGCCGGTCGGCGAGGGCCGGCTCGTGATCGCCACCGACGCCTCGATCGTCCCGGGACAGGCCGGCGCAGGGATCGCCGCGGTCGCCAGCGACGGGACCGTCTGGCAGGACCGGCTGCCCGGAACTACCATCCCCGTTTCCCGCGCCGCTTGCCCCTTGCCCCTTGCCCCTTGCCGGGATGCTGCCCCTGGACGGGGCGGCACCCGGGCGAACGGGGAAACCCTGTCAAGGGCAACCTGCAGGAAACCCACGAAGGAGACCACCGTGAATCCCCCGAGACCCCCTCGTACCAACTGGCCAGCCCGCTCCCTCCCCGGTTACACCGAAAGGCACGGGCACAGCGTGCTGGGCACTTTCCGCTCACCTACAACTTCGGCTCACTAGTCCAGTCCCATGCGTGTTTGGCCACCTCCTTGGCCGACTTCTCGGTCGCTTCTCGATACTCGGGGTCGGACTTCATGCGGGCCTGATGCCTCTCGCCTGACTCGAGAAGGTATGCCCCGTAATCCCAGACACTTTCGAGATCGACCGGGCCAATCCCGATCTCCCCCGCCACCGCACGAACCCCCCGTTCGCTGGCACTGGCTTCCCCGGGGCCGAACAGCGTGTAAAGGGCGCCGACGCCGGGCAACCACTTGACTGCCTTCTTCAATACCTTCTTGCCGACTGACTCCGTTGCCTCCTTGACGGCCGTCTCGCCGAGTTCTTCGCCGGCCTTGAGCACTTTGGCCTCCTTGGTCGCTGTAGAAACCGTTTTGGTCTCCGTTGCTGCCTCCTGCGACGCTCTTAGTGTTTTTCGCCCCTCGGTTGCCGTATTGTGCGACCCTCCGGGAACGCCAGCGTGCCCGCTGCGCATGCCTAGATTCGTTTCTCTCAGTGCTTTTTTCGGATTCAGCGCTAACTCATCGATCGCATGGTCAATCTGCACGTCTCCCCTCGGACGGTGGCCCTTTTTTAGACTCTGGATGGCCTCTTTTGATAGCGCAATTCCGCCAAATGCCTTAACGCCTTGTTTATAGAGCTTTCCGACCCTCCGATAGAATCCAGGACGCACCAAATCAAACAAGTCACGTGCGTATTTAGTCCGTTCGACGGGGTCCGGCAACGTATCGAGTGCAGTCTCAAATGCCTCCAAATTCTTCAAGTAGCTACCTTTGCCAAATCTGTTTTCGAGCGTGACTTCGGCTGCTTCTCGCCACGCTTGTCCAAGGCGAGGGTAGTCAGTAATGAGTCCGGGGAGAAACTCCTTTGGAGCGTCAACCTGCTCACCACCTATGTCGGTGAATATGATAGGCCGACAGCGCACGTAGCAATACAGGTTCGTTCCGTCAACCAAATCCGCGGGGTCGCATGTAGTCCATCTCCCCAGCCATGCCGCGTAATGCCGAGCCCCGTGGTAATCGAGCCCGCTTTCCTCATCCCGCTCCTTTCCCGTACCCCGATACCTCTTTGCTGTATCTGTCTGGCTACGCACTGCCTGATACGTCGAGCTGCCGTAGGGCGCGTACTCCTCATAGGAAATGATCAGTGCCCGCTCGTCCAGTTCCAGGCTGGATGAACCGAGATGATTGCTGAGTTGATAGCGGATCAGTTGTAGCCGGTCGTCCGGATCGGGCGTGAGCAGGAGGGTGCGCGTCTCCACCAGGGCGATGCGCTGCTTATCGTCCATCACGTGCAGCGTCTCGCGCTCCAGCGTGGCGGAGTTCGCGCCGATGGCGCCGCCGTGCTTGCGGAACACTTCGAATCCGCCCAGGTAGATGCGCTCTTCCGTGAGGCCCGGAGCCTTCTCCCACACCTTGCGCACGCGCTGGCCTGAGGCGTCGTAGACATAGAAGGCCGCGCCACCGCCGCCCTTGTCGATCTGGCGCAACTGATCCTCGTAGTCCCAGTGCATGTTCGGCCCTGCACCGCCGCCCAGGTGGGGCATTCGCAGCATGTTGCCATGGGCGTCGTGCAGGTAGGTCTCGGGTACCGCCGCGACGCCATTGCCCACCTGAGTGCTGGTCAGACGGTTGCTCTGCTTGCCCGGCTCGGTCAGGCTGGTTTCCGCATAGGTGTAGGCACGCGTCCAGCCCGCATGCGCCGGGTCGCTGCTGCGATGCTGCATTTGCAGGAAGTTTCCGACAGCGTCGTAGACATAGCGTTCGATGTACGTGCCCATGGCGTTGCCGTCATTAGGAGCAAAGCGTCCGGCCGCATCGGCGCTGAGCAGGCCCACACGCCCTGTGTCGTCGTGCGAATGGGCGATGGGCGCTCCACCTTGGCCCAGATGCTCGCGGCCGGTGGCCTGGATCAGCCGGTAGAAGGCGTCATAAATGAAGTCGTTGCTCGGCTCGACGCGCTTGTTATCGAAGTAGATTGTCTGCTGCGCATCGTCACGGATGTGGGTGATGTTGCCGGCGGGGTCGTAGGTGTAGTGCAGGTTCTGCAGGGCGCAGCCCTTGCCTGCGGGCGGCTGCTCGGGTGAGGCCATGGTGGCCGGGGGTGGGTTCGGGTTCTCGCAGTCGTCGGTGAAGACCAAGCCCTGGGCCGTCGCGGGGTCCACGCCCCGGCGCGTGTACAGGTGCGTCAGTCGGAAGGTCGCGCGGTCGTAGGCGTAGGTGGTGCGGATGACCGTCGCGTCCTGGGTCTTGTAGTCGATGAGGGTGCGCTGACCCTTGGCGTCGTAATCGATGTCGGCCACACCGACCGGCGACGGTGCGTCGACGGCCGGGCGGAGCAGGCCAGCCGGCTCGGCGGCGTGCTCCAGCCACACGTCCACCCGCTCCAGCAGGTTGGCCTCGCTGAACACCGGCTGGATGACGTTGAACTTGTTCGGGTGCCCGGGTCGGTTCAGACTGCTGTGCGGCGCGATGGACTGAACGGGGCGGTTGAGCGCGTCGTAGCGGGTGCTGCCCTCGAAGGTTTCGGTGTCGAGTTGGGGGTTCAAGCGCCAGTCCGGGATGGCGGTGTAATCGCTGACCAGTTGCCGCGTACTGCGCAGCAGGTTCCCCTTGAAGTCGTAGGCCTCTGTCGGGTTACCGCTGGCGTCGAGGCGTGCGTTGGTGGCGATACCTGCGGAATCGGAGTGTTGGAGGATGCGGGTGCGCAGGTTGAGGCGCTGCGCCTCGGCTTCCTGAGCCGGCGTGGCTCCCGGCGACGGCTCGCCGTATTCGATTCTGTCGACCAGGATGTCGCGGTTCAGCGTGCGCGGATCGGAGTTGGGCTTAAGCGGATCGGCGTCGCTGAAGGTTCCTCGCACAGTCTGTTCGACCGGGCGGCGCAGCGCGTCGTACTGGGTCGTGAAGTTGTGGCCGCGGCTGTCCCAGGCGCGGATGGGCTTGCCGGTCACGTCGTTGAGCATCCAGCGTGCGCCGGCCTCTTGGCTTGCCTGATGGATGCGGCTGCCGAGCAGGTCGTAGGCGTAGCGCCTAACGATGCGGCCGAGGGGATCGCCCGCCTGCTGGACACTGTCGCGCACGGCGCGCTGGTTGCCTTCAATGTCCAATTCGACACGGGTGGCGAAGCTCTCTTCGGTGCCGTTCAAGTCGTGGCCGGGGCAGACGATGCGGTTGCGCGCGACGGTCAGGAAGGTGCGGCCCAAAGCGTCGTAATGGGCGGTGGTGGGTGTGTCGGAATGGGCTGCGGCACGCTCAGCGGCGTTGCGCTCGTCGGTGCCCAGTGCGTTGCCGATGCGCCGGGCGTGCCAGGTCTGCCAAGTCGCCGGCCGTGTCTTGAAGTACTCCTTGACGTAGCCGCCAATGTCGGGATCAGTGCGCGGGTCGCCGGACTGTTGATCGCTCGGCGCGCAGGTGTCGTTGACGTCGTAGGTGGTCTGCTGCCAGGGATCGAACACCACCTTCTGGTACGTGTGATTCGGCTGCAGGGTGGCGATGACGCGCCCGGCCGGGTCGTAGAACAGCACCGGGCTGACTCCGGCCATGACGCCGAACTCGTAATCATGCGCACTGCTGAAGAAGGGCTCGAACTGACGGACCGGCTTGCCCTTGTTATTGAAGATAGTCCAGCCGCTGCCCACCCAGCGTAGGCTCGCGATGGGGCCGCCTTCAACCACTGGTCCGGGCTCGGCCTGGATCTTCTTCTGGATCTCGCGGCCAAAGCCATCGGAGTAGCTGAAGCTGACCTGTATCCTTAGTCCTTGTGGTGGCAGCGGGGCACTGATGTGGGTTTCGCGGGCGAGTGTGGCAGCGAAGGCTGGTTGCCACTTCGTCGGGTCGTTGGGGTTAGCCTGCCGCGTGCGGCGGAAGCGGTCGAGGTCGTAGACGATGCGCGTTGTGGCGTCCCCCAGCAAGCCCGGAGCAGTGGCGTGCGGGTCGGCAGCGTCAAAGAGGGAGTCGAGTTGAGCTTGGGTTAGGTCGACGACAAAGCCCGTGAGCGTGTCCCCTTCCACCGGGGCTGGAAGCGGCTTGCCCATCACGGCGGTCCCCACCACCATGCCGAGGGTGTCGAAGGCCACCTCGGTCCGGTTGCGGTTCGGGTCTCTGACGAGGCGCGGCTGCAGGACCCGGTAGTCGTTGGCGTCCACCGTCACCCGGTTGCCGAGAGCGTCACGTGCTTCCGTCATCAGCAGGTCGTTGGCGTCGAAGTCAACGAAGGCGTCCTGTCCGAAGGGGTCGCGGTAGCGTCGCGGACGGAAGAAATGCTGCCGCGCCTGTGTCAGTTCAGTGGCTGGGGCGTCGAGCGGGTTGGTGGTGAAGAACGACTGCCCCGACGGGGTCCACCAATGATCGTCGGCATCTGTTGCGGGGAAGCGCCCTGCGGCCTTCATCGTCTGACTTTGCAGGTAGCCGCCGAGGTTCCCTGCCTGTCCGCCGAGCACGGCTGCCGGGTCGGGCAGCAGGGGCTCGGCGGCCTGGCCCGCACGGAAACGCTGGAAGACCTGGGTCAGCAACCCTGGCGTAAAGGCGAGCTTGTAGCTTTCACCGGGCAGGGCGAGTGAGTGCAAATCACCCAACGGCAACAGTCCGTTCAAATCGTCACGCCGGTAAAGCGTCCGCAGCCACTCGATGGGGCGGCGACTGACATTACCTGTGGCCGCGGTCTCGTAGGGAACTTGGTCTGTGAACCTGTGGCGCAGCCGTCCGGCAGCGGCGGGATCGGGCTCGACGAGGTCCGAAGCCTGAAAACGGCCGGCCTCACCGGTGGGAGTGTAGTCCGTCAGCTCGAACGTCAACGACTCGCAGGGCAGGGCGGTGCGGTAGGTGTCCGATGTCTCGATGGCGTTGGTGACGCTGTTTTCGGTATAGGTCAGCAGCGGGGTTACTTGCTTCGCTTGATCGGTGGGATCGAGCCCGGCCAGCCCTGGGTTTGGCACCTGCTGGACGTTGCCCTGGGCGTCGACAACGCGGATCTGCTCACGCCGCCCATAGCCAATAGCCGCCTGCTTGAGCACGTTGCCAAGAGCATCGACCTCAAGCGTCAACGCGTGCTGAATTCGCGGGTCGGCGGGATTTCGCTCGTAGTGGTAGCTGATCGCCTCGCACGCATGGGTGAAAAAGCTGGCCTGCGTGTTGCCTCCCCGTGGTTGCAGGGTACGGACGGTGAAGTTCAGTTCGGTGAGGGTGTAGGGCGTGCGGGCGCGCTGGACCTGTTGCGGCGTGGCACCTTGCCTGGCGTCGTCGGCATAGACTTCCTGGCGCAGCATGGAGCCCTTGAGGGCGCGGCAGGCTTCTCGCTCCTCCTCGATGGTGAGTCCGTCAGGGAGCATCGTGTCTGGCAGCAGCAAGGCTCGGGCCTCGTCGTCGGTGAGGCCCGGCTCGCGGAAGTACTCGCCTTTGTCCCCGGCGTTCAGCAGGCCGGCGAAGTAGTCGGAGACGTGGTCGCGGCCGAGGTAAACCCCCGTGTGGAACCAGGTTTTGGTGTGCACTGGCGGTACGTGCGACTCTGGGGCGATGTTGTCTGCCGGGACGGTGCCATCGGCAAGCGCGGCGAACTCCTCGGTGTCCCACTGCTCGACCATTCCGAAGCCGCGGAACTCGCGTTCCTCGCTGTCGAAGTAGCCGTGGTGGTAGGCGTAGCGGTTGACGAAGCGGTTCCGACTGATGTGATCGTGGGTCATGACCTTCTCGACCACGTGGACCGGAAAAGGAAGGCGCGTGATCCAAGGTTTGCCGTCGCGTTTGTCGAGCAGATGGAACTTAGTGGAAGGTGCGTAGTCGATGCGGGTCTCGGTGCCTAGGTTGTTGACGGTCTTGACCAACAAGTGGGGCTTCGTTCCACCCATCAGGTCGACGTAACGCATCTGCCGCTGCGCATCGCCGGCTAGGGGCGACGACCAGACCAAGCAGGCGGTGCCGTTGCCGAGCAGATCGATTGGCGTGATACTCACTGATTCGTCGATGTGCGGGAACCCCTTCAACTGCTGAGGCATGCTCCAACTGTTCCCCGATTGGTTGAAGTACAGGCGCACGCCGTCACGGTGGAGATAGACGATGTCGGTGGTGCCGCTGCCGTCAATGTCGGCCAAGCGGATGCGATTGTGATCGAACTGGTCAGGATTGTCGAACCAAGGCGCGTTGTCCATAGTCACCTTGGCGCCGAAGCGGCCGTAGCCGAGGTTGGGCCAGTAGCAGGCTTCGCCGTTGCGGATGCGGACGATGTCGGTTAGGCCATCGCCGGAGAGATCGGCCAAGTAGATGGATTGTGTGCCGTCGGCGAAGACAACGCGCGGGCCCCTCTCTTCATCGAGCGCTTGCGCGACGCGCTGCATGGGTCCGAAACCGTCTTCGGCGAGCGAAGTGTGCCAGATGAAGGTGTCGTCTTCGGTGATCAGCACGTCGGCGTGGCCGTCACCGTCAAGATCGACGAACTTGACGTTGGGATCGCGCGTGTCAAGGTTTAGTTGCGAGGTGAAGGGGCGGAATGGTTGCCAGCCTTCGGCCTGGTCATGTTCGTACAAGCCGGGCGTCGGCCCCTCCATGACGACGAGGTCGGGCTGACCATCTCCGGCCAGGTCCATGAACTGCGCGCCGCCGCTCAGGGCGATATTGGGTTTGAGGGCGACCGTTTCGAGCGGGGCGAACTTCGCTGTCACTAATTCCCGGCCGTCTGGCGTCTTGTCCGGGATTGGGCTGAGGTTGCGCTTGTAGAACCAGGCTCCCGCCTGCTCAGTGAGGATGCCGGGGATACCTTCGCCATGCAGGTCGGTCCAGCGGTACAAGCTGCCATCCAAACCAACGGGGAGGTTATCCAGGCTCGACGGGTCAACCTCCTCCACCATGTGCTGCACGATGGGCTCGCTGTACTCGAAGTCGAGGGGAGGGAGGCTGCGCGAGTCGTAGCCGCCGTCGTTACGCCGATAGGCGGTCTGTGTGACAGAGCGTAGAAAGGTGTAGACCGGGTTGCGGACGTCGGTGGGATCCACTTCATCAGAGTGCGTGAAATCCGTGGAGCGAACGAGGCACTCCCGCTCCACGCCCATCTCCCCAGGGAAGTGATGAAACATCAGAATGCGCTGGCAGGTCCGATAGGTGCGGACCTCAAAACCGGCACGGTAGGAGGAAAACGGATCGCTGCGTGCCGGCCATTCGCCAGTCCCGGTAGGCGTCGGTGCGTTGACGTCGTGCTCGCCATAGTCGAAAACGACCTCGAAAAGCCAGGAGTTGCTTCCGTCCTGCGTGGAAGCATCCTGAGGCTCCGGCCAAGGAGTGTCCTCTTTGAGCACCGGGAAGTAGGGCGCACGGTGGCCATAACGGATGCGTTTAAGGTAGCGCTCCGCCGAACGGGAGCCCGTCGTCCTGTTGCGTTCGTGAGCATTGACGAGAGCGTTGCCGAGGAGGTCCTCGAAGATTCGAGCGGAATCTTCGCTCTTGTAGGCGTAGACGATAACGTTTCCCTTGTCATCGTGGCTCTGGCAGATCAGCCAACTGAAGATGCGGCTGGGATTGGCAGGATCAGAGATGCGGCTCTCGCTCGTTTTGCCATACCAAGTGGTGATGTTGTCTTTGGAAATGGAACGCCAGAAGACGTCGGTCGCATCAAGAGTGTTCGTCCAGCGCTCGATGAGCGCAAAGAGCCCCTCGACCCGTGGGCGGTAGCGGCGAACCCGATATGTGAGGCCATCCACGATTCGTACAGGCAGGGTCTCTCGCTCCCATACGCCCTGTGCATTCTGAACGAGGAGCGGCACCAAGTCCTCGGCGCCAGACAGAACGAAGACGTCCGAGTCCTCTGCATCCTGGTATTGCGGCAGGCCCTTGTCAGTCTTGCGAGTGATCGCAGGCAATGAAAGGCTCCAACCGAAGCCAAATGGACCGTTGCCGGAACCGGAGTCATAGGAGATTGAGAGTTGGGGCCCGAATCCGGATCGCCCTGGGCTTGCAGCAATCGGCACCGACATCGATCCGGTTCCCGTAACGGGATTGGCGGCGAACTTCTCACCCATGCCGCGAATGGCCCCGCCGCCCTTTGGCAGCGATATGGAGGGAACCGCAGACTTCTGCTCGCCGTCGCTCCGAGATTTCGCTGTATCCGAGAGAGTCATCGGTCACCCCATGTCATTCCAACAATCTGCCCGCGATTTACGACCCTGCCCCTCCGGGCAAGGCATTCACTTGAGAAAGCGTGTGGTCCGGCGCGAGGGGCTAAGGACCTACGACGAGATCCACCTCTCTGGCCTCGACAGGTCAGATCGGCCCAACCCGTCTGTTCTCCTAAAGACGTGCGACGGCCGTGGACAAACAACTTCAAAACGTCAAGAGGTCGTCCAGAACGATAGATCGAGACAGCGCGACATGGCATGGGCATGACTCTCTGCATTAAATGGCAACCCAAGGATGGCTTATAGGCCTTCTGTCCGAATAGTCCTCGCATTTTGAAACTCGCACAAGAGTCAGTTACCTATCACTTGCCCAAGAGGAAATCGCGTCCAGCCGCTCCAGGCGTTGCTGGATCACATTCAGGTCCGGTGCACCCCCATTAGTCGGGCCGCCGGCACAATCTACGTCTACACGAGCGAAGCCGCAGCCTATACGGCGCACCTGGTCAGCAACGCAACCAGATCTTCAGGTGTCGTAAGCCTCTTTGATTAGATGCGACGCAGCTACACCCCGCTAGCGCCCAAGCGGCGCCTTGACCTCGATCACCGCCTGCAGACCAGAGCCAACGCGCGATCAATGTAACTGCAGCGGTTGCGAGGGAAACGAATATCGGGGCGCCATGCATCTGGAGCGCTGTCGGGTCATCAACGTTTCCGAAGACTGTCCTTGCCCGACCTGCACCGGTTGGAACCTCTCCACGAAGTCTAGGTTCTTGCCATTCATTTGGCCGTCGACATCCCGCCGTCAGTAGTCAGCTTCCGTCCTGCTCCCATACGACAATTCGTATTGAAGGGCGACCCCCATCCAATGTGCGGATAAATCCAAGCTCTTGACGTTCTAATCGACCAAGAGTAGAACAGGAAGCGCCCTGCCGATAAGGGTCAGGGACATGCCATCCGCAATCGCGACGCCTGCCCGCAGTGCGCCGCCTCTCCCGCAATGCTGACGCATCATCCGAGGCGTCGAATTGCGCACGATATCTTTTGGTTTATCGCCCGTAGAACGAGTTTGCATAATGCTGGCAAACTTACAGGCGAGTCGCCGGAATCACGGATGAAGGGAAAGTCGTTGACGACTGGGCTCTCGCGCCTGCTTCTCGAGGCTGACGCAAGTGGCGACTGACGGGCATGCACAACCGATAGCGCACAGCCAGAGGGGTGCAGCTTTGCGAGCGCCGCCATGGAGCGTGGGTCTGTGCGAAGGGCGGAGCTGCGGTTGGCGCCGGAGTCGCCTTGGGCGTCCGCCAAGCCGGCAGGTGGGCCGTACCCGACGATGTATTGTCCGCGGCACCGGCGGCGGGTTCGTTGACAGGACGGTCACGGAGACCATTTACGAATGTTCGAGAAGCCGTGAGTTAGCGGCAAGAGCGAGGTCACAGCATGTCCCCAATTCGAATTCCTAATCCGGGCGCAGATGGCAGGGGCATGGCCGAAGTCCACGCCGGGCTGGCGCGTTTGCGCTTCGACATCGATCCCCGCGAGCGCGCTCGCGGGGAGTTGGGGGGGTCGACGAGCGCCGCCATCAGCGAGTTCCAGCGCGAGGCTGGCATCGAGCCGACCGGGGTGCTGAACCAGGACACCGTCGCCCGGCTGAATCAGGAGCTCGAGCGCCGGTTCTTCACCGACAGCCGCACGCGGACGGCGAAGATCCACACCCTCCTCGTCCGCGTCGGCCACCCGGTGGACGGTGAAGAGGTAAAGACGCGGTGGTTCGGTGAGGTGACGCGGGCGGCGTTGGCCGGCTTCCTGCGTGCCGCTGGCCTGCCCGAGGACGCACCCCTGACCGCGGACGTCGTCGACCGCCTGGAGCGGGACGCGCTCACCGCACGACTCGGCACCAAAACGCAGGTCGGCAACGTGCAGCGCACGCTGCTGCGCGCCCTCAGGATCGCCAAACTCCAAGCGCAGATCGACCCGACCGAGCTGAAGGAGAAGCGGCTGGGCGATTCGAGCAAGGCGGCCGTCCAGGCCTTCCAGGATAAGTACGGACTCGCGGCCACCGGGGAGCTCGACCCCCTGACATTGAAGAGGTTGGACACGGTCGCTACGAGCCGGGCGCGGCCGAAGGCCCGCCTCAAGGTGGCCGACGCCCGTGCGCTCGCGCCCGTCACCCGCACACTGCGCCTTAACATGGCGAACAAGCACGTCGCGGAGCTGCAGAAGTCACTCGCGTATCTCGGGTACCGGATCGATGCGAAGGAGTTCAAGGCCACCACGTTCGGTGACAGCACGCGCAAGGCCGTGGTCGCGTTCCAGCAGTTGCACAAGCTCCCGGTGAACGGGCACGTCGAGGCTTCGACGATCAAGGCGCTCAACGATCAGCTCAGCGTCGCTAACCCTGGCGCGATCGAGTCGGCTAACGCGGTGCGCATCCGTGGGTCGGTGCGCGATAGCCTCGCTCGTGGGCGCACCGGTGTGAGAGTGCAGCTGTGGGAGAAGCTCGTGCGGGGCACGGGCGCGCTGCTCGGCGAGCGGCCGACGACCGCCAGTGGGTTCTATGACGTTCCCTACATGCCGCCCCTCGATCCGAACACGAAACAGCCGAAGGTCCCGTACCACCTCGTCATCAAGGTGGTCGACGGCAACGGCGCCGAGCTCGACAGCAAGGTCATCTTCAATCCGACGTCCATCGCCTGGGTGAACTTCATAGAGGGCGCTGAGCCCTACCGTGGCACGTCGGAATTCGAAGAGCGCATGAAGCTCGTCCAGGGCGTTCTTGGCAACCTGACGCTCCTCGATTTGGAGGAGACTGCCGCGTCACAGGAGATTACGCACGTCTCGGTCAACACTGGCCTGAGCATCGACGACGTGATGCGCCTCGTGATCTCTGCGCGCGTCGCGGCCGAGATTAACGTGGCCGGCATCGACACACAGGCGGTGTACGCCTTCGTGCGCCAGAATCTGCCGCCCGCTCTCCCTAGCGACCTCCTCCTGAGCACTCAGGCGTGGACGCTCATCGTCGAGCTGACCGCCCGCGTCGCCAACGGCCTCGTGTTCCTAACGCCCGAGGTGCTGCATGACGCCTTTGAGAACGCGGTGCGGGAGAACTATATCCCGGTGGCCACCGGACAGAGCAAGGCGGTGATCCTCGCCGCTTTAGCCGCGACGCGGGAGACGTTCGCGCTCGAGAAGCCGATCTTTGTCGGCGACGGCAACCTCAAGACGCTGCTCGATAACTCGGCGGTGGAACCGGCCAACTACTCGACCGTCACCAATGCCTTCCTCACGCACAAATCACTGGGGGCCGACTTCTTCGCCGACCTCCGAGCTAACGCGCTGGCCGGGGTGGACGACTTTGAGACAGTCGTGCATCTCGGTGAGATCACGAAGAACTTTGCACCGGCGGCGACCCAGCTCAAGGCGATCATCGACAACAATGCCAACCCCCTCGCCAACAGCGCGCGTGATTTCGCCAAGCTCGGAAAGGACGGCTGGGTCAACCTTCTGACAGCCGGTGCAATCCCGGTCCCACCCAACACCGACGGGGCGGGCGACGCCGAGCGCATCGCGAACTACGCAGCGTTCCTCACTGTCCAGGCCGAGCGGCTCTTCCCCACAGTCGCCTTCGTGGCCGAGGTGGGCCGCGGTGGGCCGGCAGGGCTGAACCACGTGGCCGAGATCCAACAGTTCGTCGACGCCCAGCCCGACTTCGATCTGCGGGCGTCGCACATCGACGCGTACGCGGTGGCTAACAATCTGGCGCTCGACGACGCCATTGCGGGCGAGGTCAAGGTGCTGCAGCGGGTGCACCGCATCACGCCCGATGCCAGCGTCGGGCGCACCCTGATCGACAACGGCATCCACAGCGCCTACCACGTACTCAGGCTGGGCAAAGAGCGGCTCGTCAAGTCGCTGTCGGGCTCCGGCATCGACAGGAGGACAGTCCTGACGGTCTTCGGTATGGCCGAGTTCCAGTACGCGCAGACGCTCAACCGACTAGTTGAGTTCCGGTCTGAACTGGCGCGTGGCGTGCCGGCCGCGATCGTCTCGCACGCCTACACGCCGCAGGAGCTCCAGCAGTTCTCGGGGGGCGTGCCCAATCTTGAGCTGCTGTTCGGGCCGATGGACGTATGTGACTGCGCGCACTGCGAGTCGGTCCTCGGCCCCGCTGCGTACCTCGCCGACGTGTTCCGGTTCCTCCACGAGCAGCCATCGGAGGTTGATGACGATCGCAGGGTCCTTGACGAGCTGTTCGCCCGCCGGCCCGACCTCGGCAACGTGAAGCTCAACTGCGGCAACACCGACGTCCAGCTCCCTTACATCGACCTCGTGAACGAGGTGCTGGAAGCACTGGTCACGCCCGCCGACCCGAACACGTCCCACCAGACGACGCTGACCGCCGCCGAGCTTCGCGCCTTCCCCGAGCACGAGCGGGCAGATGCCTACAACGCCCTCAAGACAGCGGATTTTCCGATCAACAATTCGTTCAACCTTTGGCAGGAGGAGGCGAGGGTCTATCTCGAGCATATGGGAGTCGCGCGGCACGACCTTATGCGCATCTTCCAGTCGGCGGCGCCGGAGCCCACAGAGGCGAGCATCGCGGCAGAGTATTTCGGCATCTCCGTCAAAGAGCACTCCCTGATCACGACCGCGAAGCCGCTTGCAGCCGACCAACAAGCGCTGTGGGGTCTGAATGCCATCCCGGCTGCGATGTCGGTCGCCGACTTCCTCGAACGGGCGAAGCTCACGTACGCAGAGCTGCTCCGCATGATGTACGTGGACTGGATCGACCCACTGGGCGGCGCGAACCGCATCGTGATCAAGCGGCCAGTCGACACCTTCAGCTTGCGGGCGCAGACGCTCGAGAACCTGAGCGAGGCGAAGTTCGATAAGATCTATCGCTTCCTCCGCCTCTGGCGCCGCACGCCGTGGCAAATGTGGGAGCTGGACCTCCTGCTAAAGTGCGCGAATGTGGGCAACGACAACCTCGACGACGCCTCGCTCGTGCAGCTAGCCCATGCCCGCAAGCTGCAGCTGCGCCTCGGCTCGACCATCGACACCGTACTGGCGATGTACGGCGAGCTGCCGACCGAAGACCGTGAGATCCCCGAAAACCCGCTGAAGAAGATCCGCTCCACGTACGGCGACCGCTTCCAAAGCAGGCTGATCACGAATCCGATCGACCCGGCGCTCACCCTCCCCATCGCGGCGAACCTCAACCTGGCCGACCACCGCCCGGCGCTCGTCGCGGCGTTGGCAGTCAGTGACGTCGAGCTGACACCGTTGCTCGCCCGCACCGACGGAGTGCTCAACGTCACCAACCTGTCTAAGCTAATCGGCTACGCCGCGCTGGGGGCGGGGCTCGGGCTGCGCCCCCCGAAGCTGCTCAAGACGCTCGAGCTAACGGGCGTCGCCGATCCTTTCGCATCCCTGACACAGACGCTCACTTTCATCGAGCACGCAGAGGAGATCGAAGCCTCGGGCGTCGCCGTCGATGAACTTGACTTCGTGCTGAACGTGCGGCCGGATTCGCCATACGGCCTGCGAGACGAGGTCGTCGCCCAGCATCTGTTGGCAATCCGAGAAGGCTTGCGCAGCAACCCGAGTGCCGATCAGCGAGGCCAAGTGATCGCGGGCATGGCGTCGTCGCTCGCCCTCACTGACCGCCAGACGGCGGCGCTGCTCGACGGCTTCCAGGCCGGCGGTAACCCGGTCATTGACGGATTCTTCGACCCGCAGTTCACGGACACCGACGCCAACGGTGCGTTCGTAAACGTGATCGTCGCGGCCACGTTCCCCGGGCTGTTTTCCGCGTACCGGCGGCTCCACAAGGCGTCGCTGCTCATCGGCCGTCACCGGCTCGACGACCCCCATGAGCTCGCGTGGTTCCTGGCAAACGCTGGGTCGGTCGGTGCCCTGCAGCTAGGTGACCTCCCGGTCGACAACCCGCCCGGGCATCCGCTCTATGCGGCCTGGCGAACACTGCAGCGGTTCATTCGTTTCCGCGACGACCATCCCGCGCCCCAGGGTGCGTCGCTGACGACCCTGCTCGATGCCGCCAGGAATGCCGCCGCGCCTGTTGCCACGGTGCTGGCGTCGCTGTCGGCATTGACCGGGTGGAACCTTACCGATCTGGAGAAGCTGCACACCGGACTGGGCTTCGTCCACGGGGCACCATCGTCGTACGCCGTGGCCGACACCTACCAGCAGTTGGAGAAGTGCTTTGGCATCATGCACCGCATCGGCGTCGGAGGGGACAACGCCCTGGCCTGGGCCGACCGCGAAACGGACGGCGCCGGAGAGCAGTCCATCATCGCACAGCAGATCCGCCAAGCGGCAAAGGCACACTACTCGGCCGAGGCGTGGCTTACCATTGCCACGCCGATCGTCGACCGCCTCCGCGAGGCTAAACGCGACGCGCTCCTGGCCTGGCTCATCGAGAACTCCTTACGTACTGAGTTGCCCACGACGGTGATCAACGGCACCCAGTGGCCGAACCCGAAGCGGTGGAAGGACGCGGGCGATGTCTTCGCCTGGGTGCTCATCGACGTCGAGATGAGCCCGTGTCAAGGCACGTCGCGCGTAAAACAGGCCATGAGCTCCACCCAGATGTTCGTGCAGCGGTGCTTCCTGAACCTTGAGCAGGCTCTCGTGCAGGTGTCGCGGCAGGCACTGGCGGACACGAACTCGGACAACAACTGGCGGCAGTGGCGCTGGATGAAGAACTACCGGATGTGGGAGGCAAACCGAAAGGTCTTCCTGTACCCGGAGAACTGGATCGAGCCTGAACTCCGCGACGACAAGTCGCCCTTCTTCGAAGAGCTCGAGAGCGAGCTATTCCAAGAGGAGATCACCGACGCGTCCGCCGAGTCCGCCATGCGGCACTACCTCGAGAAGGTGCACGAGGTGTCGCGACTCGAAGTCATGGGCGTCTACTACGAGCTCGATGATGACGGCGCCCAGGACAACGATCTCTTGCCCAACATCAACCGGCTTCACATGATCGCCCGGACGAAAGCCGATCCGGCAGTGCACTACTACCGCCAATACGACCTTAACGACGGCACGTGGACGGCCTGGGAGCGGATCGACGTCGAGATTGGCGGTGACCACGCCATCCCTGTCGTCTACAACCGCACGCTCTACGTCTTCTGGCTGGTCTTCAAGGAGAAGCCGCAGAAGACCAAGAAACAGCCCGCGGCCCAGCCGAGCACCGCCCCAACAGACCTGCCCGACCCGCCCACGCAGCTCGAGATCCAGCTGGCGTGGTCGATGCGCACGGGCGATGGCTGGACGGCGAAGAAGCTATCACGCCAAAAGATCCTGCATCCGTGGCCGCGGCCTCTCCACTCCTACAACCTGCGGCCCCGCTACCGCCCTGCCGAGAACCTTCTCTGGCTCGACCTCTACATCTCGACGTCCGTCGAGTTCAACGACACGCGCTTCACCGACGCGTACACCGGCAAGCTAGAACGGCTGACGGCGACCACATACGACGAGACCGGCCGGCCGTGGCACTCCTCATCATTCGCCTTCGACGGCACAGTGATCGCCACGCGCATGAAAGGACTGGCCGGTCAGTACCACCTCAAAGACTGGACCGGAAACGTCTCCGACAAACATACCGCCACCGACTCCCACACGTGGGTGAGCACGACACTAGGCCTAACGGGCGCCGCAATCGAGCGCGCGCGTGGCGGCCCGGACACGATGCCGCGAACTGTGCTCCCGACCGGAATGCACTTCGAGTACACCCGGCTGCGAAACAACCGCATCGCCAACCCGAGCACGCTCAACGTACTCGAGTCCGGGGGAAACATATCGCTGCTGCGCGGCGCGCGAGGTCCGTTCGACCTCGTATTCTCGCAGCACGGGCTGCAATTCGACGAGGTGGCGCAGTTCCCACCTCCGATGCTCTACCAGGACCCGCAGCGCTCGTTCTTCATCAAACCAAAGTGGCGACCAATGCTTCTCGGTTACAACCAGGTGCTATCGAAGCTGCAGTACGAGTTCTTCCCCTTCCACCACCCCTACACGACGCTGTTCCTGAGGGAGCTCAACCGATCGGGAGTCGACGGCCTATTCAACCGCCGCATCCAATCCGCACCTCACATGTACGCGCCCGGAAACGCGTACGCATTCAACCAATACCTGCCGACCGCCGACACGGCCGCCCACCCGACGGTCGCAGCGGACAGGATCGACTTCGAACTCGGCGGTGCATACAGCGTCTACAACTGGGAGATTTTCTTCCACGCCCCGTTGATGGTGGCGACCAAGCTCACTCAGAACCAACGCTTCGAGGAAGCGATGCGCTGGTTCCACTACATCTTCGATCCAACGAACACCGAGTCAGTCGAAGCGCCCCAACGGTTCTGGGTGACGCGACCATTTTTCGAGAAAAACGCCGAGAGCTACCGCAAGGAACGAATCGAGACCCTCCTGCAGGACATCGGCGCCAACGTCGACCAACTGCGGGCATGGAAGAACAACCCGTTCAAGCCGCATCTCATCGCACGATTCCGGCCGATCGCATACCAGAAGACCGTCGTCATGAAGTACCTCGACAACCTGATCGCATGGGGCGACCAGCTGTTCCGCCGCGACACGATCGAGTCGATCAACGAAGCGACGACGCTCTACATGCTGGCGTGGGAGCTCCTCGGACCGCGACCGGTCACCGTCCCGAACGTCGCCCACGTCGACCAGTCGTACAACGAGCTCATCGCCGCCGGCGCGCTCGACCCGTTCGGCAACAAGAAGGTCGAAGTCCTCATGGAGAACATGGCCGACTCGCCAATACAGGTGGTAGCAAGCAACGAAGGCACCGAGCCGATGCCCGTGCTCGAGGTCTCCTACTTCGGGCTGCCCCAGAATCAAATCCTGCTCAATTACTGGGACACCGTCACAGACCGGCTCAACAAGATCCGCAACTGCATGAACATCAAAGGTATCGTCAGGCAGCTGCCCCTGTTCGAGCCCGCATGGAGTGTGCTCGCGCTCGTGCAGGCGGCTGCGGCTGGCGTCGACCTCGACACGGTCCTCGACGCAGCAGCCGCGCCCGCCAGCCACTACCGCTCACGCGTGATCCTGCAAAAGGCCATGGAGCTAACCGGCGAAGTACGGGCGCTCGGCGAGCGCCTCCTCGCCGTGCTGGAGAAGGCCGATGCGGCCGGGCTGGACCTAGTCCGCGCCTCGAATGAGAGCCAGCTACTCCGCGCGGTTCTCGACGTACGGAAACAGGCGATCACCGAGGCACAGCGTACGCAGACCGCGCTCGAGCGCTCGCAGGAGACTGCTACGGGCAAGGTCGAGTACCTCAGGAGCCGCGACTACATCAACCAGTGGGAAGGCACCGCCCTCGGCTTGAGTGCAACATCCGCTTTGGCCCAGACCGCCATCGCTGCGGGGTACGCCCTGGCTGGCGGATTGGCTCTCATCCCGCGATTCGTAATTGGCGGTGCAGGTTTCGGCGGTTCACCCGTTGCCCAGAGCGACCTCACCGACGGCAGCAAGCTATCCAACGCTGCAGAGCTTGCGGTCACAATCCTCAGCGCGAATGCGACCGCTGCTGACAAGTTGGCCTCGTTGGCCAGCACTATGGGCACATACCAGCGGCGCGCCGAGGAATGGGAGTTCCAGGGCGACCAGGCCGAATTGGAAGTGAGCCAACTCGCAGCGCAGATCGAAGGCGCCAAAGTGCGCGTGGCGATGGCCGAGACCGAAGTCGAGAACCACGAGGAACAGATCGAGCAGGCGCGCGCGATCGAGGACTACCTAAAAACGAAGTACACGAACGCCCAGCTCTACGACTGGATGACGCGTCAGGTGAGCACTGTCTACTTCCAGGGATATCAGCTAGCCTTCGACATGGCGAGGCAGGCCGAGTTGGCCATGAAGTACGAGCTTGGCGACGACACGCTGTCGTTCATCCAATTCGGGTATTGGGACGGACTGAAGAAGGGGCTGCTCGCCGCCGACATGCTCGGCAACGACCTGCGGCGAATGGAAGTGGCCTGGTACGAGCGCCACACCCGCACGTTTGAGATCAGCAAGAATATCTCGCTCGCCCAGATCGACCCGCTCGCACTGCTGGCCTTGAAGACAACGGGCACCTGCTCGGTGACGCTGCCGGAGTGGCTCTACGACCTCGACTATCCCGGTCAGATCCGTCGACGTATCACTTCGGTGTCAATCAGCATCCCGTGCATCGTCGGACCGTACACGAGCGTCAACTGCACACTGTCGCTCACGAACCATGGAGTGCGAGTGAAGGACAGCGTGGCCGGTGGCTACGGCGACCCGCTGGCACCGGCTGATGACCGCTTCGCCAGCAAGCCGGTGCCGGTTACGTCGATCGCGACGAGCCACGCCCAGAATGACAGCGGAATGTTCGAACTGACGTTCAACGACGAGCGGTTCCTGCCCTTCGAAGGCGCTGGCGCCGTCAGCCAATGGGCGATCGATCTGCCGCCGACCCAGAACCAGTTCGATCTCGCGGCCGTGTCTGACGTCGTACTGCACGTGCGATACCGCTCTGAACCTGGCAGCGGACCTCTCGTCGCCCTGGCCAATCAGGAATTGGCGAAAGTGGTGCCGAAAGCGGGCACACGGTTGTTCGTCCTCGACCGCGAGTTCGCCACCGAGTGGCAGCGCTTCCTAACACCCCCAGCTGGCAACGATCAGGAGCTTGTCATCGCCCTCGATCGACGGCACCTCCCGTTCAGAGCCCGCACGGCACCTAACGTCAAGATCACCAGCCTCGACCTCATCGTTGATAGCTCCTTCGGCGACAATTACGACGTGAGCGTGACTTTCGCCGGGCAGGGAGCGGCGATCGACAGTGAGATGACCCGCATCGGCGGCCCCCCAAGCCCCCACCATCTAACTCTTGATCCGGTGGCACCCCCGAGCACCTTCGTCGGGCCACTGTCGATCAAAATGCGGCGAAAGGGAGCCCAAGACTTCCAGTCGTTGCCTACGGACGACCTACACGAGGCTTATCTCGTGCTCGGATTCAGCACGTCGTGACTGCCATGCCCGGCATACACATCGAATTGTTGCTGAACACTGTCGTTGAAACAGTAGTCATGCACTGTGATCCCGACCAGATCCTGCTCTTCGGGTCCTGGGCGAAGGGCACCGCCCACCACAATAGCGACATCGATATCCTCGTGATCGGGCCCTTCACTGCGCCCCGTTGGGCGCGCGCACGTGGGCTCGAAGGCTCCTTGCGCGAGCTTCCTATAGAAGTCGACCTGCACATGCTCACTCCCGCCGAATACGAGACGGGGCGGGCGAAGCCGCATTTCTACCTCAATACACTCGGCGAAACCGCAATGTCAATCTACCGCCGCCCCTTGACTGGCACCATCCACCGGGCGAGAGGCTCTAAGTCGGAGAACCGGGCCAATGCCTGATCCCCTGGAATTAGATTGGGCCTTGACTTCGTTCAGCATGCGAGGTTAGATATGGTCACTCGTAGGTACTTAAGGTTGAAGTATTGCGTGCGGAATTGTCCGAGGCAGGAAAAGCATCAATGTAAAAAGACCAGCGAGACATAGCAAAAGTCCCCCCGGAGCAAACGCAACGGGGGTCTTTTCATTTCCGAGATCAGACGACGTTCGCCGAATGTGCAGCAGCCCACCCGAGACAGCTTGGACCCTGCGCTGGCGAGGATGTGCCGGTGACAACACCCCCAAATCAATTGACGACTGGGGGCGGCAATCATGCCGGGACCGGCAGGCCCAGTACACACCCATATCCTGCAACAGGAACGGGCTACGAAAAAGGGTAACGGGGCTGTGAAGACGTTTCCGGCTGCTTCCTGGCAGCTACAATCCAAAGCTGCCCATCGACCTCCTGATGGCCTCCCTGGGGCCGCACTGGCTCGTAGCCCGTCAGAGTAGCCATTGCCCTGGGCATACGCGAGGGAGTGAAGGAGGGCTTCGACTTGCGGTTTCTCGGCCCCGCGCGTCCTTGGCCCTCGCCCGGACCGCCCTGCTGGGTTGGACCTGCCGCGGACCTGGCCGACACCCGAAGCCTTGCGCCATGCGGGCCGGCGCCGGATCGGAAACCGGCCCAAGAGGCTTGCACCCAGGATGGGCGAACGCCTCGCCGCCGAGATCATCCAAGCCCTGGACCACCGTCACTGTCGGGGGGGCGAACGCGGCCACGATCGTGCTGCCCCGGCTCGCCCGGATGCTTGCCGACATCCGCGAGTCCTGGGACGCCGTCGAAGCCCTCGTGGAGGCCCACCCTCTTCACCCGGTCCTGGCGTCACTCCCGGCGGTCGGCGTTAGGACCGCAGCACGGATCCTCACCGAGATCGACGGCAAAGACTTCGCCTCGGCAGGGCACATGGCCTCCGATGCAGGCCTCCCCCCGTGATGTGGAGATCCGGGACATCCATCCGCGGCGACCACCCATCCCGGAAAGGAAACAAGATCGTCAAAAGAGGCCGTGTTCCTCTCCGCGTTCGCCCCTTTGAAGGATCCTCTGTCGAGGGCCTACTACGACCTAAAACGAACCGAAGGCAAGCGCCACAACAAGGCCCTCATCGCCCTCGCCCCGCCGCCGCTGCGACACCCTCTACGCCATGCTCAGCGACGGAACATTTTACGAACCACGAACACCCTCAACCGCTTGACAAAAACCATAGAGGCACCCCCGCGGGACTGATGGACATCCATCACAAACCCCCACACCCCAACAACCCCAAGGGACAAGACAAAGCCACCAAGGCCAGGCCAGGGGCACGGCGCGAATCCGCGTCGGGCGGCGGCCAGAGGCCGGCCACCGCCAAGGGCCAGTCACCGGAATCCAAGCAGCAACCGTGTTGGCCGGTGTAGACGGATGGCATTCAATCGCGAAATCCCCGTTCCTCTCGTGAGCATCCAGACTCCAGAAGACCGCGACGCGGATCCAGTACAAGCCAGGGTGACCAATAGAGGTTTCCTGCTGGTGGATTTAGGGGCACAATCGTTTCATCGCGTCGCCGCTCGTAATGAGAGGAAGACCGGCTATGGACTCATGGCTCAGTGTCTTAACGGACGCTACCTTGAAGGCGGTGCCAACTTTTGCAGCGGGCTTAATACTTCTCGTTTTGGGGTGGGTGTTTACCTCCCGCGTAACCGCCTTCTGGGATCAACGTAGGAAAAAGCGCGAATTGGGCCTCATCGCGCTCGAGCGGCTCTACGAGCTGTACGGCGAATTTTTCGCCGTCTGGAAATTATGGGAGGAGCTGCTGCCAAGGTTAGGCCCGGTTGGCTCTCTAACCCCAGATGAAGCTAAAGAACGTGCTGAGTTGCTCCGACGAGCGGCAGCAGTAGAAGGCGCCTATGAATCCCTGATGGTGAAACTCATAGTCGAACGACGCCTTGGAACCCAAGATTTGAAAAACCTCGCCTACTTCCGCGAAGGACTACAATGCCTACGCGAATCGATTGAAGCGAACAAGCGGTTGAAGACTCGACACGGGAACGGCGACGAGTGGAGATCTGCATCGCAAACTGATAAGCCTCAACGAGCCCAGGCCTATCTCTCCTTCAAAACGCTGGCAGTGCTGGTGAGCGAGATGGCAACCTATTCAAAGCCAGCAAAACGCGGACGCCGCTGGCTAAGGGGTCACCAAAAGTTTGGACGCGTCAAGGCCGAGGAACTGATGGCCGCCACAACCGCCCAAGCGCGCTATACATGGTGGCATCAAGGCCTGCACCAACCACTGGGCGGCGCCAAGACTAGAGGCAACCGAGGTCTGCGGTTGGCCGCATACGCGTACCTCCACACTCACCCCGTGCCTGCGCTGACGCCGCTGCTTGCCCAGTCCGCAGTGAATGAGGTTAAGCCTTTTGGTCAGTACTGCGTGCTACGTGCGTTACGCCGACAGGTCTCGTTCGATCCGGACTCCTTAGACCTCAACACCAGGCGTCGACTTCAAGAACTCCTCATTATGGTCGGCCCCGGCACCGACCGTGGATACGAACTGAGCCAAATTCTGCGCCTTGTCCCACCTAAAGCTGTCAGTCGTCAGGGTCGTAACCGAGGATTGTGAGGAGCTCCCGCCACGACCGGGCCCCGAGACACGATGGATCAGATATGCCCGGACGCACCTGACCGGGATGTTCCCTGGCATCCCGCAGCAGTCCCGCTACAACAAACGGCTCCGGGCCGCCGGGACGCTGATCTCGGCCACGATCACGGCACTGGCCAAGGACACTCCGTCCTGGCACGACATGCCCCGGCTGGTCGATTCAACACCGCTGCCCTGCGGGATGTCACGGGAAACCGTCAAACGCCGCGATCTCGGGGGGCATGCCGGCTACGGCTACTGCGCGTCGCACTCGCGCTGCTTCTGGGGATTCCGCCTTTACCTGATCAGCACACCTGAAGGAATGCCGGTCATCTGGGGCCTGGCCAACCCAGAAAAAGGACCATCATCTCGTCCGCGCCAGCCAGGTCATCCTGGGCGACAAAGGCTTCGCTGGCAAAGACTTCGAACAGTTCATCACCGAAGACCTCGGCGCCCACCTCATCAGACCCGACCGCAAGGACGAGAAGCCACGCTTCGGCAAACTCGGCGGCATCCGGCAATAGATTGAGTTAGTCTTCGATACCCTCAAAGGCCAGCTCACCCTCGAAGAACACGGCGGCCGAACCCTTGAAGGAGTCAACGCCCGCGTCGCAGCGCGGCTCCTGGCCCTCGCAGCCGGAATCTGGCAAACTGGCGGACCCGCGCGCCCCGCAAGCGCTCCCTGATCGCCTACGACCACTGAATCCAATAGGAACCAATCATCTAGGGTGTCTCGGCGGATCTTGGCAAACAGCCACGGCTGCGGCCCCGCCATCCGCCGCACCCGAACCGCAGGACTCGTCGTCCCCGTGCTGAGCGCATCGAGCACGATCGGAGCATCACCACGAATGCGTCCGGTCAACCGGGCAACCGATCGTGGGCCCGCCGTCATCTCTCTCCACATGCGGGGAGCGTTGCGAGCCAAGCCTCGTAGTTGGCAGCCGCCGTGGGATCCAGCGCGGCCGGAAGGCGGCCGGTTAGGGTCAAGTGGTCGGGAAGCTCTCTCAGCGCGGCGTCGACGATGGCGGCGGCCGACGCGTCGTCGGCGTGCCACTCGAACGCCGGGCGTTGGTCGGTCCGCGCGAGCGCACTCGCGAGCGCCGCCGGGTCGTAGCCGAGCGCTGGGTCGGCGGCGTTGCCGAACTTAGTGTTCGTGTCCGTGGCGAGTTGCGCGAGTGTCGCCGCGGGGGTCCCGCGAAGGCCTTCGTCGGTGGGGCGCCACTTCTCACCGACGAGGACCACCGGCTTCCGCAGCGCCAGCGCGGATCCGAGCTCGGACCGGGTGCCCGTATCGCCCATGAGGACGATCGCCGTGTCGCACATCCATGCCTCGAGGTAGTTGCGGCGGTGGTCGAGTGGACTCTCGATCTGAAACCCACACGGCGGCTTCGGATAGCCTTTCGAATGCCGTTTGCGGGCGATGCCGATCCAGGGTGACGAAACCGAGACTGCGCCGTCGATCGCGCGGTTCTTGACGGTCTGCGGGTCCACGGCGCCCGGTCCCTCCCCGCCTGTGAGGAGGATCTCACCGCGGCGGCCGATCTCGCGGCCGATCTCCTCCGCGAGCGTGAGTATCGCGGGTGGCACCGTGCCGCCGAAGACGGCAACGATGCGCCGGTGACTTGCTTTGGTCATCACGTTTGATTTCCTCCACTCGCTCGAGTACGTCGAAGCGCAAACCGCTCACCTCTGCCTCTTGACAACCGCGCCTACATATCAGCGAGCCACAGCAGCGAGCGGCCATCGAACCACCGCGTGTGCTGGAAGGCGCGCTCGACAATCGTGCCCTCGCGCTGGATCTCCTCTTCGGCCAGGCGCAGATCCCCTCCGCCGAGCAGGATCCCGCGGGGGTCGATCCTGCTCTGCTGCCCGTCCGCGTTGATCCGTAGCACCGCGCGGCGATGGAGCTCGATCACCGGGCTCGCCACCGTGCTTTCCTCCGTCGCGACGGGGACGAAAGGGATCCAGTGGTCGGGCACGGCGGTGAAGGTGCGCGCGGTGTTGCCGTAGCCGGCGTCGGCAACAAAATAGAAGACATAGTCCCGCGTCCCGGCGACGTTTGGCAACGGGTAGTCGAGTAACGCCTCGAATAGACCCTTGCCGTGGATTGCGTCGGCCATCAGCTTAGGGTCGGTTCAAGAATGGGTGGCGCGCCTGATGTCGTGAAGTGGATGCCTAAGGCCGCCTGCGGCAAGCGTGGCGTGCCTCTGGCAGGTGAGCCTCGCGTGTGGCGCGAGGCGCCGCAGATGTGACGCAGCGGGTGTGCCGGCATTTTCGGTGGCCTCCCCATAGGAGAGATGGGCGGTGGACCCTCCCTCCGAGTTTGGCCGGGTGGGACTCTGACGTCAACCCGTCGACGAGACTCATGCATAGTGCTCGCGAAATGGGGTGCGTGCCTCATTTGGGAAGTGCTCGCGAAACGGGTCCGGCCCCGGGTGCTGCTGGGACCATGGTGGATGGGTCAGGGGTTGTCGTTGTCAGCGCGCAGGGAGATCACCAAGCAATCCGCGGCGGAGTATTCAGGGACGGATTCTGGACGATCTGGTCGCTGTCACCGGCTGGTCCCGGGCCAATGCCCGCCGGGCGTTGTCTACGGCGCTGAAACTTAAGCCTCCGGTCCGGAACGCGAAGCGGAAGCCTCGCCCGCGGGCTTATGGATGCGACACGCTGATGGCCTTGATCAGCGTCTGGCGGCTGGCCGGCATGCCCTCGGGCAAGTATCTCGCGGCGGCCATGGACCTGTTGCGACCGAAACTGGAGGCCCTCGGTGAGCTGACTGTTGTGCGGTTCAGCCCGGAAGACCGGGACCAGCAGATGGCAGACTCCGGGGCGACGATAGACAAGCTCCTCCGGTCCACGCGGACGGCGATGGCGCCTAAATGTCTATCTCCCACGAAGGCCGGAAGCGAGCTCCGCTCCGCCATCGCTGTGCGCCGGGCCGGACAGGAACACGAGCAGGTTCCGGGGTTCACGGAGGCGGACCTGGTCGCGCACTACGGCCCTGCTCTGATGGGGGATTCGCCCCGGTGTAGGCCGCAGAGGAATTCCCCGGCCGCACCACCTAGGTTCATCGTGTTGACGGGCCCCTGACTCCGCTCTACGTACGTGCCCAGGCAGAGA
This sequence comes from Pseudarthrobacter arbutini, assembly GCF_054510915.1. NCBI lineage: Bacteria > Bacillati > Actinomycetota > Actinomycetes > Micrococcales > Micrococcaceae > Pseudarthrobacter > Pseudarthrobacter arbutini. The sequence continues at coordinate 19,108 of NZ_JBTNDQ010000015.1, read as the reverse complement.
GCGATAGCACCGTGAGCGCTGTCGTACTCGCCTATCGCCCCGCCGGCATCACCACGGATGAGGCAATCATCATCGACCCCCCGACGTCGACCACCGGCTGACCGTTGCGCCCCACCAGGGCGACATATGGATTGAATTGCAGCCCGACCGCCGGCCCCTGGACCGCGGCCGGCAGATCGTGCAGACCGTCGGGCTGGAGGTGCACGGCAACGTGATCGCGGTCGACGCGCTGGACGCCGATCTGTTGCAACTAACGAACACGGTCATAAAGCCCGGCACCACGTTCATTGGCGCCAAAGTGACGATCCGTCTCCGCGGGCCTCAGCGGGTGCTGGTCCGAATCGAGACGACCACGGTGGGTGATACATTCCACGCACGATGGGGAGCCGACCTGAAGATGCTGCACGGCGCGCTGTTCGAGGGCACCCTCCGACGAGCAGTTGGGACCTGAAGCTGCACGTGGATGACGAGACCGGGGTCGACAGCTTCGGCGCAGACGAGATCACCGTCGCAGGTCAGGCCGACGCCGCGGCGGCAGCCCAAGTTCTTCGTATTCCAAGTCCTGCACTGGAATGTCGTGCCCTGGTGGGTTGCAAACCCAGCCTTTGCGCCACGGACTTTGGCTGCTGAAGCCGGGCGGCTCCCCTGCTGGCCGAGCTGATGGACTTACCGGAGTCCCGTCCCAAGGCGGTTCCCCTCCTGGGCAACAGGCACAAACGGCTTGGTCCCAGCTGCTGCTCGAGGCCTCTCCTGAGCTCAAGATGCTCCCCGTTATGGCGGCGCCGCGTGTTCGCTCGCCTGTAACAAGACAGATGCAGTCACGGGCAAACCCAACAGAGAACTGCTACAGGAAGCCGTTGCGCGGGCGGCAGCGATGTCCCAAGCAACGCTGTGTGAGGACAGGAGTTCAAGCCCCACCGCGCTCAGGTTAACACCACCCCGCCATTGAATGCTGAGTTAACCCTCGAAAAGCACTCGAGAGCTACCCACACAGAGAAGATTTGCCTAGTGCACGAAAGAACTCGTTGGCGTCATGCCGCGCCGCCGAAAACCGTCCATGAATGACCAGAAGCATCTTCGCTGTTTGTCATTCTGATCCCCCATCATCGCTGGGCGGGACCTCCGCGCAACCAGGGCGCACGGCGCCGGTCGTGATCCAAAGTTTCACTCGGCGCTCCTCCGTCGCTTATTTCCTCGTGAAATTTTGGATGGCTCCCGGTTCCCCAAGTTGCACTCCGGCCCCTCCTACCCAGCGGTGACTCCTCCATCAGAACGACACCAAAATCTGACAGGCACGGCCGGTGCCCGCCAGCCGCTGAAGGAGAGGAATCATGGAAACTTTCATGATCAAAACGCCCGCGGACGTTCTCAGTTTCATCGGACACACCCTGGGGTTTTGGCCCCGCGAAAGCCTCGTCTGCATCACCCTCGTCGAGAATCACGTCGGGGCCACACTGCGCGTTGATCTGCCGAAGCCCGGCGCGGAAAACAGCTACGCACAAACCATCGCCGGATACTTAGCCCATGACTCCAAGGCCGCCAGCGTTGTCTTCGCCCTCTACACATCGTTGCCCGCCACACCCGGGCGTGCCAAGGCCTCACGCCGCAACCATCGCGGCGCTAACAGGGGCCCTGGCCGAACGGGGAATGACCATCCGTGACGGGCTCCTCGTAGGAGACGACTCAGTTTCCCAATACGACGGCGACCCAATGGGCGGACCATCGCTGCCCCTGACGTCGACGCAATCCAGCCAGATCAACGCCGAGTTCGTCTACCGCGGCAGCACCATCGCCCCAACTAACCGCATCACCTTGCCGGCCTCGACCAAAGAAACGCAGACCGCCGACGCCGTCGAAAGTTGTGCGAAATCCATGCAGGGCCTGAACATCCGAGATGCCATTGAGCGGGCGCGGACGCCCAGGACGGAAATGCTGGACGCGAAATCCTTCCCAACCGACGAGCAAGTCATCAGCCTGATCGCGGGCCTACAGTTCCCCACCATTCGGGATCAACTCATGGCGGACATCCCCGGAATCGACGAACCTATGGACCGAGTCCTCCTGGCCCAGACGCACAGCAAGCCACATTGGTCCCGGGTCGAGTGGGCAGAGCAGCTGCTGCTACACGCTTACACACACAGCAGCACCCGACACTCCGCCCCAATCCTGACCGCCATCGCCTTCATAAATTGGTGGGAAGGCAGAGGCAGCAAGGCCCACCAGTTCCTGCAAATCGCCCTCGAGGCCGACCCCGGCTACCACCTGGCAAGGCTCAGCGAGCTCATGATCAGCTCCGGATCAGTTGCCATGTCATGCCGTTCCCCCCGCATCCCTGCATGAACAGGTATCAGGAGCGGAAATTCCGGACCGGCCGCACCCTCGGTCGGCCTAAAGAATAATCAGCAAGTCATGTTGTGAGCGGCCCTAGCCACCATGAAGTGGTGAACGCGAAAACCCAACGGAAGGACGAACAAGAATGAACCCCCAGCAAAGCCCCCACAGCGCGGTACCCGGTCCGCCGTAGTCAGCCGCTCCCCCACACAACCAAATAGGTCTACCCGGGACCCCACACACCCGGAACATCAGATCAGAGGCGAGAGTGTGCACAATGTGCACACGAAAAAACACCAAAAAGCCCCTGAACAGGGAAAACACGTGCCCGAGGTGGGACTCGAACCGCATTCCGGCCCTTGCAAACACTGGAAACTCTAGGAAACATGCGGAATCCGAAGCAGTCCGAGGGCTGTTCGACCCAGTCAGAGGCGTAGGGGTGTTGACATTGTCAACACCCCTACCTGCGAGATCTTGAGCAACTCCATTCGACTGCACGGGCATGGATTTCGATGCATGCCCAGCGGTAGACGACCTCCGGACATGGCAGAGGCCCAACAGGTCAAGCGCCCGATGCGAGCCGGGCTCTGGACCGCGCAGCGAAACGCTTGAGTAAACGGTCCAGAGCGGCAACCGCAGTGTTTTCCTGCACGTGCCGCGGCGGGGCTACATGGGGCCCCTACGCCCACTCCCCTAACTAACCCAGTAGTCGACTCAGTATCAGGTAGTTGCATTGACGCACGATCACCGACTTAGGGATGTGACCGATCAAGGCAACTAGGCGAAGGGCTGTTCAGGGACATTCAGAGCTTGGGGGTCTTCTTCGTCAGAGCGATTCTTTAGGAAATCCATTAGTTCGAGATCAAACACATCGGAACAAACTACCTGCTCGTTCTTCGTAAGGCGGAGGAAACGCTCGGCATTCTCCTCGGCGGATTCCTCTATCGTGAATGGGTCATCCGTGACGTCGATCGAGATGTCGTGGTCACTGAGTATCTGCTGACCGCAGTCCACTCCCCCGTAAGAATCAACCCGTGAAGTTTCTATGTATACGCCTAATTTGGTGACTACTATCGTCGCCGATCGAACGTCTGGCCTGATGATATGTCCGTGGCGCTCTCTGAGCTGTGGAAGAACCTCGGCACGTCCAGGGCTGTTCTTGGGCCTCGTCAAAGAATTTGGGGCCGCCTCATCTATGAGGGCCCTGATCGCTTCCTGTGGGGGAACAGCGAAAAACTCTCTACCTGGGTGGACCCTAAACGCCGTAAAGCGGTCATGGAGTTTGGATTCTACACTCTTCGGGTTAGCCACATATTCATCCCACAGGGCGAGCAGTGGTCGTGATCTTCCGGTGGTAAAGAGCTCTTGGACGCGTTCCCCGACCGTTTTAGTGGTAAAGCCGATCTTCACTTCCGACGGGTTTGAAGGATCAAGGAGCACATAGACATATCCTGAGTTTCTTAGTTCGTCTGCCACTTTTCATTTCTTTCTACCTGAACCTTCAGGGGCTCAGAATATGTCGGGAACTTGCCGCGTACGCCCGCACCTTACTTCGAGCCCACGGCAACGGCAATGAGCAAGGTTGGTATGGCAGTTGCACCTGCCTGAAAGAACTACGCCGCTGCCCTTCGCCTGATCAGCATTCGTTTCTTCCTGATAACCGGTAAGTGCGGACATTGCCCACACTTCTAGGACGACTTCCAGTCCTTGCAAACGCTATAGCCAACTTCGGCTCCAATCTAATCATCAACCGCCGCCTCCGACAGCTCGTCCGCGAACGACCGAGCACCCTCGAAGGGTTCAGCTCCTACACGGCCGAACGCGGCATGGACCATGACAGCACACGCGCCGCGGACGCCCATCGGGAATGTCTGGACAGCGGCACGCTAGGCGCGGCAAGGGCCGGCTCTGAGGCGCCGCCCCTTGCCGCGCCCAAAACCAACTCCATCAACGTCCTAGCGCCAGTCCGGGATCCTTCTCATGTCCTCGCGCCAGAGCCGGAACCGTTTCCGCGACTTCGGCCACGGGATTTCGTCGTCACCGCCGATGCAGGAATCCGCCATGCCCGGCACTTCCGCACCTGCCCCGCGCAGCGCCCGCTCCAAGCACTGCCGAACATCCATAAGCCAGACTGCGATCCGCGTGAGCGGAATGCCCGAAAGCCATACCTCTTCGTTGTCCGGGAAGGGCAGTTCGAACACGGCCCACAAGTCGTCCTCCGCGAGCTTCTTGAACCTTTCCAGTTCCTCCGGCCCGCGCATGGCGGCGAGCTTTTGCTGGATCTTGAAGAACAGCTTGGCGTGCTCGGTCTCCATGAGGTTCTTAGCCGACCACCCGTGCTCGTCCCAGTGCTCCGAGATGTTTCGGAGGTGCTTCAGGATGGATTCCTCCACCATCGCAGTCTTTGGTCTTTCAAGGAGCCGGTCCTGAGAACGGAACACGTTATTGATGGCCGAGAGCAGGAACGTCCGCTCGATCCTCTGCTGCATGTCCATCGCTACCGTCGGGACGAACACCGGTGGATTCGGGCCCTTGCGCAACTCGGGCCTTATCTGAGCCAGTGATCTGCTGCTTGCATCCATCCGGGCGATCGCGTTGAAGGCCGAAATGCGCTTGAACCGTGCGCACTGCATCTCCGCCGCTTCGACCCACATGAGCCCCATGGACCAGACCTCGATCTCCGAGCGCGAAGCACGCCCCTGCTGCTTTGTCATGCCATAAATGGTCGCATCGGTATGGCACGCGATTCGAAAGGACGCAGATAGCGTCGTGCCACCCCATACTTGAATCGTGGCAATTGACGAACAGCGCGGCCGCCGAGCCGTTGACGAGACGAGTATCGATACGACGGTGAAGAAACACCAACCGTTCGCGGAATATGAGGTTGCGCGTCTGCGACGAGTAAACCGGGACAAGTCCCCCGCGGAGCTTCTCGACCACGTCACCAAGCACTACCTCCGCAACGCCAGAAGTATTGGCAAGGCGGCTGGCCGAGCGGCGGCTGCTCAAGGAGCACCAGTCCGGTCTACCGCCGATTCGGACGAGTTCAAGCAGGTCTCAGCCCTGCATGTGCTCAAGGTCGCTGAGATCCACGGATTGGACCCCGAGGACTTCGAACGGCGAAGCCAGTTGGTAGAAGCTGTCCTCAACGCGGACATGTTTTCTCGTGCGGCCACGTCGGAGCCGGTGAGGCGTACTGTCAAGTACCTGGCGAAGACGGCGGTGGACAGGATCCCGATGACCGCAATCAAGGCGGCCAACGGCATCCTAGGCCACCATCGATATTTGACCAAACGGGGCAAGTTGGGCGTGGTCATCCTTGACGAGCTCCTCTTCGACGCTCTCAGACTTGGTGTCGGCGCGGGAGGCTACCATTTGTCGGGCGGCTATGTGATTTGGGTGGCCAACAGGATCCTTGACCCGCTTCCCGCAACCTGGGAGGACCTGCAGGCCGATGACGGCGATCCATCCTCCTAGTTCAAGAACCCCGGCGGACTGTGGCCAACAACCGTCCAGTCCACAGCCCCTCCGCCCGTCCACCAAAAAAAGCGGCGCTGCGGGCAGGCATCGCTCGCACCTGAAATACTGCCCTCCATGGACTACCAGCGTGCGTACACGATCAGCCTTAGGAGCTCCCCGACCACAGCGAAAATGGCTTCAGGAGCGAATTGCCGAGGTTCTTTCCCTCCCTCGGACTCGGGGAGCTCGCCGCCAACCGCGGGCCGGACGCCTCGAACTGCTTCTCTCCGTTCCGGACGCGGGAACCCGCTATGAAGTGGAGATCCAGCTCGCGCCACCCACATAATCCGAACCATCGAGTACTGGGACATCGGACGAACCCGGTATCCGCAGTTCGACCATGTCATGGTCATCGTCGCCGAGGACATCACTTCCCGATTCCTGAATGGGATCAGCCTCTTCAAAAACCGCGGTCCCTCTGCTGCAGGTCGGTGGCGTGATGACACTGCACTCAACAACGGTCCTCAACCTGATGCCGGTCAGGGCCGAGGAAGACGACGACGAGCCAGACCAGCGCACCGATCGGGCCTACTGGGAATCGTAGGGCGTGTGCCCGGCGTGTTTCAAAACACTCGCCCCTCTGCCGTCCATAGAAGACGCAACATGCTCGTTATGTCACCATACGGTTACACCCAACCATGACTCCGACGGCAGGAGCACGGACAATCCAGATTCGCGAACTAAACCTACTGACGACCGGAGGAAGCTCGCCGCGAGCGAGCTCCGGGCCGTGAACGCGCGAATCAGCAGCCTCACCGATTGCATGGCGCGCCTCATCGAAGACCCAGGAACGCTTGTCCGTGACGCGGAAGCACCCACACACCGCGCCGTCGAAGCGGCCGTCGCCCTCGACGCGATCACTGACAGTCCCGCACAGCGGCGGAAAACTCGACCTGACCGAGACCGAATCGTACTACTCTTGTCAGAGCGATTTGCAGCCACCCTCGAAGACATCGGTTACCCCAAGCTCAGTGACGCCTACGTCGACTCTGACTTCATCCCCTACGTCCGCGGGCTGACATACACCGAGGCAAGCAGCGGCGGACTTGTGGTCGTCGCGCTCGCTTGGAACCTCGCTCTTTGGGAGATCGGGTTCGAGCAGGACGCAGTCTCACCGGGCCTGCTCATCATCGACAGCCCCCAGAAGAACCTAAGCCATAACGCGCGTCCCGACGACGAGTTTGCTGACGCCACGCTCGTCGACAGGTTCTACGCCCACGTAAAGCGTTGGCTCGCAACTGAAGGGCAAGGGGAACAACTCATCATCGTCGATAACAGCCCGCCCGTGTGGGTCGCAGATGCTGTGGTGATCCGCTTTACTCGCCGCGCCGACGAGTACCCACACGGGTTGATCGCGAATGCGGTCAACTAATGGTGTTTTCCTGAGTGGCCAGGGTACTCGTGGTGGGCGCTTACTTCGCGTCGTGGTCGGTTTCGAGGATGGTCACGAGCGTATCCAAAGCCTGGTCGGCGCCCTCACCTTCTGCTCGGAGGACTATGACATCCCCGTGGGAGGCGCCCAGGCTCATGAGAGACAGGATGCTGGCAGCGTCCATTGCCTCGTCGGCCGGTTCGCCCACATGGGCGATGGTGACCTCACACCTCAGTTCACCGGCGGCTTCAGCGAAGATGGCGGCGGGCCGGGCGTGCAAGCCGACGCGGCTGGCGATGGTGGCGGTACGTTCAGGCATTCAGGGCTCCTTTGGTGTTCGGGTTCCGGTCCAACAAAAAAGGACCCGAGCCCCGGCCCTGGGAAAGCACAAGAGGGCTCGACGATCGGATCCTGCCTGAAAGCCCAGTTACATATCCGGTCCCAGTGTGCAGAAATGTGCAGACGCGCGTCAAATCCGGCGGCGGCTCCGCGCCTACGGCTGCCCGGACTCCAGCCCGTCAACGCCGCACCTGTAGACTCCCGGATCATGAGCTCCGTGCCCCGCACCCCCACAGCAACTATCCGCGCCGTCTTCCTTGATGTGGACGGCACCTACGCCGACTTTGGGGTTGTCCCTCAGGGCCATGTGCAGGCGGTCCGCACTGCGCGGGCGGCCGGACACAAGGTCCTGCTGTGCACTGGACGTCCGGTGTCCATGCTGCCGGAGACCATCCTCGGAGCCGGCTTTGACGGCCTGGTGGCAAGTGCCGGCGCTTATATAGAGGTGGATGGTGCAGTCCTGCTGGACCGCCGGTTCCCCGCCGACCTCGCGGCCAGAACAGTAGCCGCGCTCGACGCCCACGATGCCGTCTACATTCTTGAAGCCCAGGATCACCTCCACGTGGCCCCCGAGGCCGAGGCGCGGCTTCGCGCCATCATCGAAGAGCACTTCCGGCGCGCGCCGGACGGCCAGCCAAAGGGCTCCTCCGCGATCCTCGGATCCGTGCGCGTCACACCAAACCGTGCAACGGCCGCGTTCGCCAAAGTCTCCGTCTTCGAGGCTCCCGTCCCCATGCAGCGCATCGCCGAAGAAATTGGTCCGGACATCGCCGTCGTCGCGAACTCAATCGCCAACGAGGGGCGGCACGCGGGCGAGCTGTACCAGCGCGGCATCAGCAAGGCCGACGGCGTCGCTGCCGTCATTGCCCACTTCGGCATCGAACGCGAAGACACCGTTGCGATTGGCGACGGCCAGAACGACCTGGAAATGATCGCGTTCGCGGGTGTGGGCATTGCCATCGAGGGTTCCTCCCCGGAACTCCTCGCGTTGGCCGACCGAACGGCCGCGCCCCCGCACCGGGAAGGACTGGTTGACGCGTTCACTGAACTTGGCCTCATCTGAGGCACACCTCCCCGGGTAATCCGAGCAATTTGCCTGTGACCCACATCATGGGTACGATGCTTCAAGCAGGCGATGCAGCCTGAAGGATTGTTACTCGGACACGAGGCAAGACCTGAGACGTACGGAAACGTGCGGCTTGGGTCTTTTTTTATGCCCGAAAGACGGAATGGACAGAAAGGCCTGCCATGGCTTCCGTGGACTACACGACGTTGGCCGCCGACATCCTCGAGGGTGTCGGCGGCGAAAAGAACCTTGTGGGGGCAACCCACTGCGCAACGCGGCTCCGGCTGCGGCTGCGGGACGACGCAAAAGCCGATACGGCCGCCGTCGAGAAGCTGCCGGGAGTCATCGCCGTGATGCAGGCCGGCGGCCAGTACCAGGTGGTCATCGGCAACGACGTCCCGCTGGTCTTCGCCGGACTCGGCAAGATCAGCCGCTTCGGCAACGAGGACAGCGCGGACGAGGCACCTTCCCAGGGCAACCTGTTCAACCGCTTCATCGAGATGGTCTCTGCGATCTTCTCGCCCATCCTGTGGCCGCTGGCCGGCTCCGGCCTGCTCAAGGCGTTCCTCAGCATGGCCGGCACGTTCGGGTGGGTGGCGCCGACCAACAACACCTACGTGATCCTCTCCGCCGCCGCGGACGCCCTCTTCTACTTCCTGCCCCTTTTCCTGGCAGTCACGGCAGCGCGGCGCTTCAAAGTCAACCAGTTCACGTCCATGGCCATCGCCGGTGCACTGGTATACCCCAGCATCGTGGCCCTCGGCACCGCCGGGCAGCCCGTGGACTTCGCCGGCATACCGCTGGTCATGATGAACTACACCAGTTCAGTGATCCCCATCATCGTGGCCGTCTGGCTGCAGGGATACCTGGAGCGCTTCCTCCTGAAATTCTTGCCGTCCGCCGTCCGGAACTTCCTCACCCCGCTGCTCACCGTTGCCATCATGGTTCCGCTGACCCTCCTGACGGTTGGCCCCGCCACCACCCTGCTCTCGCAGGGCGTCTCCGCCGGAATCACCGCAATCTTCGGCTTCGCACCCTGGCTGGCCGGCGCCCTCATGGGTGCGTTCTGGCAGGTCTTTGTTCTCTTCGGCCTGCACTGGGGTTTCGTGCCGATCATGACCAATGACCTCGCGACCATCGGCTACTCACTCCTGATGGCGCCGCTGGTTCCCGCTGTCCTGGCCCAGGCCGCCGCCATGGTGGCCGTGGCTCTGCGTACCCGCAGCGCCGCCAGGCGCGGTGTAGCCGCTCCCGCTGCGATGTCCGGGTTCCTGGCCGGTGTCACCGAGCCCGGCATCTACGGTGTGAACCTGCCGCTGAAGAAGCCGTTCTACTTTGGCATCGCCGGTGGGGCCGTGGGCGGGGCCATCGCCGCCATGGGGGGCAGCGCATCCAACGCCTTCGTCTTCGCATCGCTCCTTGCACTCCCGGCGTTCACCGCGGTGGGCAACTTCGTGCTGCTCCTGATCGGCACGGCAGTTGCCATCCTCATCGCTTTCATCCTCACCTTCATCTTCGGTCCCCGCGAAACGGCTGACGCTGTGACGGACGACGCCATTGCAACCCCCGCTGCTGGCGCGGAAACCGCTCCGGTTCCGGCCTCAGCAGACACGACGACGGGCGCACCAGCGGGGCAGCATGCCACCAGCGTGAAGGTGCTCGCCCCCGTCTCCGGCCCGGTGATCGCCCTGGCAGATGTGCCGGACAAGGTCTTCGCCTCCGGCGCCATGGGTGCCGGTGTGGGCATCGTTCCCGAGGAGGATGCCGTCTACTCCCCCGTCTCGGGCACGGTCCACGCTGTCATGAAGACCGGGCATGCCTACGGCATCAAGACCGACGAGGGTGTGGAAGTCCTGGTACACATCGGCATCGACACCGTCCAGATGAAGGGCGACGGTTTCGAGGCCGCGGTGACCCGCGGCCAGCGCATTGAAGCCGGCGACCTCCTGGCCACCATCGACCGTGCCAAGATCCAGTCGGCCGGCTACGACGCCACAACGCTCATGGTGGTCACCAACACCCGCAACCTGACTGCCGTCGTGCCGTTGGGCGAAACGCGACTGACGCGCGGCGCCCCGGCCCTCGACGTCGAACTCTAGAACCTGACCCGCAACGAAAGGACAGCACAGCATGACGCACGCAGCTACCAAACCCGCCACCGGGCCGTTTCCCCAGGGCTTCCTCTGGGGCGGCGCCACCGCAGCCAACCAGGTTGAAGGCGCGTACGCCGAAGGCGGCAAGGGCTTGTCCATCCAGGATGTGATGCCGCGGGGCATCACCGAGCAGCCCACCGAGGGCCCCACCCCGGACAACCTGAAGCAAACCGCCATCGACTTCTACAACCGCTACGCCGAGGACATTGCACTCTTCGCCGAGATGGGCTTCAAGGTCTACCGGTTCTCCATCGCGTGGAGCCGGATCTTCCCCAACGGCGACGACGCACAGCCCAACGAGGAAGGCCTTGCATTCTACAGCCGGGTCCTCGACGAGCTGGAGAAACACGGCATCGAACCGATGGTGACCATCAGCCACTACGAGACGCCGTTGAACCTGGCGCGCGGCTACGGCGGCTGGACCAACCGGCAGCTGATCGGATTCTACGAGCGCTACTGCCGTGTGCTCTTTGAACGCTTCGGCAGCCGCGTCAAATACTGGCTGACGTTCAACGAGATCAACTCGGTCCTGCACGAGCCGTTTATGTCCGGCGGCATCCCCAGCCCGCGGGCGGAACTGACCGACACGGACCTGTACCAGGCCATCCACCATGAACTCGTGGCCTCCGCACGGGCGACGCGCCTGGCCCGGGAGATCATGCCAGCGGCGAAGGTGGGCTGCATGATCCTGGCCCTGCCGGTCTACCCGCTCACCCCCTCCCCGGATGATGTGGTCAGGACCATGGACACGGCGCACGCCAGCTACGCCTTCGGCGACATCCACTGCCGCGGCGCCTACCCGGGGTACCTGCTGCGGTATTTCCGCGACAACGGCATAGACCTGGAGATCACGGACCAGGACCGCGAAGACCTCAAGAACACCGTGGACTTCGTCTCCTTCAGCTACTACATGAGCATCTGTGAATCAGCGGACCCGGACGTGGAGAAGGGGCCGGGCAACATCATGGGCGGCGTTCCCAATCCCACGCTCGAGGCCTCCGAGTGGGGCTGGCAGATCGACCCGAAGGGCCTCCGCGTGGTGATGAACGACTACTGGGAACGCTGGCAGAAGCCGCTGTTCGTGGTGGAAAACGGCATCGGCGCCAAGGACGTCCTCGTGGAAGCCGACGGCGGCCTGACCGTGGATGACGACTACAGGATCGACTACCTGAACGACCATCTGGTGCAGGTGCGCGAGGCGATTGCGGACGGCGTTGAGGTCCTTGGCTACACCGCCTGGGGCTGCATCGACGTGGTCAGTGCCTCCACGGCGCAGCTGAGCAAACGCTACGGCTTCATCTACGTGGACCGAGACGACGACGGTTCCGGTACGCTCAACCGGTACCGGAAGAAGTCCTTCGGCTGGTACCAGGAAGTCATCTCGAGCAACGGCGCAGCGCTGCGCTGACACTAGTGTGGCGGGGCCCACTTGGGCCCCGCCCGTCCACCCACCAAGGCAGGAGAAACAACGACGTGGAAGTCCTGCGCGTCTTCAACAACAACGTGGTCCTGGCACGCGGGAACGCGGGCCGTGAGGTAATCCTCACCGGCCGGGGGCTGGGATTCCAGGCCAAACCGGGTCAGAAAGTGGACCCGGCGAAGGTGCTGCGCACGTTCGTTCCCGAAGACGGCCGCGACCCCGACAACCTCGGCGCCATGGTGGCCGCCATCCCGCCGGAACACCTCCTGTTGGCGGAGCAGGCACTCGAGGCCGGGCGCGCCGAACTGCCCATTCCGAACAGCTCCGTCCTGTCCGTGGCCCTCGCGGACCACCTCAGCTTCGCCATCAAGCGGCTTCGCCAGGGAATCGCCTTCGATTACCCGCTCCGCGCAGAGGTTTCCCATCTCTATCCAGCAGAGCTGCGGGCAGCACGACTGATCCTCAACCACGTCAACGCTTCACTCGAGGCACCGCTGGCTGACGATGAGGCAGTGGCCATCGCGCTGCACCTTGTCAACGCCGGCTTCGCGACCGGCGACCTGTCCTTCACCTACCAAATGACGGGCGTGTTCACCCAGCTGTTCGAGGTCCTTGAACAGGCTTCCGGACGCCCCTTTGACCGGGACACCGTCAACGCAGCCCGGTTCATCACTCATCTGCGCTACTTCTTCGTGCGGGCGGGCTCCGGCAAGCAGCTGGAGGAAGGAGCCAGCAAGCTGCGCATCGCCATCCGGGATTCCTATCCGGACGCCTATGCCACGGCCCTCAAGCTCCAGGCCGTCCTGGAACTCAGGCTCGGCGAACCCCTCACCGAGGACGAGGTCACGTACCTCACCCTGCACGTGGCGCGGCTGGTGGACGAAGACCGTAGTTAGATCTGCTGAGACCGGAACTCATCTTCGGCTGCCTGACGCCCGTCACCGGACTGAACGCCGACGGTCGCGATCCCTCGCGTAGGCGTCGAGGTGTTGCAGAAGGATTTCCGACTGGAACACACAGTCATGACTGAGCGGGTATCGTCGGCGCAAAGGTCTGGGGCGACGGCGACCCCGAGGGCGTCCGCCAGCGCGCCGCGGAGGAATGAAACACACCGCCCGGCTCGCCAAGGCACTCGGCGTGGACACCGTCGTCACCACCAGCGCCATCCGAACCGAACCCGACGCACTGAAGAAGCTCGGCGTCAACGACTTGTGGGGCCCGGAGACGAACGGCAGGCTGTCGGCCCTCACGGTCTAGCCTCTGAATCGGGAGTGAAGATCTCTGTAGCGGTAGATGAAGAGATCCAGGAAAATCTGCTCGGGCTGATGGTCGAAGTCATGCCGCGTCGTTCCTTGGCTTCTATGAACAAGCAGAAGTCCATCGCTGCTTGTCATTCTGGTATCCCCATGATCGCTGGGCGGGTCCTCCGCGCAACCAGGGCGCTACCGCGCCGACCCCGGGATCGAAAACTTCTCCAACCCCAAGCTATCCGCGCTGTGCGATGAAGTTTTCGCCCCCGGCGCCGGTCCCCCAAGTTGCACTCCAGCCCCTCAGCCCAGCGGGTGGTCCCCTACCAGAACGACACCCAGAACCAACAACCGCAGAAAACACAGCAACACAAGGGTGAAGGGAACAAAAGGATCATGGACAAGCTCACGATCAAAACACCATCAGACGTCCTCAGCTTCATCGGACACACCCTGGGCTTCTGGCCAACGGAAAGCCTGGTCTGCATCACCCTGAACAACAACGGCATCGGCGCGACGCTGCGCATTGACCTCCCCCGCCAACCTGGCCAGGATCTCCCCTACGCACGCACAGTCGCCCACTACCTGACCAGCGACACGACCGCCACAGCCATCCTCTTCGCCGTCTACACCAACGAAACTGCCCACCACGGACAGGCCAAACCGTATGCCGGCACCATCGCCGCGCTCACCGGGGTCCTCGCAGAACAGGGCATCACCATCAGGGACGGACTCTTCGTCGGAGACGAAACCTTCTCCCCCTACGACGACGAACCCGGCACCAGCCTCGCCCTGCCCGTCAGTTCTACCCAGACCAGCGCGATCAACGCCGAATTCATCTATCGCGGCAGCTTCATCGAACCCACCAACCACATCGCCCTCCCAACCACCGGCCAGGAAGCAGCCAAGGCCACCGCCGTCGAACACCAAATAGAAAGCATCAGGACCCAACCAACCGACGCCGCGCTCCAGCAAGGCCGGAAACTCTGGGCAGACATGCTCGATTCCAAGAACCTCCCCAGCGATGAAGACTGCCACGCCCTCGTCGCAAACCTGCAGTTCCCGGAGATCCGTGACCGGCTCATCGCCGACATACCAGGGCTCGACGAACCCATGCAACAGGTCCTGTTCGCCCAAACCAAAGAGCCCCCGAAATGGTCACGCATCGAGTGGGCACAACAACTCCTCCTCCACGCCTACACCCGCACAAGCGCAGAGCATTCAGCACCGGTCCTCACGGCCATCGGCTACATCAACTGGTGGGAAGGCAAAGGCAGCAAAGCACACCAATTCCTCCAGCTAGCCCTCGACTCCGACCCCGCCTACCGCCTCGCCCGCCTCAGCGACCAAATGATCGGCTCCGGCATAGTCGCTGGCTGGAACATGAACAAAAGCACCGCCTACAAGACACTGCCGTTCGAGTAGGCCCCTCAGGCACTCGGCTGCCCATCATCCGGGTGTTTTCACACCGGTCATCTGCTGCTGTTGAGGGGCAGCCCCTACAACTCCAAGTTCCAGCCAAAGACAACCCCGCATCGACCCCAGCCACGACCGCCAGAGTCACCCTAATGTTGGCAACATGGTCAGAAATCAAGGGAGTGTCAGGCCCGAGCAGCACATCGGCTTGTCTGTCGACTGCAGCCGAGTCATGACTGACTACGCCAAGTCTGTCCGGGCCGCCACCGAAGGACGCGCCAGCGTGGTCTGTGCGCCGCATTTGCCCACTTCTTACGGAATTTCGGCTGTAGTAACCTCTCGAAGTCGTGCCCTGAGGACCGGATCTTCCTGTCTGAGGAGCGTGCGCGCTGTGCATCGAGGCGCAGGATGCTGTTTATGAGCGGCAGCGGCGACGGCGTTGAGTTCATCGTGTAAGCGCCCGAAGGCGTGAATCGATCAGGGCCTCGGCATCCTGAACAATTCTAACCACCAAATCTCGGCAGTCGGGTACGTCGTGGATCAGTCCTTGGACCATTCCCACGGTCCAGACACCATGCTCGGGATCACCCTCCGAGTAGACCTGTCTGCCTCGAGCCCCGGCCACCAGTTCCCTGACGTCCTCGAATACACCGCCCTTGGCCAAGACCTCCACTGCCTGGCGGCTGACCGAATTGCTCGCTACACGCGAGGTATTGCGCAAGGGGCGGAATATGAGCTCTGTGTCCAACTCAGTAGCCGCAACAATCGCATCCTTGATCCTTGGGTGGATCGGGGATTCCCGGGTGCACATGAACCTCGTCCCCATGCTGATCCCGTCAGCTCCGAGTGCTAGGGCCGCGACCAAGCCTCGCCCGTCGGCTATCCCTCCCGAGGCCAACACAGGAATTTGGAGCAGGGCTGTCGCAGCAGGAATCAAGACAAGCCCTGGAATATCATCCTCGCCAGGATGACCGGCGCATTCGAACCCATCAATGCTCACGATGTCCACCCCTTGCGACTCGGCTTTAAGTGCATGCCGCACGCTGGTGCATTTATGAATGGTGGTGATCCCGTTCGCCTTAAAGACCTCCACGAATGAACCCGGGTTGTTCCCGGCGGTTTCCACGACAGAGACCCCTGAGCTCACAATTACATCGCGGTACTCCTCGTAGGGAGGTGGAGTAATGGATGGCAGGATGGTGAGATTCACGCCGAATGGGCGGTCAGTCAGGTCTTGGCAGCGGCGAATCTCCCGTGCCAGATTTTCCGGTGAGCCAGTTGTGAGCGCACTGATCACGCCGAGCGCGCCAGCGTTGGAGACAGCAGCCGCGAGTTCGGCAGTAGCCACCCACTGCATACCCCCCTGAACTATGGGATGTTCGATGCCAAGAATGGTCGTTGCCCGTGTTTTCATGACTGATTTCCTTCCGGTGCCACGAAGCGGAGATGTCCCGCAACGCAGGCGGGCCGCTCTGATCCCGCAAGTTCCATAGGTGTTCCGGACGAAGATCCATGCTGCACGGTTGGACGGCGTCACGGCCATCTGCTGAATCCCGCTTCGGATCCCCGACTCTACCGACAGCCGAGAGGGAACCTTCCCTCCGGCCCGCTGGACACATGCCCAATTCCCCTTGTGCGCCTTTTACTAGCGTCGACCGCACGGTGAAGCTCTGATTGCATCGTCCTCACAGTCCGTACCGGCGGATTCTCTCGTAAAGCGTTCCGCGCGAGATTCGTAGTCGCTCTGCGGCGTCCGATTTGTTCCCAAGGCACTCACGCAGCACAGACGCAATAACCTCCCGCTCTGCCCGTTCAAGCTGTCCTAGCGCCGGCGGAATTACTACCCTCGGAGCGGCTAAACCCCTTGCGACCGAACGTGCAAGGCCTGCGAGATCAAGTCTGCTCAGTACTAACGAGCAACCCTCCGTGGTCCGCGGCGGCATCACAGGGACAATTTGCGCTCGAATGCCCATCGGTAGGACGAATTCCCTAGTAAACGGTCCGGCCTCCTCGACAAAGCTCCACAACTGCTCTCGGTCAAGTGATAATCCGCCAAGACCGTCTTCGGCGATCATCGTGCGGCGGTCCAGGGTAATGACGGCCGCTCCTGTACCCGCCTTGACCCGCAAGTGGGCATCGAGGAGCCGCTGGTGGCGGGCGCACGAGAGACGCGTCAGGGAGTCCTCTATCCCACTCAGCATCATATTGAGTGCAACCTTTAGGTGCGGGCTAGGTTCGCCAGCAAGTGACGTGACATTTACGGCGCCAAGCAACTTTCGAGTGATGGGATGCAGGACTGGACTCGCCGCACAAACAAGCTTGTGCATGCGCTCATCCAGATGGTCAGTTCCATGGACGACTGTGGGGGCACGTGTCGCAAGCGCGACGCCCACTCCATTCTTGCCCGCAGAACGCTGGGCCAAGTCGGCACCCTCGCTGACATCTGCCCGCGCGAGATGCCGGCGGAGGCTCGGTGCCGCCGCCCAGTCGTAAGTCACCTTTCCATTGGCGTCCGTGATGGCGAGCCAAGTCGTTGTCCCTTCGAGGGCCGCCTCCGTTGAGGTGAGCGCTCTTCGCGCGACGCTGAAGAGAGTCGCTTGCTCCTCAATGGAATTCGACATCTTGGTGTTCCTTCGCGTCATTGCGTTGATGGATCGTCCCGCTCGGCGGGCTGTTGCAGGTGCACGGAATCGATCTGTTCCGGTCGATTTAGTTCGAATCGGAGTCCTGTTAGTCGGGCTTGCCAGCGGAACCATGGCCGTAAGTTGAAGTCCTCTGAACTGAGAAGCAGGGTAAGGCCGCGACTGGCGAGTCCTGCGCCTTTACGGCGAACCCATAAGGACTCATCGGAATTCCGGGGACAGCCGAAGGCTGGACTTGCATATGCAAAGCCAGCCTTCGGCGCAGTCAGCCACGCTACAAGCGATCTGGGGAGACTACGTTGTGGGGTCCACCAGCAGCTTCATTTTTTGGCCGGCACGGAGCTGTTCGAATCCCTTTTCGACCACGCCGCTGAGGGGAACGTCCTCCACCCATCCGGTGGTATTGTAGTGGCCTTTTGCCATGAGGTCGATGACTGCGGAGTAGTCGGCTGCGGTGTAGCAGATGGTGCCTTGGATGCGTCGTTCGCGGAGCACGAGGTTGATGAGGGGTGTGGGGAGGGGTTTTTCGTAGATTGCGACGCTGATCAGGGGGCGGCGTTCGCCGAGGCATTCGAGGGCTGATTGGACTGCGGGGGCTACGCCGGCAGCGTCGAATGCGGCGTCGACTCCGTTGCCGTTGGTCCGGTCGGCGATGAGGGCGGTCACGTCCTGTTTGGTCGGGTCCAGGGTGCGTGCGCCGAGTGCCTCGATGGACCTGCGGCGGGTCTCGGATGGTTCAACCACATCGATTTCGGTCAGGCCCATCCCGCGCAGTGCGAACCAGAGGCCGATGCCGATGGGTCCTGCGCCGTAGATTAAGGCCCTGCTTTGATCGTTGACTTCACCGAGCGTGGCCGCGTGGTAGGCGACGGACATCGGTTCGACCAATGCTCCCTGCTCCAGCGAGACGCTGTCGGGGAGTTTATGGACCTGGTTGCTGGGCACGACCGTGTATTCCGCCATCCCGCCGTCGGCCATCAGCCCGTGGAAGCCGATCACATTGCATAGATTGTAGTGGCCGGTCCTGCACGGTCGGCACTCACCACAGCGATATATGGGCTCGATGGTGACGCGGTCGCCCTCGCGAATATCCGTGACGTTTGGGCCGATCTCGGTGACTACACCAGAGAATTCATGGCCCAGCGTCAGGGGCAGGCATTGTCCTGTGAGCGGGTGAGGGTCCGTGGGCGGTATGAAGATCGGCCCGTCGTAGTATTCGTGGAGGTCGGTGCCGCAGATTCCGTTGCGGCTGACTTTGATCTTCACCTGGCCTTCGCCTGGGGTTGGTTCCGGTACGTCTTCGATTTCAAGTTTGTTTTTGCCGTAATAGACTGCTGCGCGCATGGAGTCTCCTAGTGTTGTGTCGGGCCTCAGATGATGCGGATGAGTTTCTTGTTCGCGAACTCGTTTAGTCCGAATTTGGCGAGTTCGCGGCCTATTCGCCCTACGGGCTCGGCAGCGCGGTCTTCACCGACGACGAGCAGCCGGCCGACTGCAGCCCGGGAAGGATGGCTTGGCAGGCTGTCCTTCCCGGGCCGGCGGTGGTGGTGCTGATCAGGCCGGGGTCAGGATGTCGGCGTCGGTTGCGAAGTTCGGGTACTTG
>NZ_JBTNDQ010000014.1:0-158547 GCF_054510915.1 Pseudarthrobacter arbutini | reverse complement strand
GTGCCGGGCCGGCGGATACCATCCCAGCAGACGCGCCGCTACGCGGGCATTACCAAATGATTCTTCGATAGCAGCTACGCGGGCATCTTTGATGAGTCAACGCGTCTCCTTGCCACTGGCCGGAGCCCCGTCTAGCATGTGGATATCGCCGCGGCTGGGGCCCGCAGGTACAGGGGACGGCAGCCATTGACTGAATGGAGCAACAATGCGCCGGGCCCTCAAAATCACTTCACTCATCGCTGCAGCGGGCTTTGTGCTGACGGCGTGTTCCCCTGCCGCCCCCGAAGCGGAGACCAAAACGCTGAAGGTGGTCTATCAAAAGACCGATTCCTTCACTGCCCTGGACACGCTCTTCCAGTCGGCCAAGCAGGAGTTTGAGGCCGCCAACCAGGGCGTCACGGTTGCCCTGGAGCCCATCCAGGCGAACGACGACGACTACGGCACCAAGCTTGCCCTCGCTCTCCGTTCGCCCTCCACCGCCCCGGACATCTTCTATGAGGACACCTTCAAGGTGCGTTCCGACGTCGACGCCGGGTACCTCCTGAAGCTGGACAGCCACCTTGAGGGGTGGAAGGACTGGGATACCTTCGATGCTGGCGCCAAGGCCGCCGGCCTGGGGGACGACGGCGGCACGTACGCGGTCCCGCTCGGCACCGACACCCGCGCCATCTGGTACAACAAAAAAGTGCTCACCGCCGCGGGCGTCAGCGTCCCGTGGGAGCCCCGCACGTGGCAGGATATCCTGGACACCGCCCGGAAAATCAAGGCCAGCGATCCCAGCGTGGTGCCCTTCAACATGTACGCCGGCAAGGCCTCCGGCGAAGGCACCGTGATGCAAAGCTTCTACGAACTGCTCTATGGAACCGGGTCCGAACTCTACGATGCCGACGCCAAGAAGTGGGTGGTCGGTTCCCCGGGGTTCGCGGATTCGTTGGGGTTCCTCAAGACCCTCTACGACGAAAAACTGGCCGTCTCCCCGGCGGAGGCCCTCGACGCCAATGTGTGGAAGAAGGTCTTCGGCGAATGGCTGCCGCAGGGCAAGATGGGCGCAACCGTGGAAGGCTCCTACTCGCCGTCGTTCTGGCAGAAGGGCGGCAGCTACGAGTGGGCCGAGTACGGGCAGGACATGGGCGTCACGGCGTTCCCCACCCAGAACGGCCAGGCACCCGGCGGCGTCAGCATGTCCGGCGGCTGGACCCTGGCGGTAGGAGCGGAGACCAAAAACCCCGACCTCGCGTTTGAGTTCCTCGCCACGGCACTGAACCAGAAGAACTCCCTGGCCTTCAACATCGCCAGCTCCCAGATCGCCGTGCGGAAGGACGTCGCCGCCGACGCCGGCTACCAGGCGGCCAACCCGTTTGTGAAGGACGTATCCGAGCTCGTGGCCGTCACGCACTACCGGCCGGCCACGGCCGACTACCCGCGGATTTCGGCGGCCGTCCAGGAGGCCACGGAAGCTGTGATCACCGGGGCGAAATCCCCGGAGCAGGCGGCCGCCGACTATGACACGGCGGTGAAGGGCATCGTCGGTGAGGCCAAGACCGTCGCCCAGTAGCCTGTGGCGGTTTCCCTAGGGCGTGACCGGTCCGGCCACCGGCGGCGTCGCCCCGGGCTCCGGCGCCAGGCACGGCTGCTCCCCGTACTCCCGGCAGTGGTTCTGCTGCTGGTGTTTTTGGCCGGCCCTGTGCTCTGGGCGTTCCACGCGTCATTCACCAACGCAGCCCTGACCGGCCGCAATGCCCGCAGTCCCGGCTGGATCGGGCTCGACAACTACGCCAGGCTCCTGTCCGATCCGGTGTTGCCGCTCTCGCTTGGCCTGACCGTCCTGTTTGTGGGCGGCTCTGCCATCCTGGGCCAGAACCTGCTGGGGCTCACCCTCGCGGTGCTGATGCGGCGGGCCCGCCGGACGGTGGCCGCCGCCGTCGGTACTGCGGTGGTGGCTGCGTGGGTGCTGCCCGAGATCGTGGCCGCCTTCGCCGCCTACGCGTATTTCAGCCGCGACGGGACGTTGAACCAGATGCTGGGCGGGCTGGGGATAGGGCAGACCGACTGGCTGTATTCGTTCCCGATGGTCGCCATCCTGCTTGCCAACATCTGGCGTGGCACGGCGTTCTCCATGCTCGTCTACCGCGCCGCACTCAATGACATCCCCGGTGAGGTCACGGAGGCCGCGCTGATGGACGGTGCCGGTGGCTGGCAGCGGCTGGCCTTCATCACCATACCCATGATCCGCGGCAGCATCGCCACCAACCTCATGCTCATCACCCTGCAGACGCTGGCGGTGTTCACCCTCATCTGGGTGATGACAGCGGGCGGTCCCGCCAACGCCAGCACTACGCTGCCGGTGCTGGCGTACCTGGAGGCCTTCAAGTTCGGCGACATCGGCTACGGCACGGCGGTGGCGTCGGTGCTGATCCTCATTGGCGTGGTGTTCGGTGCCGCCTACGTCCGGCTCCTGCGGGAGGGCAAACCATGACGACGACGGCGGGGACCTCCGCGCGGGGGCAGCTCCGGTCCGGGACTGGCGCAGTTTCCCGCGCCCAGCAGCGTGCCCGGATGCCGGCGGACGTTTCCCTGATCCTGATCGGTGCCTGCTTTGTCCTGCCGCTGCTCTGGCTGGTGTTTGCGTCCCTGGATGCCTCCGCCGGGCATGAGACAAGGCTCCCCGGTAGGGTCTCCCTGGAAAACTTTGCCGCCATCATGACGCAGGGGCTGCTGTTCCAGCCGCTTTGGAACAGCATGGTGTTGTCCGCCGGCACGGCCGCCGTGAACCTCGTGGCAGCAGTCCTGGCTGCCTACCCGCTGTCCCGCTACCAGTCCAGGTTCAATAAGCCGTTTATGTACACCATCCTGTTTGGAACCTGCCTTCCCATCACGGCCATCATGGTGCCGGTGTACGGGTTGTTTGTGCAGCTTCAACTGCTGGATTCGATGCCCGCCACGATCTTTTTTATGGCCACCACCACGTTGCCCATGGCCATCTGGATGACGAAGAACTTTATGGACGCAGTCCCGGTGTCGTTGGAGGAAGCGGCCTGGGTGGACGGTGCGTCAGGATTAACGGCGCTGCGGACCATCGTCCTGCCCCTGATGCAGCAGGGGCTTGGCGTGGTGTTCATTTTTGTGTTCATCCAGGCTTGGGGGAACTTCTTCGTCCCGTTCGTCCTGCTCCTGTCCGAAGCCCGGCAGCCGGCAGCGGTGTCGATCTTCAGCTTCTTCGGACAGCACGGCGCAGTGGCGTACGGCCAGCTGGCCGCCTTCTCCATCCTGTATTCAGTCCCGGTGCTGGCTCTCTATGTCATCGTGGCCAAGGGCGCGGGCAGTTCCTTCGCGCTCTCGGGTGCAGTGAAGGGCTAGCGGTGCCGGCCGGAACCTCAGTCGATGTCCTCCACCACCACGCCGAAGGGGATGCTGTCATCGAGGTGGGCCTGGTGGCCGGTGGGACCCGCGTTGTAGGTAACCCGGACACCATGGGATTTGTCGGCAGCGGACTGCTGCAGGACAGGCTTGACCGCAAGGATGAACCGCTCGCTCTTGTCGGCGAGAAACTCTTTGTAACTGGCTGGAAGCTCACTCATGGCAAAAGGATAGACCTGCAGAGCCGCGATGGGGAGGGGTCCCCATTGCGGCCGGACCGGGAGGTGTCTTGGATAAGATGGCGGACGGAGTGCAGCCGAACGGCAGCACACCCGGGCTAACATCCGTAGACCACCAGCCATCAGGGGGAAATCCATTGCTTCAGACCAGTGCGCCCGCACGAATCGAACCGGCGGAACTGGCCCGTGCACAGCAGGTGGTGGCGAACATTTCCCGCAGCTTCGATGCCAAGGTGGTGGGCCAGGCGCGGCTGCGTGAATCCCTGCTGGTGGGCCTGATGACCGGTGGGCACATCCTGCTGGAAAGTGTTCCGGGGCTGGCGAAGACCACCGCCGCCCAGACTGTGGCCGAAGCAGTCAGCGCAGAGTTCCGCCGGATCCAGTGCACGCCGGACCTGCTCCCCAGCGACATCGTGGGCACGCAGATCTACGACGCCGCCAAGGGCACCTTCATCACCCAGCTGGGGCCGGTGCACGCCAACATCGTCCTGCTTGATGAGATCAACCGCTCCAGCGCCAAGACCCAGAGCGCCATGCTGGAGGCCATGCAGGAGCGGCAGACCTCCATCGGGGGAGAGGAATACCGGCTGCCGTCCCCGTTCATGGTGCTGGCCACCCAGAACCCCATCGAGCAGGAAGGCACGTACCAGCTGCCGGAGGCGCAGATGGACCGCTTTATGCTCAAGGACGTGCTGGACTACCCCACGCCGGCCGAGGAAACGGAGATCATCCGGCGGATCGACGCCGGCGTCTTCACTGAGGCGCAGAAGCCTGCGGCCGCCGCCTCTTTGGACGCCGTCATTAGTGTGCAGGAGCTGGTGAAGCGGATCTATATCGACCCGGCCGTCATCAACTACATCGTGGGGCTGGTGTTTGTCACCCGGAACGCCGGGCAGTACATCGACCAGCGGCTCGCCGGCTTCATCGAGTTCGGCGCCAGCCCGCGCGCCAGCATTGCCTTCAGCCAGGCCGCCCGGGCAGTGGCACTTCTCAACGGCAGGGACCACGTGATCCCGGAGGACGTGAAGTCCCTCGCCCACCGTGTGCTCCGGCACCGCCTCATCCTGGGGTTCGACGCCGTTGCCGAGCAGGTGCCGGTGGAGACGATCATCGACGCGGTCGTGGCCTCCGTCCAGACTCCCTGAGGCAGCGGTGACCAGTCTCCTGCAGCGCGTGAAGGCGAAGATGGCCATCTTCGCCCACCGGAAAGCCCGCGGCATGCTCGACGGCGAATACGGTTCCGTCTTCCGCGGCCGCAGCCTCGACTTTGATGACTTGCGCGCCTATATCCCCGGAGACGATGTCCGCGACATCGACTGGAAGGCTACCGCCCGGTTCGGATCGCCTCTCATCAAACGGTATGTCGCCGTACGGCGCCAGACCGTCCTGCTGATTGCCGATACAGGCCGGGGAATGGCTGCAGAGTCCCGCGACGGCGAAACCAAAAAGGACATCGCCGTGATGGCACTCGGCGTGGTGGGCTACCTGGCGCACCGGCACGGCGACGTAGTGGGCCTGGTCTGCGGCGACCGCAACGGGACATGCTCCATTCCCGCCAAAGCCGGTGAGCCGCATCTGGAACGGCTCCTGCGCGAGGTTGACTCATCCACCTCCCTGGACTCAGGCCCGAGCAGGATCGAGGACCAGCTGGAATACGTGGCCCGCAACGTCAAGGGCCGGTTCCTGCTGTTTGTGGTGTCCGACGAACATGCCGCCGGCCCCGACACCGAACAGCTGCTCCGCCGGCTCCGTGCCCAGCATGAGGTCCTTTGGCTCACCATCCGGGACGCTGACTTGGCCGGGGAAGGAAACACCGGCCAGGACACCTTCAGCGTGGCAGACTCGTCGATGCTGCCAGCACATCTGGCAGCATCCCCGGCAGTCGCGGCGGCCTATGCCAAGGCAACAGGGGAACGGGACGCCGCCCGGCACGCCATGCTCCGTCGCGCCGGCATTACCCAAGGCCACGTGACCGGCAGCAGTGCGGTCATGACGGAACTCTTCGCCCTCCTGGAAAGGCACCGGCGTGCAGGCTGACCCGGGCATCTACGGACCCCTCCAGTACAGCCAGGCGTGGCTGTGGACCGGGCTCGCCCTTCTGGCAGCGGTCCTGGGCTGGTACGCGTTCGTTTTCCTGAGCACGCGCAAACCGAAGGTGACGGAGCAGGCGCCCCGGTTCACTCCGCCGTCGGACCTTGCGGGCCTCAAGGAGGCCTACCTGCAAAGGATCGACGCCGTCACGGCAGACGCCGCCGCCGGGCTGCTGACCGCACGGGAGTCGCACCAGGAACTGAGCCTGCTGGTCCGCCGGTTCGCCCGCGACGTCACCGGCATCGACGCCCCCAGGATGACCCTTGCGGAGCTGCACGGGCACCCACTGCCCCCAGTGGCCGAGGCCGTCCGCAAGATCTACCCGGGCGAGTTCGGCCTGGAACCGCTGCCGCCGGTCCCGCAATCGGCCGCGACTGCCCGCCAGGCGGTGCGGCAATGGAACTGATGTTCTGGTGGCTGATCCCTCCGGCGCTGGTCCTGGCGGCCCTGGCAGGATGGCGCGCCTTCCGCCCGGACCGACACGCAAACGCTCGACGGCGGCCGGTGGCCAATGCGGACCGCCTCACCGCGCTGCCCGAATACCAGGCGGCCCTCCGCCGGCACCGCCGCTGGCTGGCGGTGGCCGCTCTCGCGGCTGTAACCCTGCTGGTCTCTGCGGTGGCCGCTGCGGCGCGCCCGGTGGAGCTGACTACCATCCAGCCGGAGCAGCGCAACCGGGACATCATGCTGTGCCTGGACACGTCGGGCTCCATGAGTAGCGCCGACGCGGCCGTGGTGCAGGTGTTTGCCGAACTGGCGAAGGAGTTCGACGGCGAACGGATCGGCCTCACGGTCTTCGACAGCAGCGCCGTTCAGGTCTTTCCACTCACCGACGACTACGGGTACGTCCAGGAACAACTCCAGCTGGCCCAAGACGCGTTCGACGGAAAACCCGGCAGTGCGGGATTCCTGGACGGCACCTGGAACGGCCGCGGATCGTCGCTGATCGGCGACGGCCTGGCGTCCTGCGTCAACGGGTTCCCGGACACCGGCGCCGCGGATGCCCGCAGAGCGGAGACCGGCACTCCTGACGCCGGTCAGCGGCGCTCGCGGTCCATCGTCCTGGCAACGGACAACTACCTGTCCGGCGATCCCATCTTCACCCTGGAACAGGCGGCCGCCCTGGCCAAGGAGCGCGATGTGCGCGTTTACGCCCTGAACCCCGGCGACTTTGACTATGGACCCGGCCCCGGCCAGCCCGGAGCCAGGCTGCGCACAGCGGCCGAAGCCAGCGGTGGGGCATACCACCAACTGGACAGCCCGGATGCCGTGGTGGACATCGTCCGATCCGTGCAGGAAACCGAAGCCACGGCCATGAAGGGAGCACCCCGGGCCGTGGTCTCTGACAAGCCAGAGCTGCCCCTCGCGCTGGCGCTCCTGTCCGGCCTGGTGCTGGCTGGCGCATCGTGGAGGCTCCGGCCATGACACTGCAACCGATCCTGCCCTGGTGGGTTATGGCCCCGCTCATCGCCGCGACCGTGCTGTTTCTGGTCTGGCGCCTCGTCCAGGCATCGCGGGCACGCTCTGCCGGTACACGCCGCGACTGGCTGTTCAGGGGCGCCCTAATGGTGCTGCTCCTGGCTGCGGCGCTCCGGCCGGGTGTTCCCGGCGGAAGCTCCCAGGCCGCGGCGGCGGATGTCAACGTTTTCTTTGTAGTGGACACCAGCAGCAGCATCGTGGCCGAAGACTACGGCGACGGCTCGCCCCGGCTGGACGGGGTGCAGCAGGACATCATGGCCATCGCGGGTGAACTGGCCGGGGCCCGCTTTTCGCTCCTGACGTTCGACAGCAACGCCATTGTCCGGATGCCCCTCACCACCGACGCCACCGCCCTGGACACCAGCGTGTCCGTCCTGCAGCCGCAGGTCACGGCATTTTCGAAGGGCAGCAGCGTCACCGCTGCCGGAACCTTGCTGGCGGAGCGGCTGCGCGCCGCGCGGGACAGCCATCCAGAACGGCCGCGCCTGGTCTACTACCTGGGCGACGGTGAACAGACCGGCGCCAAGGCACCGGCGGCGATCAGGCTCGACGGCGGCCTGGTGGACGGCGGCGCGGTGCTCGGCTACGGCACCGCGGACGGCGGCCGGATGAAGGAAAACACGGGGCAGGGTTCGGGGCAGGACGCCGGCGCCGGCTACATCCAGGACCGGTCATCCGGAACCGGCAAGGATGCATTATCGGTCATCGACCAAGGCCGCCTGCAAGGGATTGCCGGTCAGCTGGGGGTGCCCTATGTCCACCGTTCGGCCGGAGACCCGGTGGCGCCGATGATGCAGGCCGCTGATCCCGGGGACTTCCAACGGGCACCGACGGATGCCGACGTCGCCGGGCGGACGGAGCACTACTGGCTCCTTGCCGCCGGAGCGTTCCTGCTGGCCCTCCGCGAGACATTCCTGGTGCTGCGTCAATACCGGCAGCTCCGGCCCGGACCGGGAGCTCGAACATGATGCGGCCAGCGCCCAAACCGGCACCGCAGAAACCGGCACCGCAGAAACCGGCACCGCAGAAACCGGCACCGCAGAAACCGGCACCGCAGAAACCGGCACCGCAGAAACCGGCGCCGCAGAAACCGGCACCGTCGGTGACCTCACGGGACCGGCGGGAGCGCCGCCGTCGGCTGTTGTGGTGGTCGGCGCTGCCCGCACTCCTGATCCTCTGCCTGTCCGCCAAGCTGCTCAGCGTGGGCATTCTCGCCGACACTGCTGCCCGGTCCTTCGCGGCCGGGGACTCCGTCGGCGTGGCGGATGCCGCCAGCGGACTGCGGACCGCCAATTTCATCGAACCGCACAAGGCGCCGTTCGCCGAGGGTGACGGCCTGTTCCTCGCCGGGGACTTCGCTGCCGCCCGCCAACGCTTCGAAGAAGCACTGTCCCTGGCGGGCACGGCCGACGAGTGCGTCGTCCAGGTCAACCTGGCCCTCACCATCGAACGCCTCGGTGACGCCGCGGCCAAAACAGAAGATCCGACGGCGGCGGCCCGGCTGTTCGCCGAAGGCGTTGCGGTAGTGGAGGCTGCTCCGGAGGGCTGCTTTGCCGCCGGCGCGGATGCCGGCGCTGATGCCCGCGCCGAATCCGGCGCGGGGGAGCAACTGAAACAGGCGGCGGAGCGGCTGCAGCAAAAGGCCGATGCAGTGGCTGCGGACAACACCACCCCGCAACCGCCGGAAGTGCCTGGGCAGGACGAGCTTCCGGCGGGTCCGGGCCAGCAGAGCCAGCTTGAGCAGCTGAGGGACAGCGCCAAGGAAGCCCAAGGCGAGCGGAATTCCGGGCAGGAGCGGGACGAGTACCTCCGGGACGATGACTTCGGGCGGGGTGTTGACCGGCCCTGGTAACAGGCCAAGGCAGCGGCGGGTCTGCAGTATGCCCCGATGAATCCGTTGACCAATATGGCGAAGAAAATTCTGCACCAATGCGAAACGCGCCGTAAAGCTGCGTCTTAATTCGGCGGCGGACTTGAAGGGTGCCCCGCGGGCTCCTAGAGTTCTATACAAGTTACCGAGGTAACGTGTCAGCGATCCTCCGATTGTGGAGGGTGTGGGTGCCCCCATGTGGGCCTGACATTTGCTCACGGACAACTTCATTACAGGCGTAACAGTCGCGGCTGCGTCCCTGTGGAGTTTTCCGTGTTCCCAAACTCAAATTCATTCCCGGGTTCACCGTCACATTTGCTGACAGGTAGCCGGCAATGGCCCAAAGCCAAGGACGCAAATGTCACCGCCAAGCCTTATTGAAACGCATCCGAACCTCACCGAGACTGCACCCGTGGCGCTCTCGTACGAGCTCTTCCCGCCCCGCTCGCCGGCTGCGGCCGAGTCGCTCTGGACTACCATCCGGGAACTGGAAACCACCGAGCCGGACTATGTCTCCGTCACTTATGGTGCCAGTGGCTCGAACCGGGACACCGCCGTCGAACTCATCAACAGGCTCCTCCTGGAAACCACGCTCCGGCCGCTCGCCCACCTCACCTGCGTGGGCAACACGCCGGAGGAACTGGCGGAGATCATCGGCGACCTCCTGGACACCGGCGTCCGGGGCATCCTGGCCCTCCG
This sequence comes from Pseudarthrobacter arbutini, assembly GCF_054510915.1. Taxonomy (NCBI): domain Bacteria; kingdom Bacillati; phylum Actinomycetota; class Actinomycetes; order Micrococcales; family Micrococcaceae; genus Pseudarthrobacter; species Pseudarthrobacter arbutini. Next base: position 148,812 of record NZ_JBTNDQ010000014.1, on the reverse strand, counting down.
GGGCGACCAGCCCAAGGACGGTGCACCGCTCGCCGCAGGGTCACTGCGGTATGCGCAGGACCTGATCGAGCTCATCCGGCGGGTTGAACAGCGGCGGTCGGCCCTCCTGTGTGCAGGCAAGATCGCCGTGGGCGTCGCCGCGTACCCCACCCGGCACCCGGAATCACCCAGTGAAGCCCACGACGTCGAGGTGCTGCTCGCCAAGCAGCGCTCCGGCGCCGACTTTGCCATCACCCAGGTCTTCTTCCATACCGAGCAGTACGCGAACCTCATCAGCCGCGCACGCCGGGCCGGGGTCACCATCCCCATCATCCCGGGCGTTATGCCGCTCACCAGCCTGCGCCGGGTCACACGGCTCGGCGAACTGACCGGCGTTGAACCGGCACCGGAACTCCTGGCCCGCCTGGCCGCCGCGGACAGCGACGGCGAACGACTCCGGATCGGTGTCAGGGCCACGGTGGAGCTGGCCAACGCGGCCCTCGAGGCCGGAGCGCCCGGCATCCACATCTACACCTTCAACGAACACCAGAGCGCTCTGGAGGTGCTGGACAAACTGGCACTTCCGCGCCAGTCCCGTTCAGTTGGCCGCCGCAGCGCCACCCTCCGGCGCCAGCTCGCCAGCTGACCTTCCAACATCCGCCAGACCATTCACAGTTTCCACTAACACTCAAGGAATCTCCCATGACTGAACAGAACACCCCCGCCACTCCGTTCCCGGCCGCGTCACTCCTCGGCTACCCGCGCATCGGCCGCCGCCGCGAGCTCAAAAAGGCCATCGAAGCCTACTGGGCCGGCAAGATCGACGCTGCTGCCCTGGACGCCGCCGCCAAGGGCATCCAGCTGACCATCGCCAAGCGCCTGCAGGAACTGGGCCTCACCGAAGCCGCTGCTGTTCCGGGCACGTTCTCCTACTACGACCAGGTCCTGGACGCCACCGCCCATCTCGGCGCTGTCCCGGCCCGCTTCGGCAAGCTCCTCAACGCCGAAGGCCAGCTCGACATCGACGGCTACTTCACCCTGGCCCGTGGCAACAAGGACCAGCAGCCGCTGGAAATGACCAAGTGGTTCGACACGAACTACCACTACCTCGTTCCGGAGATCGGGCCGGAGACCGAGTTCACCCTCGCCTCCAACCGCATCGTTGAGGAATTCGAGTTCGCCCTGGCCAACGGCATCGAAACCCGCCCGTACATCGTTGGCCCGGTCACCTACCTGCTGCTCTCCAAGGCTTCGGATGAAGCCCCCGCAGGCTTCGCTCCGCTGTCCCGCCTCGAAGACGTCCTGCCGGTCTACGTGCAGCTGCTCGAGAGGCTCGCCGCCGCAGGCGCCAGCTGGATCCAGCTGGACGAGCCCGCCCTGGTTGTTGACCAGGACACCCCGGCCGCCGAAATCGAAGCAGCCGTTGCCCGCGCTTACGAAGTCCTCTCCGGTGCGGCCAAGCGCCCGCAGATCCTCGTCTCCACCCCGTACGGCGCCCTCGATGGCCAGCTGGGCACACTTGCCGCCACCAACATCGACGCCCTGCACATCGACGCCTTCAAGGGCGCGGTCCCGTCCGCAGCGGCCTTGGCCGGCCTCGGCAACAAGACCCTGGTTGCCGGCGTCGTGGACGGCCACAACATCTGGCGCAACGACCTCGCCGTCGCCGCCGCCAAGCTGGACGAACTGAAGGCTGCCGCCGGCCGGATCGCCGTCAGCACCTCCACCTCCACCCAGCACGTCCCGCACGACGTCACCGAAGAAGGCCAGCTCTCCGAGGAGCTGCGCAGCTGGCTCGCGTTCGCCGACCAGAAGGCCGTGGAAGTCAAGACCCTCGCGTCCTACCTGGCCGACCCGGCCTCGGCCAAGGCTGCCATCGACGAGGCATCCGCAGTCATCGCCGCCCGCGCCATCGCCGAAGGCGTCCGCCGCGACGACGTCCGGGCCCGCACCGAGGCCCTGACCGCAGCGGACTTCAGCCGCTCCGCCTACGCAGTCCGCGAAGCCGCCCAGGAAGAGGCCCTGCACCTCCCGCCGCTGCCCACCACCACCATCGGCTCATTCCCGCAGACGTCCGAGATCCGCTCGGCGCGAGCCCGCAACAATAAGGGCGCCCTCACCAACGAGCAGTACGAGCAGCTCATGAAGGACGAGATCAAGCGCGTTGTTGAGCTGCAGGAAGAGCTCGGCTACGACGTCCTGGTGCACGGCGAGCCTGAGCGCAACGACATGGTCCAGTACTTCGCCGAGAACCTCGAAGGCTTCGACGTCACGGTCCACGGCTGGGTCCAGTCCTACGGCTCACGCTGCACGCGCCCGTCCATCCTCTGGGGCGACGTCACCCGCAGCGCCCCCATCACGGTGGCCTGGGCCGAGTACGCCCAGTCGCTGACCAGCAAGCCCATGAAGGGCATGCTCACCGGGCCGGTCACCATCCTGGCCTGGTCCTTCGTCCGCGATGACCAGCCTCTGGGCGAGACCGCCAACCAGGTTGGCTTGGCCCTCCGCGACGAAATCGCGGACCTCGAGGCTGCCGGCATCAAGGTCATCCAGGTGGACGAGCCCGCACTGCGCGAACTCCTGCCGCTGCGCAAGGCCGACCACGCCACGTACCTGAAGTGGTCAGTGGATTCCTTCCGCCTGGCCACCGCCGGTGCGGCCGACGCCACGCAGATCCACACCCACCTCTGCTACTCGGAGTTCGGGGTGATCATTGACGCCATTGACGGCCTCGACGCAGACGTCACCTCCATCGAAGCGGCACGGTCCCGCATGGAGGTTGTCCACGACCTCGAGTCCCACGGCTTCGGCCGCGGCGTTGGCCCGGGCGTCTACGACATCCACTCGCCGCGTGTTCCGGGCGAAGCCGAGGTCACCGAACTCCTGGCCACCGCCGTCAAGCACGTCCCGTCCCGCCAGCTCTGGGTCAACCCGGACTGCGGCCTGAAGACCCGCGGCTACGCCGAGACCGAAGAGTCCCTGCGCAACCTGGTCAAGGCCACCAAGACGGTTCGCGCCGGCCTGCTGGAATCCGCCAAGTAACCCACCGCATTAACGCCGGCGGCCGGTCACCGAAAGGTGACCGGCCGCCGTCGTGCGTTAAGGGTTCAGGACTCCCAGAGGATTTCGTCGTCCACCACGCCGTCTTCGTCGGCGGCTACCACCAGGACCTCGTCCGTGAAGTGTGAGCCCAGGGTGAAGTCCATGACAAAGTAGCGCTCGGGCTGGCCGGGGAAAATGCCCACGTGGCCGAGCTTGAGGGCTTTGAGGAAGACGTCGTTGGTGAGCTGGCTGCGTTCCTCCACGCCGAAGACTTTCTGCAGGTGCTCGTCCTTGAGGGCGCTGCAGTGGAAGTGGAGGTATTCCTGGGGGCTGGTGCCTTCCTGCTCCAGCTCCTCGGCGATCATCTGCCGCACCTCATCTACCAGCTCGGGGAGGAACCGCAGCCGGTAGTCCACCTTGTGCATGGCCGCTTCGTCAAAGTGGTCGTGGGCGTTGATGTTCAGGTCGAGTTCCAGTACCTGGCCACCCAGCTCATGTTTGGCGGCGATGTTGTGATCCCTGCCGTGGTTGAGCTCGATTTCTCCAAAGTGCTGGCTCGCTACCCTGTTCATACCTTCAACATAGACCCCAAGTGCCGCGCTTTCCAGCATTCCGGGCTAATTGCCTGAGGACCCCGCAGCAGCCATCGTCTCGGCGAGCAGGTCCACAAACAGCTGCACGCGGGCGGTCTTCTTCTCGTTGATGAGCAGGGCAAACACGTTCCGGGCCAGCCGGATCTCGGGAACGTCCAGCACTACTACGCCGGCCGGCCGGTTCCGCAATGCGAGCTCGGGCACCAGCGCCGCGCCCAGTCCGGCGGCCGCCATTTCGAGGCTGGCATGGAAGTCGTCGCTGTGGGCCACCACGCGCGGATGCAGGTTGCAGCTGGCAAAGAGCCGTTCGATCACCACGGCGTCGGGGCTCCCGGGGTGGTGCATGATCCAGGGCAGCTCGGACAGATGGTCAGCGGCCACCTTGGCGTCCGTGCGGAACCCCCAGCCCGCGGGGAGCACTACGCGGAAGTTGTCATCGCCGATCCACTGCCGGTTAATAGTGTGCGGCCAGGCGAGCCCGGACTGGCCCACCTGGAAAACGAGGGCCACGTCCAGCTCTCCGCCGGTGCGCAGTCCCTGGATGGTCTGGGCCGGTTCGGCCACCGTTACTTTGAGGTCGATGGCCAGGTCCTTCCACGCCGGATTCTTCAGGATGCGCGGGAGGACGTAGGTTGCCAGGCTGGGGAAGATTCCCAGCCGGAGCTCCTGGCTGGTGCTGCTGTGTGTCTTGGAGGCTGCCGCCATCAGGGCTTCGATGTCCGTCAGCACCTTCGCGGCGTGCCGGGTCATCACTTCCGCGGCTTCCGTGGGGACCACGCTGCGGGCCGAACGCTGGAACAGGACCACGCCCGTCTCGCGTTCGAGGGCGGACATCTGTTGCGAGACAGCCGACGCCGTGTAGCCCAGGCGTGCCGCTGCGGCCGCGAACGAGCCCAGCCGGGTAACTTCCAGGAGGGTCTTCAGATGTACGGGATTTACCAACGCTGTCCTTCGGTCAGGGCCGCCTTGGCACTGCGGTGTGCCGGGGATGGAACGCCCGCTTCATTCTGGCACAAAGATTTACGGCAAACTCAGTCATCCACCGGCCCCACTGCGTCGAACTGCCCTTAGAGAGTTTGCACCGAGCAAGCGCACATACAGTCCGAGCAGGGGAGCAGAACAGTGTCTTTGGCAGGGAACTCGACCTTCAAGCCGCAGGGACGGCGCATCGCGGTCGTGGGCAGCGGAGTGGCCGGCCTGACGGCCGCGTATGTCCTGAACCGGCACGACAACGTCACCCTTTTCGAGGCGGACAGCAGGCTGGGCGGCCACGCCCACACCCACAATGTCGCGCAGCCGGATGGATCCGTCCTCGGCATCGACACCGGCTTTATCGTCCACAACGAGCGGACCTATCCCACCCTGCTGCGGCTGTTCGCCGAGCTGGGCGTGGAGACGCAGGACTCCGAAATGAGCATGTCTGTCCGCTGTGATGGCTGCGGCCTGGAGTACGCCGGGGCCCGTGGGGGCGGCCGCGGGATCATCGCCCGCCCGTCCAGCCTGCTGCGCGGACGCTACCTGCTGATGCTGCTGGAGGTCATGCGCTTCTACCGCAGGGCCCGCGCTCTGATTGAGTCAGCTCCAGCGTCCGACGCCGGCCCTGGTGCGGGCGGCGCGGAGCTGACCCTCGGTGACTTCCTGGCAAAGGAACGCTTCAGCAAGTACTTCATCTCCCATTTCACGACGCCGGTGGTCAGCGCGGTCTGGTCATGCGATCCCACCACGGCACTGTCCTATCCGGCGCGCTACCTCTTCACGTTCCTGGGCCACCACGGCTTGCTGGGCGTCAAGGGTTCGCCGCAGTGGCGGACCGTCACCGGCGGTTCGGGGCAGTACGTGGAGAAGTTGGCCGCCACGCTCCCGGACATCAGGCTTAGCAGTCCGGTCACCGCTATCCGGCGCCACGCCCTCGGCGTGGAAGTGGACACCGATCACGGAGTGGAGGATTTCGAGGCCGTGGTCATTGCCACCCACCCGGCCCAGGCCCTGAGCTTCCTCGCGGACGCCACGCCGGCCGAAAAGGAAGCCCTGGGGCAGATGCCGTACTCCGTCAACCACACCGTTTTCCACCGGGACCCGGCCGTCCTGCCCGCCGCGGACAATGCCAGGGCGTCCTGGAACTACCGTCTCCCGGACTGCGAAGCCCGCCCGGACAAGGTCCTGGTCAGCTACGACCTCACCCGGCTGCAGCGCCTGGAGCCTGCCGATGGCCTGCCGTACCTGGTGAGCCTGGGGGAGTCCGAGCTCATCGCGCAGGACCGGGTGCTGGAACATTTGGTCTACGAACACCCCCAGTACACCCCCGAATCACTGCGGGCACAGCAGCGCATTGCGGCCCTGAGCGATGACCGCATCGCCTACGCCGGCGCCTACCTGGGCTGGGGGTTCCATGAGGACGGCGCCCTGGCCGGTGTCCGTGCCGCCGCGAGCCTGGGACGAACTTGGGATACGCCCGCTACTCAGGCACCCGAGCCCGAACTGCTCTCTGCCTCGGAGGGCGCATGAGCTCAACCGCAGCCATCTACCGCACGTCCATTTCCCACGTGCGCCAGACGCCGCTTAAGAATGCGTTCACCTACCGGAGCTACAGCTGGTTTGTGGACGTGGACCGGCTCCCGGTTCTGCCCCGGCTCATGCGGCCGCTGGCTGTCTTCCGGGCCGCCGACCACCTGGGTGATCCCGACGCCACCATCCGCAGCAACGTGGAACGGTTCCTGCGGACCCGGGGGATAGAGCCCGACGTCGGGGCCATCCGGATGCTGACCAGCGCCCGGGTTTTCGGCCACGTCTTCAACCCGCTCACCCTCTTCTGGTGCTACCGGATGTCCGGGGAGCTGCAGTGTGTCATTGCCGAGGTCCACAACACCTACGGCGAACGCCACTGCTACCTGCTGGAAACGGATCCTTCCGGCCGGGCCAGCGTGCCCAAGGCCTTCTACGTTTCACCGTTCAATGACGTTGACGGGCAGTACCGGATGAAGCTGCCCGCACCGGAGCAGCGGCTGTCCGTCTCCATCGTCCTGGAGCGGGAAGGGCAGCGGCCGTTCGCCGCGACCATGGACGGGGACCGGCGCCCGGCCACCGTCAGGAACATCCTGGCAGCGGCCGTGGCCGTCCCGGCAGCGCCGCTGCTGGTATCGGCGCTGATCCGGGTTCAGGGCATCAAACTCTGGGCGCGACGCCTGCCAGTCATCAAAAAACCACATCACCCCTCACAGGAGGCAGTCCAATGACCATGACCGATGAAAACGGAACAGCCGCGACTGCGGAGGTCTCCGCCGCGAAGTCAGCCGCACGGCACCCGGTGACAGGGCATACTGCTGCCGGGGTACCGGCGTCACCGGCCACCATCGATCCGGAAGTGTGGCCCGGTGTTGCCCACGCGCCGTCGGGCACTAAAGCGCTGGTGGCGGGCAAGGCCGCCGGCCTGCTGTTCAAGGCGGCCGTACGCCGGCTGCCCCTGCGCATTGCCTACCCGGACGGTTCGGTGCTGGGCACCGGCGGCCCGGACGCACCGGTGATGACCATGCTCAGGCCGGCAGCGTTCGAAGTGCGGATCGGTGACAACGGCCTGATCGGGCTGGGCGAATCCTTTATGGCGGGGGACTGGGAAGCATCAGACCTCGCCGGGGTGCTGGAGGTCTTCGCCGCGTCTGTGGACACGTTGATCCCCGCACCGCTCCAGAAGCTGCGGACCCTGTACCTGCCGCGGACGCCGCGGCAGGAACGCAACGAAGAGCACAACACACGCAGCAACATCTCGCGGCACTACGACCTCTCAAACGAGCTCTTCTCCAACTTCCTGGACACCACCATGAGCTACTCCTCGGCGCTCTTCCCGCTGAGCGACGGTGCACTGGATTCGGTCCCGTGGGACGCCTTGGCGGAAGCCCAGCAAGCCAAGATCGACAGGCTGCTGGACAAGGCCGGCGTCGGATCCGGCACGCGGCTGCTGGAGATCGGCACCGGCTGGGGTGAGCTGGCCCTCCGGGCAGCAGCCCGCGGTGCCACTGTCTACAGCGTGACGCTCTCCAGTGAGCAGCGGGCGCTGGCGCAGGAACGGATTGCAGCCGCCGGCTACGCAGACCAGGTGACCGTGGCGCTGCAGGACTACCGCGCCGTGGAAGGCGAGTTCGATGCCGTTGTGTCAGTGGAAATGGTCGAGGCGGTTGGCTATGAGTACTGGCCCATCTACTTCCAGACCATCGACCGCGTGCTGGCCCCGGGCGGGAAGGTGGCCATCCAGGCCATCACCATGCCGCACGGCCGCATGCTGGCCACCCGCAACGCGTACACCTGGGTGCACAAGTACATCTTCCCCGGCGGGTTCCTGCCGTCCGTGCGGGCCATCGAAAGCGTGACCCAGCAGCACACCACCCTCCGGGTGCGGGAGCGGATGGGCCTGGGCGATCACTACGCCGCGACCCTCCGCCTCTGGGAGGAACAGTTCATCGCGCGCTCGCAGGAGGTGGGCGGGCTGGGGTTCGACGCCGTTTTTCAGAGGATGTGGCTGTTCTACCTGTGCTATTCACGGGCGGGATTCCAGTCCGGCTACCTGGACGTGCAACAGATTGTCCTGGACCGCCGGGAGGCTCTGCTGTAGCTGGTTAGGTTCATCACTTCGCAGGGGTCCTGGAGGCATCTTCAGGGCCCCTTTTGCGTGCCCGGCACCAGATGTAGTGGTCCGCCCACGATGCGCGACACGCCGTCCAGCACGCGACACGCGGGGCGTTAATTGTGGCTAAGTACTCCACAGGGTGTGGATTTCGTCCGCAAAAATGGCGGGATTCCGGACATTTTGAGGGCGCTTGCCTGTGGATTAAAAGTGCATTAAATGACATACTTGTAATACATCATCTTGGGGTTCCGAAGAGCCGTCTGCACTACATGTAGTATCGACGTACAGCTTGGGCAGGACTAAGACGAGCGAAGATTTCGATAAAGGGGACAGGGACAATGACCGTTACGGTTTACACCAAACCTGCGTGTGTACAGTGCAACGCAACCTACCGTGCGCTGGACAAAAAGGGCATCACTTACCAGAGCGTTGACATTTCCCAGGACGCCGAGGCCCTCGAGCGCCTAAAGGCGCTGGGCTACATGCAGGCACCTGTTGTAGTCACGGACCAGGACCACTGGTCAGGCTTCCGCCCGGACAAGATCGAGGAACTGGCACTGTCTGCCGTTTCCTCCGTGGCCTAAGGCCTTAAACTTTTCGCCAGCCGGCAACTTTCAATCCGCACACATGAGGTGACTCCCGTGTCAGCACTGGCAGTAGCCAGGGCCCAGGTGGCCCCGTTGGCGCCTGTCACCACACAGAGCCAGCTCATCTACTTTTCCTCCACCTCCGAGAACACCAGCCGCTTTGTCGCGAAGCTCGGATGTGAGCTGGCACGGATCCCGCTCCATGCAAAGGATGCACCCCTTCTCGCCACCCGGCCTTACGTCCTGGTAGTGCCGACGTACGGGGGCACCGGGGGAGAGGGCTCCGTGCCCAAGCAGGTGATCCGCTTTCTGAACGACCCGCAGAACAGGCAACTGATCCGTGGGGTTATCGGCGCAGGCAACACAAACTTCGGGGACAACTACTGCATGGCCGCGGACATTATTGCCGCCAAGTGCAACGTCCCCCGGCTTTACAGATTTGAACTAATGGGCACGCCAGAAGACGTCGCCCGCGTACACAATGGATTGGACACGTTTTGGACACGACTGTCGCAGACACAGAAGTAACCAGGGCCGAAGGCCAGGGCACCCGCGCAGGCGCTGCCGTCGAAAAGCCCGAGATGCCGGCCGCCTATAAGGGTCTGGGCTATCACGAGCTCAACGCCATGCTGAACCTGTACGGTCCGAACGGCGAGATCCAGTTCGAGGCCGACCGCGAGGCTGCACACCAGTACTTCCTGCAGCACGTGAACAACAACACCGTGTTTTTCCATGACCTGGAAGAGAAGCTCGACTACCTGGTGAAGAACCAGTACTACGAGCGCGAAACCCTCGACCAGTACACGATGAACTTCATCCGCGAGCTCTACAACCGCGCGTACAAAAAGAAGTTCCGCTTCGAGACTTTCCTGGGCGCGTTCAAGTTCTACACGTCCTACACGCTGAAGACGTTCGACGGCAATCGATTCCTGGAGCGCTACGAGGACCGCGTCTGCATGGTGGCCCTTCACCTGGCCCGTGGTGACGAGAAACTCGCCCTGCAGATGGTGGACGAGATCATCGAAGGCCGCTTCCAGCCGGCCACGCCCACGTTCCTGAACGCCGGCAAGAAGCAGCGCGGCGAGCTGGTCTCCTGCTTCCTGCTCCGCATCGAAGACAACATGGAATCGATCGGCCGGTCCATCAACTCGGCGCTGCAGCTGTCCAAGCGCGGCGGCGGTGTGGCGTTCGCGCTGACCAACATCCGCGAAGTGGGCGCCCCGATCAAGCAGATCGAGAACCAGTCCTCCGGCGTCATCCCCGTGATGAAGCTCCTCGAGGACAGCTTCTCCTACGCCAACCAGCTCGGTGCCCGCCAGGGTGCGGGTGCGGTGTACCTGCACGCGCACCACCCGGACATCTACCGCTTCCTGGACACCAAGCGCGAGAACGCGGATGAGAAGATCCGCATCAAGACCCTCTCGCTGGGCGTTGTCATCCCGGACATCACGTTCGAGCTGGCCAAGAAGGACGAGGACATGTACCTGTTCTCCCCGTACGACGTCGAGCGCGTCTACGGCATGCCGTTCTCCGATGTCTCGGTCACCGAGAAGTACTACGAGATGGTGGACGATTCCCGGATCAAGAAGACCAAGATCAAGGCGCGCGAGTTCTTCCAGACCCTCGCCGAGATCCAGTTCGAATCCGGCTACCCGTACATCATGTTCGAGGACACCGTGAACCGGGAAAACCCGATCGACGGCAAGATCATCATGTCCAACCTGTGCTCGGAGATTCTCCAGGTTTCGCAGCCCACCACGTACCACGATGACCTGTCCTACGACCAGACCGGCAAGGACATCTCCTGCAACCTGGGCTCGCTGAACATCGCGAAGGCCATGGACAGCCCGGACTTCGGCCTGACCATCGAGACGGCCATCCGGTCCCTCTCGGCGGTCTCGGACATGTCCAACATCACCTCGGTGCCGTCCATCGCCCGCGGCAACGACCAGTCCCACGCCATCGGCCTGGGCCAGATGAACCTGCACGGCTACCTGGCCCGCGAGCGGGTCCACTACGGTTCCGAAGAGGGCCTGGACTTCACCAACATCTACTTCTACTCGGTGGTGTACCACGCGGTCCGCGCCTCCAACCTGCTGTCCATCCAGACCGGACAGACCTTCGGCGGCTTCGAGAAGTCCAAGTACGCCTCGGGCGAGTTCTTCGACAAGTACACGGAGCAGGAGTGGGTGCCGCAGACCGAGAAGGTTGCGGAGCTGTTCAAGAACATCCACATCCCCACCCAGGATGACTGGCGCGAGCTGAAGGCCTCCGTTATGGAGCACGGCATCTACAACCAGAACTTGCAGGCCGTCCCGCCGACGGGCTCGATTTCCTACATCAACAACTCCACCTCCTCGATCCACCCGGTGGCGTCCAAGATCGAAATCCGCAAGGAAGGCAAGCTGGGCCGCGTGTACTACCCGGCGCCGTACCTGACGAACGACAACCTGGAGTACTACCAGGACGCGTACGAGCTCGGCTACGAGAAGGTCATCGACACATACGCCGCAGCCACCCAGCACGTGGACCAGGGCCTGTCCCTGACGCTGTTCTTTAAGGACACGGCCACCACGCGTGACATCAACCGGGCCCAGATCTACGCCTGGAAGAAGGGCATCAAGACCATCTACTACATCCGTCTCCGCCAGCTCGCGCTGGAGGGAACCGAGGTGGACAACTGTGTTTCTTGCATGCTGTAGTTGTAGCTTCAACTAAATCTTGACAGTACGACGGCGGGCGCCCGCCCGCCGTCGTACGCTTAACTTCAAAGAACAACCCAACTTTTAGGGGATGACATGACCGAGAAGGTCAAGCTGCTTAGCCACGTCGAAGCGATCAACTGGAACCGCATCCAGGACGATAAGGACGTAGACGTCTGGAACCGTCTGGTCAACAACTTCTGGCTGCCCGAGAAGATCCCACTCTCCAACGACGTGCAGTCGTGGGCCACGCTGACTCCGGACGAGCAGCAGCTCACCATGCGCGTGTTCACCGGCCTGACGCTGCTGGACACCATCCAGGGCACCGTCGGCGCCGTGTCGTTGATTCCGGATGCGATCACCCCGCACGAGGAAGCCGTCTACACGAACATTGCGTTCATGGAGTCCGTGCACGCCAAGAGCTACTCCTCGATCTTCTCCACGCTGGCCTCCACCAAGGAGATCGACGAGGCATTCCGCTGGTCCACGGAGAACGTGAACCTTCAGAAGAAGGCCCAGATCGTCATGGACTACTACCAGGGCGACGATCCCCTGAAGCGCAAGGTGGCCTCCACGCTGCTGGAGTCCTTCCTGTTCTACTCGGGCTTCTACCTGCCCATGTACTGGTCCTCACGGGCCAAGCTGACGAACACGGCCGACCTGATCCGCCTGATCATCCGCGACGAAGCCGTGCACGGCTACTACATCGGCTACAAGTTCCAGAAGGGCCTGGAAGGTCTCTCCGAGGAGCGCAAGCAGGAGATCAAGGACTACACGTTCGAGCTGCTCTTCGAGCTTTACGAAAACGAAGTCCAGTACACTCACGACCTCTACGACTCCGTTGGCCTGGCCGAGGACGTCAAGAAGTTCCTGCACTACAACGCCAACAAGGCGCTGATGAACCTGGGCTACGAGGCCATGTTCCCGGCTTCCGTCACCGATGTGAACCCGGCCATCCTCTCGGCCCTGTCGCCGAACGCCGACGAGAACCACGACTTCTTCTCCGGCTCGGGTTCTTCCTATGTCATCGGCAAGGCCGTTAACACGGAAGACGACGACTGGGACTTCTAGTCACGACAGTTTCCAGGACCTGACAACAAGGGACGCCGCACGTTTTGTGCGGCTTCCCTTGTGCGTTGGAGGACGGGTGGGGGGGGGTCTTCCTCGGCATCGGATGGTGCACGTCGAAGACCAGGACACCCTGCCGTTTTGAGATCTGGCTGGAGGCTTAGCCGAGAATTTTGTTGACGATGGCCGCGTAGCGGGAGACAGAGAGGTCGGCGCCGTCGGGAGCGGTGGTGAACACTGCCGTGAGAGCGACTATCCGATCGCCTTTGAGGGTGTGCAACATGTGGTTCGCGTCCTCACTGGTAGGACCGAATTCGTAAAACCTCGCCGTGTCGCCAACTCCAGAAATGTCTCGCCTGGTCCATCCAGGGATGGAGTCAGGAGCAATTTTCTTGTAGAAATCGCGCGTGTTTTTCCGCACACCGATTGTTAGAGAGTTCGGGGTGCTTATGGTGTGGTTACCCATGACGAAGGAGCAGATCACGCCTTGCACCGCGCCGTTTGTCGTGCTTTCAGCGCCGAGGCTGGACTTTCCGATAGCGGCATAAATTTCAGGGCCCACGTGTAGTGCCGCACAGGCTTTGGCCGCAGAGGGATCGACATCAAGTGCTACCGCGTACGGCTTTGACTCTGAGGCAGCGGGAGTAGCAGCGGGGGCCGAGAGGCTAGATTCCGCAGTCGTAGCCGGTAAAGCCTATTTCTGCGATCGTCCCCGAGCACCCGCTGAGGAGGGCTCCGGCCGCCAATAGACCGGCCGCACTGGTGATTCGACTTCGCATAGTCCCCCCATGTTGTCCATCTGGTAGTGCCGAGCATAGTGCTCGATCACTTGGTGTGTCTCCAGCCGTGTTAGCCGACCTTCTTCGACAACAAGGGCCACTAAGTTGGAACAACGGCTTCTTCCATTAGTCGAAAATCTTCCGCTAACACAGCGGTCAACATTCCGGAATGGTCCTATAGTGAACGGAATCTCACACAGGTCAACGTGGATCCGCCCCCCTGGACAGACGGTGGCGCAGCGGAGCCCACGGCGGTCGAGGCCCGGTAGGTTCGTCCGGCAGCTCATCTTGCACTGAGGTACGCGCGAAGGCAGTCTTCTCCCGCCGATGGCGGCATCCAAACATAGTCCACGGTCCCGCGCGAGGCAGGGGACCGCAGTGCATACGGCCCAGGCCGGTGCCCCTCGCTGGCTCGTGGCCCCGGTGAAGACGGCCAGAGCGGTGGTTCCCAGTCCTGGTGTTCACTTTTGTATTTGCGCCCTGATGGTGAGACCCAGCCGGGCGGCTCATTCTTTGTTGCCGGCGTCGGATTCCAGCCGCTGGCGTGTCTGAGGCTGTGGTGCCGGCGACATGGCTGTCCAAGGTTGCTGATCCCGGTGGTTCCGCCGTGATGCCAGGCCAGGAGGTGGTCTGCCTCGTTGTCCAGGGAATGGTTGCTGCAGCCGGGGAACGGGCACTTACCGTCGCGCATCCGGAGCCAGTTCCGCATGGCTTTCGTGAGCCGGTAACTCGTGCGGCCGATTTCCAAAGGTGCCCCATCCCGCGGATCAACCAGCACCCGGTGGAACGAGTCAACTCCGTTGGCCACGAGATCCCTGGCCATGGAGGCGGGGATGGGCCCGTACCCGTCGAGCATCGCCGGCTCCGCGGTCACGCCGAGCAGGGAGAAGATGGGAACGGTGATCAGGACCTCTGCCCGGGGCGTGGGGATATCGGCAAGCCCGGGTGCCCCCGCCCTGGCCCCGGTCCCGCTGCTTCCGATGCTGTTGCGGCAGCGGGTGCAGCCGCTGTCGCTTCGCAGGGCTGCCGTGGCGAAGGCGTCTGCCCTCAGCTGCGTGAGCGTCCGGTCCTCCTGGGGACCCTGCAGGCCCCGCGCGATGGCGGTCATGCGGTTCCAGATCGCAGCCGCCTGGTCCGCGGGCAGGTAGGCGGACATCCGCGCCATGCCGTCCTGCTCCGGAATATACTCCAGGCACCTGTCCTCGACGCCCTTAGCATGGCGTTTTTCTATGCTGTCCGGGTGGTGGCGTTCCCGCCAGGTCCGGGCTTTCCGCCGGAACCTGTAGGCGGGCATCTCGCCGGCCGGGCAACCGGGGGCAGGACTGGGCGCGTCAGAATCGAGGAAGTGGGCTTCCAGTGCCTTGGCTGCGTCGCGGTCTAGGGTGGCGGTTTCGTCCACCATGACCCTGGCGTGCTGCCACGAAACCGTTCCCGCCTGAAGGGCTGCAAGGGTACGTGGCAGAGATGTTGCCAAAGCGTAGGATTGCTCCAGCAGCGCGCCCGCGGCCCGGTCGCCGATGGCCAGTACACAGCCCACTTCGGCCGCCATTGCCATTTCCTGCGCCTGGACCGGCATGTTCAGAGGTGCTGCCAACCGCGCCGAGTCCGCATATGTAGCGGCTGCCTCCGCCTTCAATGCCGCGATCCGAGCCTCAGCCCGTGCGATCCCGGCAAGGATGTCCAGGCATCCGTCAGCAACGACATCCAGAGGGTCGGAGTCCGGGGGCGACCCGCAACCGGATTCAGCCACCTCGTCGCGAAGCGTGGCAACAGCGGCGTCTATCGCCTCAAACGCCTTTGCCACCACTTCGCTTGCCATGTACTCATTATGGAAAGGGGGTCTGACATTTTGCGTGGGCGCTAACTCGCTGCTGGGCCAGGATCCTCGGCCGCCCAAAGCAATTGCCTTGAGCGGCCGTCGGGGGTTTCGGGTCCGTGTAGGTGACGAACGCGTCATCCATACGAGCCAAGTCGACGTCCTGCTCGTGGTTATTGGCAGCGTAGTGCATCGACGCGACGTCTACGATATGTAGCCGTCCACTTCCCTGCCTGTCAGGACATCGATGGCCGCTGTCGGTTTGCCCTTTCCACACCCCGGATGATGAGTTCCCCGGCTAGTCCTAATCCAATGAGGGCCAAGAAACTCCCGTTCCGGGCGGAACTTGCGGCAATGTAGGTGTTCTGCGCAGCAGTGACAGTCGCTATGTCATTGGCGTACCAGCCGTTGACAACTGTTTGTTGCGGCGCACCCTTCGTCTCGCCATTGTTCATGGTGTTCTTCAGATCGGCCGCACTGAGCTCCGACTTCCAGTCGGAAGGGCTGCTGCCGCTCTGAAAGCCAGGATTGTTGGCCAACCAGGTGATGACCATGAGCATTGCCAGCACCGAGCCCAAGATGATCCGGGCGCCGTTGGCCGACCGGAGCCTCGCTAACTTCTGGCGCTTGGCCCTCAGCTGCGGTGCATGGTCCGGTGTCGGCGGTACGTCCGGCACCGCGTTTCCATCGGATGTTTCATAAGTAGTCATTTCCCCATTTTCATAGTGCTGTTGTATCCGCCCTGATTTTGGACAGAGAACCTTTTGAATAAGCTGCAGTTCCGGCCCGCCCCGCGAGTCCTGCACGGTAACCGTTCCGACGTTCAACGTGGAGCATCCTGAGAAGCCCGTAGCCGTGATTCCCTTAGAACAACGGCCAGGGCACCGCCGACATCTCACCGCTCGGAGCCGGGAACCGACGCGCCAAGCGCAACCGGGCGCAGCGCGCGGCGACCGACGCAGTTTCTTCGGCGCTGAGCAGGTCCGCCAGGTTTCGGCCAAGCTCACCGTTCAGTCCTTCGCTGACACGATCGATGCCCTCAAGTTCCTCGACGGTCAGAGCGTCTCCCAGCCACCCCCACAGCACCGTACGCAGCTTGTAGTCACGGTGAAAGGTAAGCCCGTGGTCCACGCCGTGCCGGTGTCCGTCCGTCATGGCAAGGATGTGATCGCCTTTACGGTCGGCGTTGTTCACGACTATGTCGAACACCGCCATGCGTCTGAGCGCCGGAGAGCCCTCGTGTATGAGGGCGACCATCCGTCCGTTCTCATCCTGACCCTCGAGGACGTGTTTCCAACCGATCTCCGGTACGTCGTCCGACGCAACGAGGTCCACCGCGTTCTGGTCGGGGTCTGTCTCCTGCCACAGCTGCACCATCCCTTCGCCGAACGGACCATTGCGCAGCCAGGTGCGTGGCACCACGTTCCAGCCGAGGACCTCCGAAACCAGGTAGGCGGCGACCTCCCGGTGGGCAAGGCAGCCGTCGGGAAAATCCCACAGCGGTTTCTCCCCGGCTATCGGCTTATAGACGACTGCCGTGTCCCCGATGCTGCCCAGGAAGGTGGCGTTCGACGCCGTCGTAATGCGCCCAGTGAGCGTCAGCTCGGCCGTAGACAGGTCGGGCGCCGGCATCAGACCTCGGGCCGAGTGCAGACGTGCCCGTCGGCGTCTACGGGGTAACCGCAGAGCGGGCACGCGGGACGCCCGGCGCCCACAACCTCACGCGTGCGCTTAGCGAATGCGCGGGCGGTGCCAACCGGCATCCGCACCTGCAGCATTTCGGGCACGTCAGCGTCGTCCTCATCAAGCGACTCGTCGTTGCCATCAGCGTCGACATCGGTGATCGGGTAGGCCTCTATCACCACCTGCGCCGTCGTCGGGTCCCAACCTAAACTCATGGCGCCGGTCCGAAACTGCTCCTGAACGGCCTCGAGCTGGTCATTGTCAACCAATTCAGTGGGGGTACTGGTGGGAACGCTGTGGGGGTTGCCCTCGACGGTGAGAAGGTGGTCCAGAATTTCGTTGATTTTGTCGGCGAGCAGAGCCGACTGCTGCTTCTCCAAGGCGATACTTACGATCTGAGTCCCCGCCCGCACCTGCAGGTAGAACGTGCGTGCCCCCGGAAGGCCAATGGTGCCAACGACGACCCGATCAGGCCAGGCAAACTCATGAACACGTGTAGGCATATGAGCATTTTAGGCATATGAGCTTCATGGCGCCCCATGCCCTGCACCGCCGCCCACCGGCGCATCGCCGGAGTGGATGCCGTTGGACAGCCACGACAGATCCCCCGCGTCGGTGTTGACCGCGTAGACGCTTGGCCGACTGGCTCCGAAGCGCACGATCGATACGGAGGCAGGGCCTATATTAATGCGTTGGAACAGGTCCAGGTGCATGCCGAGCGCGTCGGCGACGACTGATTTGATGACGTCCCCGTGACTCACCGCCACCCATACGGCTCCTGGCCCGTACTCGGCTTCGAAGGCTGCATCGTGGCGTCGAATTGCTGCTACGGCCCGAGCCTGCATCGCGGCCATGGATTCACCGCCGGGAAAGGTGACGGCGGACGGCTGCGATTGCACAGCCGACCACAGATCTTCGGTTGCGAGATCACTGAGGGTGCGGCCCTGCCACTGGCCGTAATCGCACTCGGTAAGATCGGATTCCAACGGCGCGTAGGGAGTGCCGGCCTGGCAATCAAGGATGACTTGGGCGGTCTGCTGACAACGCTCGAGAGGGCTCGATACCACCCCAACTACGGGCACGGCCGCGAGCCGCTCTCCGGTCAAAGCCGCCTGCTCGCGCCCGATCTGGTCCAGGCTGACACCGGCGGCCCGACCGGCCAGCAGTCCAGTGGCATTGGCTGTGGTGCGGCCGTGCCGCACGAGAATAACTGTCGCCATCCACCAAGCCTAACCATCCGCTCGACGGCAGTGTTACCCACACTTTGGAAATTTGCTGTTGCCGGGAACCAGGCAGGCCGTTCATCCTTCACCGAATCCCGGCGTCAGTGCGCTTGGTTCTGGGTCCGCCGGTCACCGATGTATGCGCTCTCGCCAGTCTGCCGGTACCTTGTCCGCCGGTGCAGGTGCCGGCTGCTCCGGTGGTCTGGACTGAGGACCCGGAAGCCGCGGGCCGTGGAAGAACTTCTTCGTGGTGTGCTCGTAGAACCAGTCCTCCCCGGGCTCAAAGGACCTCATGACGGGGTGACCGACGGTGCGCGCGTGGGCACTGGCATGCTGTGAGGGTGATGAATCGCAGCATCCGATGTGGCCGCATTGGGCGCAGCGGCGAAGATGTAGCCACCATCCTGGGCCGTCACCGCTGAGGCACTCCAGACACCCTGTTCCACTGGGTGTGGCGGCGAGGCTGATTCCCGGAATAGGGCGATCCTCCATGGGCTCCTCCATTTCCATCGCTCCGGTTCTGCTCAGGTCATCCCGCTTGCCCACCGTCGGGAGCTATTCTGGCAGAGTCTCCGCGCCCTTGGAATGACAGACTCGAGGCCACAACCGGGCCCGATACAACTCCGACCCCGGTGGCGAAGGACCTTCCCAGAGACAACGCGCACCCCTTGTCCCCAATGTCCAAGCGCGAGTATCGTGGGCGCCACCGAACCATTGAACCGGAAAGACGGCGGCCATGGATCACTCGGTTCCGGTCATGCTGCTTGCAACCACAGACCCGACCTCTCGGCGCATTCTTGAAGATGAGTTACGTCGACGCTACGGTGCCGACTACGAGGTGGTGACCTGCGCCGACTACGCCCACGGGCGGGCGGTGCTTGAGGGGCTCCGGCGCTGGAATCGCCCGGTCGCCCTCATACTCGGATGCTACGGACCGGCTGACCGCGCTGGACTCGAATTCCTGCGGCGTGCCTATGGCTTTCACCCGGCAGCCAAGCGTGGTGTTGTGGTGATATGGGGTGACTTCGCGAGCGCCCCTACTGTGTTCCGGGCGATCGCGCAGGGGTACGCCGAATTGGTGATCATACGTCCCGAACGATTGCGCGACGAAGAATTCCATGGGGCGATTACCGACGCTCTCGACGACTGGCACCTGGCCCAGGGGGTCGGGTTTGAGGCGGTCCGGCTGATCGGGGAGGTAGGCGACGAAAGGACTCATACGTTGCGCGACTCCTTGAGCCGAAACCACATCCCGGTGGTTTTCCACCCTGTCGGGTCCGAGACGGCGGAACGGACGCTGGAGAGTCTGGACCTGCGCGACCCCATGCTGCCGGTCATGGTGCTGGAGTTCACCGTTCCACCAATTGTCCTCGAGAACCCCAGTGACCTGGAGATCGCCGAAGCGATGGGGGTGACGCGACCGCCACCGGCGGACAAGATCTTCGATGTAGTGGTCGTGGGGGCCGGCCCCTCAGGTCTCGCGACCGCCGTGTATGCCTCCTCCGAGGGCCTCTCCACCATGGTGGTGGAGGGAGAGGCTGTGGGAGGCCAGGCCGGCACCAGCTCGTTGATCCGCAACTACCCCGGATTCTCCCGCGGTGTGAGCGGCGCCCATCTGGCCTACCGCTCATTCCACCAGGCCTGGACTTTGGGCACGGACTTCCTGTTCCTGCGCAAGGTGGAGGGGCTCGGCGTGGACGGAACATTGTATGCGGTGTCGATTTCCGATGGCAGTGTCGTGCGGTGCCGCACAGTGGTGGTGGCCACCGGCGTGGACTACCGTCGCCTCGGCATACCTCAGTTGGAGGATCTGGTCGGCAGAGGCGTCTTCTACGGGGCCACAGTCTCCGAGGCGCCGTCGATGGCCGGAAAGCACGTCTGTGTCGTGGGTGGCGGCAACTCGGCCGGTCAGGCGGTACTGCACCTTGCGAAGTACGCGAAGAACGTGACGCTGTTGGTGCGCGGACCCACTCTGTCGGTCAGTATGTCGGACTACCTCATCTCCCAACTTGAGGCCACCCGGAACGTTGCGATCCGCTATGGCAGCGTGATCGTGGGGGCCCGCGATCGGGACGGATTCCTTGCCGCCGTCAAGGTCGCCGCACCCGGAGCCGCCGACGCAGCCCCGAGCGAGGAGATCGAAGCGGGCGGTTTGTTCGTGCTGATCGGTTCGGTGCCGCGGACCTCCTGGCTGCCCGACACCGTAGAGCGTGACCCAGCCGGTTTTCTGCGCACGGGCGCCAGCCGGGAAGCCAGTGACGACGGGTCCTTCAGGCCGGATAGGTCGCCATTGGCGCTGGAAACCAGCATGCCCGGCATTTTCGCGATCGGCGACGTGCGGGCCGGTTCGATCAAGAGAGTGGCTACCGCAGTCGGGGACGGCGCCACCGTGGTCTCGATGCTTCACACTTACCTGGCCGAGAACCCCCTGCCTGCCTCGCCCCCTGCCCCTGGTGAGGCAGCCGCACCCGAGGAGCTGCCCGGTGATGTCCGCTTCAACTGAGGTCACACCGTTGATTCCGCCGATGCGGTGGCTGCTCTACGTCGCTGCATTCCTCGTGTTTCTTGCCGGGCTCGTGCTGTTCGTGTTTCCGCTCCGGACTGCGGAATGGTTCGCGTGGACAGTCAATCCGCCCATGACCGCGGTCTTCCTCGGGGCGGCATACTGGTCGAGCGCCGGCCTGGAGGTGACGGGCGCCCGCTCAGCGAGTTGGGATTCAGCGAGGCTGGCAGTCTGGCCCGTGTTCGTCTTCACAACATTGACCTTCGGAGTCACCCTGCTTCATCTCGAGCGCTTCCACCTGTCCTCAGACGCTGCCCCCCTTGCCCACGTAGCCACCTGGGCGTGGCTGGCAATCTATGCCGTCGTGCCCGTGGCGATGTTCGTCATCAGCTGGATGCAGATCCGGTCCTGGCATCCTGCCCCAAATTCCGTAGCGGCGGGACGGCCGGTGCTACCCCCGGCGCTCCGGCTGCTCCTGGCGGGCATCGCCGGGGTACTGCTGTTATATGGCGCGGCGCTCCTGGCTGTACCCATTCATGCCGCGACGTGGTGGCCGTGGCCACTGTCCGAACTCACAGCGAGGGCGATCGGAGCGTGGCTGGTCGGTCTTGGGTGGGCGGCCGCGCAGGGCCAATTGAGCGCCGACCTCCGCACCGTCCGCCCTGTGGCCCTAACCTCCGTTGCCTTCGTCATTCTGGAGGCGCTTGCCCTGCTGCGGTATGGCGACGCCCTGACATGGCCGAGCGTACCGGCGATCGGCTTCGTAACCGTCCTGCTTGCCATTGGAGTGGCCGGCGGATGGGCACTCGCACTATCCCGTTCGCCGGTAGCCCGGGCCGGAACTACGTGAGCGACCATCCCTCATAGGCTTGATCTTCCGGACTGGTCGCAGGCGACTACCTGATGGCTCGACCCAAAGGACTGGGACGATAAGTACGGCCCATGGGGGGACACCTTCCGACTACACGCCGCGGTTCACCGTCATGACCAACATCCAGAGCCCGACCGGGCTCCGCGTTGGCGGCGTCGTCTGCGCCATCTTCGTTGTAGTGGGCATCGCCTGCTGGTACCTCATCGCCACCACCGGACAACCGGTCACCGAAAAAGGCATCCTTTTCTTGCTCGCCCCCATGCGAGCCTCCTATCCAGGAGTTTCTCTTGACAGGCCTACGATCAGGAGGCTCTTATCGAGTACCTACATGAATAAGAGAGGGGGTGGTGGCTATGCCTGCCATCCAAACTACCCCGGGGAACCAGGCCCGCCTCCGGACCGGATCCGCTCTCATGACGCTTGCCGGACTGGCCTTCGTTGCGTACGCCGTAGTCTTCCTGGGACTTAACTTTACGGGCGCCTTCCTTGAGCTGGGCATCGGCCCCGATCAAGTGGACAAGGGGATGGCGGAGGTCGAGGCGTTCAGCCCACAGCTGCATCACTACATCACCCACCTGCACATTGCGCTCAGCGGCTTCATCGCTGCGACAGGGCTGGCCATCGCAGGCCTGTCCTGGTACGGGGTGCGCAGAGGAGAAAGGTGGGCTTTCGCCACAGCCGTTTTGGTCCCGACCGTCGGACTCGCAGTGGCCCTCCCCGCACATTACCCATGGGGTCTGGCCACGCTTGGGCACCTCGGCCCGGTCTACCTCGCTGTCCTGATTTTCCTGGCAGGGGTCGGGGTAGCCTACAGCGGACTGCGAAGCCCTGCGATGAAACACGACTAGGAATAGCCCGAACCAGGGTGTGCCTCCCAAATCGGTATTACCTGGGTATAGGGTCGGGTGCTATGGCGCTGCGACTCGTTCAGGTAAATTTCAAGGCTCGGGATGACTCGGCCCTCGGCCGGTTTTGGGCGGAGGCGCTTGGCTGGGGTGTTTCCAGCGAGGGACCCGGAGTGACCAATGTTGAGCCCGTGGGCTTTGCCTGGCCGGACCCCAGCGCCGTGTGCGTCGATGTCGTCACCGTCCCGGACCCCGAGACAGTGAAGTACCGCGCGCACCTCGATCTAGCCACCACCTCTGCGGCCCATAAGGCGGGTCTGGTCGCGCGACTGTTGGAACTCGGTGCGACGCCCGCCGACGTGGGCCAGGGTGATGTGCCGTGGACGGTCCTGGCCGACCCGGAAGGCAATGTGTTCTGTGTACTGGAGCCGCGACCGATCTACCGGGACACCGGGCCGATCGCCACGGTGGTGGTCAACTGCGCGGATCCGCGGGCCATGGCCCGGTTCTGGGGCGAGGCTACGGACTGGACCCTGCACGAGGTGAACGACGATCATGCGAGGCTGCGTTCTGCCAAGGGCGTCGGGCCGTATCTGGAATTACTTCGCACGACTGGCGACGAGACCGTGTGGAACCGTGTCCATCTCGACCTGATGCCGTACCCGGGTGATGATCAAGCGGCAGAAGTGGCCAGGCTGCGGGCTCTGGGCGCTACTGACGCCGACGTCGGCCAGGGCGATGTGCCATGGGTGTGCCTCGCCGACCCGGAGGGCAACGAGTTCTGTGTCCTCACCCCGGGCTGACGCGGCGTCTTTCATGATGATTCCGGCTAGTTCACCGGATCTCCTGGTGAAAAGTCTTGCGAAAGCTCGGCTTCGATTTCGCTGATGCTGGGTAGCGTGGCAGCGAATTCCTCTGGCAAAGACGCCACAATCGCGGATTCCCATTCGGCGATACCGATCGGTTTCGAGAAGCCCCGCAGGGAGTACTCGGCCACGACGTTGTTCTTGGTTTTGCACAGGAGCAGTCCGATGGTCGGCTCGTCGTCAGTATGACCCAGGAGGTCGTCAACAGCGGACATGTACATGTTGATCTGCCCGAGATACTCCGGTTTGAAGGCGGTGGCTTTTAACTCCACCACGACGAAGCAACGGAGCTTGAAGTTATAGAAGAGCAGGTCAGCGAAAAACTCGTCGTCGCCGATAGTCAGCCGGACTTGCCGGCCGACAAAGGCGAACCCCTGGCCGAGTTCCAGCAGGAACTTTTCGACGTGCACCACGAGCTGTCCCTCGAGCTCACGCTCATTCCGCTGGCCTGTCATGGCCACGAAGTCGAAGACGTATGGGTCCTTGAATGATTGCTGGGCAAGATCCGAGTCCGCCGGCGGCAACGT
Source organism: Pseudarthrobacter arbutini (assembly GCF_054510915.1). Lineage (NCBI taxonomy): Bacteria > Bacillati > Actinomycetota > Actinomycetes > Micrococcales > Micrococcaceae > Pseudarthrobacter > Pseudarthrobacter arbutini. Next base: position 125,110 of record NZ_JBTNDQ010000014.1, on the reverse strand, counting down.
CGCTTTGAAGTTGGTGATCGCCTTGCCGGAGCGTTCGTGGAGTCTCGTCTCGATATGGTGTGCCATTACGTTACGAGACCAGCCATTCTCGACGGCGGCAGCTGCGTACCAGAGCCGTGTTTCGGGGTCGTTCAGCCTTTGTATCAGCGCGAGGTGGTGGTACCAGGGCAGTTGTGCAAGCGGCGCTTGCACAATTGCCTCGCTTGGCCAGGTTTCAGCGAAGGCTCGCATGTACTTCAGGTTTCGCGGCGAGAATCCGGTTGCTTCGGGAAACTGCCGTTTGAGATCCACCGAGAGCCGGTCGACGATTCGGGCTCCCCAACCTTCGAGACTTTGGCGTTCCAAAATATCCCGCCCGATCGCCAGATAACTGCGCAGCATTTCCTGGTTCGCAGCGGCGATCGCCTTGGACCTGCCAGAACTGACTTTGCCCGTGACGGACGCCAACAAGTCCGGGTACCAATCCGGCAAAGTGGACGCCGTGGGTGTTGTTTCAAACGATGCTGGTGTCGACATGTGGAGCGGTACCTTTCGTGGCCATCATTGCCCTGAACCTATCTGCGGGCACTGACATTTCACCGCCGTCGGCCGCCCTTCACCGAACCGCAGGCGCCATTTCCGTCTGATGCGCGCACAATAATAGGGACAGGCAGGGCCTGGCGGGCCCTGGTTTCCGGAGTCGAGGACGGTCACCGTGAGAGCGATTCAGGCCAGGGCCACAGTGTTGCTCATGGCGGTGCTCCTTTTGGGCGGTTGCGGCTCCGGCGCCGGAAGTCCCGCGGCGTCCCCCGGGCCGGGGACAGCGACGACGGGAGCGGTCAGCCCTGGAGCGCCACTTATCACCATCAAGGACTTCGAGTACGGCGCGCCGCTGACCGTTGCGCCGGGCGCAATTGTCACGGTCACCAACATGGATTCAGCCGGCCATACCGTCACCGCGGACCAGGGCCAGGCATTTGACGTGGATGTCCGGGGAAGCGGCGGGACGGCCACGTTCACGGCGCCGTCGGCACCCGGCTCCTACCCCTACTACTGCACCTATCACCCCAATATGCGCGGGACGCTGATAGTCAAATGAACATGGCACTGAGGGTACTGACGGCACTGGCATTGTTCATCGATGCCGGGGTACATATTTATCTGGCCCCCGGCTACCAGGCGGCTTCGCCTGGCGGAATCGGACAAGGCAATTTGTTCTATCTCGAATCGGCCGCGGCGGTGCTGGCGGCGCTGTGGGTTCTGTTCCGAGGAAGCAGAGCCTCCTTTGCCCTGGCCCTTGTGGTGGCCCTGAGCGCATTCGTGGCCGTGGTGTTGTACCGGTATGTGGATATCCCGGCCTTCGGACCCTTCCCTGCCATGTATGAGCCGGTGTGGTTTTTTGAGAAGTCGCTCAGCGCCGTGGCTGAAGGAGCCGGGGCACTCCTGGCCGGTGTGGGCGTGGTGCGGACCGCGCCCAAGCGCCGGGCCGCCAAATAGCGGGGAATCAGGGCATCGATACGGGTGGGAGGTTCTTGGCGGCGGGCCCTTGGATGACGGTGCCTTCGGTAGAGAATCGGGAGCCGTGGCAGGGGCAGTCCCAGGTGGCGTCGGCGGTGTTGAAGCCGACGGTGCAGCCCAGGTGGGTGCAGGTGGCGGAGACGGCGTGGACCTGCCCGTCTGCGTCCTTGTACACGGCGGTGCTCTCGCCGTTGACGGTCATGACTTTCCCCTCACCCGGCGACAGTTCCGTGTGGCCGGGCCGGCCGCGGAGTTTGCCGCCAAGGACAGCTGCCACGGTCTTGACGTTCTCCTTCATGAACCGTCTCGCGCTGGCTGCCGGGGTAATGCGGTTGCTGTTGAACACCGAAGCCCAGGGGTTCTCCCGGCCGTTGAGGGTGTCAGCGAGAATGAGCGCGGCTGCGGTTCCGTTGGACAGGCCCCATTTGCGCAGACCAGTGATGACGAACACGTGCTTGGCGGTGGGGGACATAAGTCCGGCGTAGGGCAGCCCGTCGAGCGGCATGCCGTCCTGAGTTGACCAGCGGTAGGCGACCTTGTCCACGCCGAGGCGGTCGTGGGCGAAGGCTGCGAGTCTGCGGTACCGCGCGGCTGTGTCACCGGACTCGGATACGCGGTGGCCTTCGCCGCCCGTAAGCACATAGCTTGTGCCGTTGGCGCTGGCGGTCAGAATGGACCGCATCGGCTGGTCGACGCTGATGAACGTGGCATCCAGCGGTGGCGTGTCCACGCGTCCGGCGACAATGTAGGAGCGGTGCGGATGACACCGCAGGTAGAACAGGCCCTGGCCGCCGAAAGGCACATTCGTGGCGACGATGATGTCGCGCGCCCGGACGGTGCCCTGTTCAGTATCGACGACGGCCGGGGAGGCATCGTGGATTCGCTGCGCCCGCGTCTGCTCGAAGACGAAGCTGCCCTCACCATCAACCACCCGGGCGAGGCCCTGGAGGTATTTCACGGTGTGGATTTGCGCCTGCCCGTCGAATCGGACCGCACCCTTGACCGGGAAGGGCAGCGGCACCTCGGTGGTGAAGGCGGCTGGCAGGCCGAGTCGGGCCGCAAGGCTGGCTTCGGCGCGCACGAGGCTGAGCGCGTCGTCGGATTCGGTGTAGGTGTAGTTGGCGACGCGGCGGAAGTCGCAGTCGATGGCTTCCTCGGCCACCAGGTGCGCGACATGTTCGACTGCGGCCTGGTTGGCTTCCCCGTAGGCGCGGGCGGTGTCGTCACTGTGTCGGCGTGCAAGGTCGGAGTAGGCCAGGCGGTGAAGGGAGGTGACCTTGCCGGTGGTGTGGCCGGTGACGCCGGTTCCGACGCGGGCGGTCTCGATGACCGCGACGGTCCGGCCGGTGCGTTTGAGCGCCAACGCTGCGGTCAGCCCGGCGATGCCGGCCCCGATGACCGCGACGTCCACCTCCAGATCCCCCCGCAGGACCGGATAATCGGTGGTTCCGGCGGTAGCGACCCAGAGAGAGCGGGGTTCACCTTCCGGCCGTCCACTGTTCGATGCGTCATTCACTGCGCCACCTCAGGATCACCCGGTATTGCTCGGCTGTGTTAAGGCTGCGTCAGCAGCCGCCGACGCCGAGGGACTGACGGCGACCGTCCCGAGGATTTTGTACCCCGGGGGACGGCCGCCGTCGTCGGTTTCCCACGAACCGTGGCGCTATGGGGTTCCTTTCGTCTTCTCCATGGCATCCCTGCCCAGCCAGAGGCCCAGGCCGACCATGCCGAGGCCCAGAACCAGGTGCAGCCAGTTGTCAGCAGTGTTGAACGGGACGAAGTTGGCAGCCGCGTTCATGTCGATGACCAGGCCGTAGATCCACAGGACCAGGTACACGATGCCGCCGCCGAGCAGGAACCAGCGGGCCATCGGGTTTGTCCGGGCCATAACGATGCCAGCCACACCGAACAGCAAATGCACGATGTTGTGCAGCACTGACACTTGGAAGACGCCAAGGAGCATGGCCCCGGACTCATGTCCCGCGAAGGTCATGGCCCCGTAATTGGTGGTGATTCCCGGGATGAACCCGAGGACTCCAACCAGCAGGAAAACTGCACCGATACCGATGGCGGTGTTGTGAAGTGTCAACCCCATCATGTGGTGTTGGGCAGGGTGTGACGCGGTAGTCATTTTGTCTCCCTTTCACGCTGGTTGCCGGCTCTTCAGGCGGAGAGCCGGCCTTGCGGCAAGGAGTCGCAGGAATCCTGCCGACGCCCACATCGTACTCCGGAAAACCGCGTGTGGGCAGGGGTAACAGTGCCTTGGGGGCCTCGCCCAGGCGTTGACCGCCGCGGCCATCTTTCCCAGACGTCGCCGTCGCTGACATGCTGGTAGGGTGACATCGATCTTGACCGAACCACCCCGTACCGCGCTCACCTGGAAACTGGTGCCAGCGGTCCTGCTCTCGGTGTCCGGAGTGCTGCTATTCGGTGTCGAGAATGACGTCTTGGGCTACGGCGTGCTTGCCTTGAGCCTCGTCACGGCCGCAATCATCGACCGCGAATTCCTGCGGCACCTCGCGCTGATTGCGGCGGGAATGGTGATCATCAGCCTGGTTCCGCTGAACGCTGATCTGAGCATCCCGCACATTGCCCTGATGGGTGGAGCCCTTGCGTTGGCCGTGTTGGTGCCGTGGCTGGTGTCCCGTTTCGTCTACCGCGAGTGGATCATCAAGTTTCCGGTGAACACGGGCCGCAAGTGGCCGGTGAGCGCAAAGCTGTACCTGATCGCTGTTGTGGCCCTCGGCTACCTCATCCTGCCGGTCTACCTAATCCGCACGGACGTGTATCAGAACTGGCCGGACGCGTCCGACCCCACCATCTTCTGGCGGCTGTTTCTCGGCGTGAATGCGGTTGGTATTTGGGACGAACTGTTCTTCATCTGCACCACGTTCACGCTGCTGCGGCGGCACTTCCCGGACTGGCTCGCCAACATCCTGCAGGCCGTGGTCTTCTCGTCCTTTCTGTGGGAGATCGGCTACATGGCCTGGGGACCGCTCCTTACGTTCCCGTTCGCGCTGCTGCAGGGATACACCTTCAAGCTGACCAAGTCGTTCACCTATGTTGTGACGGTGCACTTGGTCTTCGACTTTGTGCTGTTCCTCGCACTCGTGCACGCGCACAACCGCGACTGGCTGCCGATCTTCTTGTATTGAGGCCTGTTTGCGTGGATCAGTGCCACTTGTGAAAGCGGCACTTTCACCAGTTATCCGACGGCGGTCCCGCCGGAACGGTTGTACCAGAAGCGGTCGTACCTGGGCCTATCCCGATGGACGTACTGGCTGGCGCAGCAGCCTGGCCCGCAGGTCTTCATCTTTCACATTGCCCTCGTTCGATGGTGTTGCACTCGGCTACGTGATTCTGACGGTATGTCTGATCCTGAGCCTGCTCCAACAGGCTCAACGTCAGGGCATCCCGGCCAGGTGCGCGCACGCGTCCCACAAGCGCTTCCGGGCTTCGGGGTCCGATCCCATTCCGGGCGTCGGGAGCTCCTTGCGCTTGGCCCATAGCTTTCCGGAGACTCCCGCTGTTTCGCGTGATGTGGCGAGCCAGAGCGGTGTATCTGCCGCCTTTTCTGCCGGTGCACCGAGCGTGTTCGTGACCCAGCGGAAGGGGCCCCCAACGTCCTGCAGGAGCGAAGTGTTCTTGACCAGTCCCGGATGGGCGGCATTGGCGACCACGCCTGAACCGCGCAGGCGCTCAGCGAACTCCTGCGTGAGCAGAACCCGGGCCAGCATTGTGGGCGGCGTCGAGCGAAGGTAGCTGTACTTGCCGCCTGCAGTCTGGAGGTCGTCGAAGTTCAGCCTGGCGTTGCCATACCGGGACGCGATGTTGACGATGCGGGAATTGCTGGGTGGTGCGGCTGCGCGGTGCGTGAGCGCGTCCAGCAGCAGGTTGGTCAGGAGGAAGTACGCCATCACATTAGTGGCGAAGGTCAGTTCGAGCCCATCGACGGTCACGTCGCGCTCCTTTCGGAACACGCCCGCTGCGTTGACCAGCACGTCGAGCCGGTCGTGGCGGGACAGGAAGTCAGCCGCCGCCGCATGGATCGAGGACTGGTCTGAGAGGTCACAGACCAGTGGTTCAAGTTTGGCGCCCGGAACCAGCCGGCGGATGCCCGCCATCGCCTCGCTCGCCCGGGTTGTTGATCGCCCCGCCACGACCACCAAGGCACCCTCACGTGCAAGGCCGGATGCCACAGCGCCTCCCAAGCCGCCGGCGGCGCCCGTCACCAGTGCCACGGTTCCATCCATGGGTGCCATCGCCTCGCCTCCTGACGCGTTGCCATCTTGTCGTAACGACGAGGCCGCCGCGGAGCCGGGGATTTCCGGCGTATGCCTCGACTAGTCCAAATCACAACACACGCGAGCCGGATTGACCAGACAACTTGCTTACACCACCAGCCGCAGCGGCCTTTCGCCCAACCGCACCGTGATTTCCTGGCCCCAGGATGCGGTCAGGCGGTCTGATTCCATGCCGTCGCCGAACACCACCAGCTGGTCGGATGCCACGGTGATCCGGAGAGTCTCGACCGCCTCCAGCACCCCCTCCGTCAGGGAGGCTCCGGTGATGGGGGAGGGCCAGGCTGGAAAGCACCGGACGGATGACTGCGGGCGACGCCGGCCGCCCCGCGGCTCTCTTCAGGCTCGCCGAAACGGCCCGCCCGACAGCAGGCCAGCCCACGCATGCCGTGCTGAATCCGCCGCTCATGCGCCCGCGTGACTGATGCCCCCTAGTGGCGGGGGAGCGTGGGATCCCGCCGTGGCCTGGGTTTCACCAGCCGGCCGACGGCACCAACCGCGGCGTTGCGGATTCCTGAGCCGGCATCCAACATGGCGAATTTGCCCATCTGGCGCGAGGCCAACACGAGCCGCTGCGTCCGCGCCCGTCGCTCCTTGTCGAACACGGCAAGACCCGCCTCGACAGAAGATGCCTGCGCCACGGACCGCCCCAGCGTGGCCCCATCAAGGATGGCCTCGCAGGCCCCGCGTCCAAGGAAGGGCGCCATTGCGTGGGCGGCGTCGCCCACCAGCGCTGTCTTTCCGGTGACGTACCGCGGCAACTTCGGCGTCTCGAAGAGTCCGTGATGCAGGACTGCGTTCTCTTCGATCCTGCCGATCAGCTCCCGCACCCCGCGGTGCCAGGACCCGAAATAGTTCAGTATGTGCGGCAGGTATGGCCCGTCAAACGTCTGATCGGCGCGGATGCATGCATACCAGTTGGTCGCATCAGGACCTGCCGGCGTGATGCCGAACAGTGCCCCGGGGGCCCAGGTCTCGCCGCATTCGGCCACGGCGCCCTTGACGGTGCCCCGCCATGCGACGGCTCCAAGGGAACGGGCGCGGAACCGGTCACCGAACATCCGATGCCGGGTGCGGCTGAACGTGCCGTCTGCACCGACCACCAGCTCCGCATCGTCGAGCTGTTCGGCCTCGATGACCTGCGTGTTGAAGCTGACGTCGATGTCCCGGGCAAGCGCGGCGAGCAACGCGGGCCGGGAGACCAGGTTCACGTCGGCGCCCCCGGGCGCTGTCAGCAATGTCGGCCCCGCCGGCGTCCACAGTCGGGTTCCTGCGCCAGCAGCAATATGCGCCCAGCCGACAGTGCGGCGCGAGGCGTCAACACCAATACCATCGAGGGCCTTCATGGCGGCCGGCCACATGCCCAGCATGGTGCCCGACGTCGGCAGGGCCGCGGCCTGCTCCAAGACTGTCACTGACCAGCCGTGACGCTTCAGGGCCCGTGCCGTGCTCAGGCCGCTGATGCCCGCGCCGATGATGACCGCTGAATGTCCCACGCCTCAAGGGTACAGACTCCACCCAGCCGGTCATTCCTCCCGTTTGGGTGGACGGGTACGCTGAGATGGCCGTCCGACGGCGCCCTGCTCATTTTAGAGCGGGGCGCTTTCGCGCAGGCAGCGGTCCTCTGGGTCAATGGCGCCCATGATGCGTTTGCCGATGCTCCCCAGCTGGCGCGACTGTGCCTTCGTGAGGGGATCGAACACCAGTGCACGTACGGCCTCCACGTGCCCCGGAGCGGTTCGGGTGATCTTCGCCCAGCCCTCGTCGGTGAGCGTTGCCAGTGTGATGCGTCCGTCGGCAGGATCCGTGGAGCGATGCACCCAACCCCGCTTCTCCAGCCGGCTCACCACCTGGGACAGGCGGGGGAGCCCGGACTCGGTAAAGCCTGCCAGGTCACTCATTCGGCGGGTTCGTTCCGGAGCTTCAGACAGGCCCGCCAGGACCATGTACTCGAAGTGGCTTATTCCGGCCTCCTGCTGCAGTTGGGCGTCCAGGGCGGCGGGAAGCTTCATGATCACAGCGACCAGCGTCAGCCAGACTTCGCGTTCCTCGCTGTTCAGCCATCGCGGTTCTTCGGCACGTTCCATAGTGCGAGTCTACGCTTTTACTTCAAGAATGAAGTTTTGTGTCCGCTAAATCACTTGCATCGTGAACTAATGACCAGTACCGTTTACTTCAACATTCAAGTACTGCCAGACTTCCTGAGGAGCCCAGATGACCGTTATGTCCGAGACCGTCGCGCGGCCGTTCGAACAACCGGCCGCCGTCCGCAGCCAGGTCACCGTCCCGCTGCGCTTCCCTGACGGCTTCGCGGCCACAGCCGAGATCATGACGTTCCATGGACTGGCCGACGGTAAGGAGCACCTGCTGCTCGCGCTCGGCGAATGGGAGCAGACGCTCCTGGACCAGGGCCCGGAAGGTACAGCACCGCTGGTCCGGCTGCACAGTGAATGCCTCACGGGCGACGTGTTCGGCAGCGAGCGCTGCGACTGCGGACCCCAGCTGCGCGAGGCAGTCGAGGAGATTGCCGCCGTCGGGGGCTTCCTGCTGTACCTCCGGCAGGAGGGGCGCGGCATCGGCCTGTACTCCAAGCTCGATGCCTATGCCCTGCAGGACACCGGCTTGGATACCTACGAAGCCAACGTGGCCCTGGGCCGCGGCGAGGACGAGCGGGACTACAGCGCCGCCGCCCAGATGCTCGGCGCGCTGGGCGCGGCCCGGATCCGCCTCCTCACCAACAACCCGGACAAAGTGGGGCAGCTGACAGCCCTCGGCGTAAACGTCTCGGAGCAGGTCCCCACCGGGGTGCACCTCTCGGCGGCCAATCACCGCTACCTGGCCGCGAAGCGCAGCCACACAGCACACACCATCGAGCTGCCGGCCGAGATCCTGCCCGCGGGGATTCTGCCGGCCGAGAGCATTCCTTCCCATGACGAGCTGCTGGCCCGGGTGGATGCGCTCGTTCCCCGGCTGCGGGAGCGCGCGGCGGAGACCGAGGAGATCCGCCGCATCCCGGAAGCAACCATGGCTGAGCTGAAGGCAGCAGGTGTGTTCCAGATGCTTTCACCTCAGGCCGTGGGCGGCTTCGGTATGGGCCTCGAAACCTATGTGGAGGTGGTCCGCCGCCTCGCCCAGGGATGTGTCTCCACAGCCTGGACCGTCGGGCACCTGGTGGAACATGTCTGGATGCTGGCCCGCTGGCCGCAGGAAGCCCAGGATGAAGTCTTCGCCAACGGGCCGGCCCCCTTGGCTGCCGCCACCGGTGCCCCTCCAGGCACGGCAGATAGGGCTCCCGGCGGGTTCATTATCTCGGGCCGCTGGAGCTTCGCCTCCGGCATCATGCACTCCGAGTGGGCGCTCCTGGCCGTGCAGCACGGTGACGTCCGCCTGCAGTGCCTGGTCCCGGTGTCCGATCTTGAGCTCCTGGACGTCTGGCACACGGCCGGCCTGCGGGGGACCGGGAGCAACGATCTCCGGACGGAGAATCTCTTTGTCCCGGCGCACCGCGCCCTGGAATGGAATCTCCTGGCCGCCGCTGACAACCCCGGCAGCCGCATCCACCCGGATCTGAGCATCCACACCCCCATGACCACGTTCCTGAACATGGTTGCCCCGGCCGCCGCTTTGGGGGCGGCTGAGCACGCCATCGAGGTGTTCCAGGACCTGATGATGGTGCGCAAGGTCAAGCAGACAACGCAGGCGCGGCAGGCGGATTCACCGCTCGCGCAGGCCCGGTTCTCCCTGGCCTACGGGCAGGTGGCGACTGCACGGCTGCACTGGCAGGAAGCCGTCCGAGTAGTGGCCGCTTCCTACGGCCGGCGGCCTGCCGCTTTCACCGGTGAGGAGCGGGCGCGGTACCGGCTTTCGCTGGGTCTCAGCGGCGCGGCGTCGGCCGAGGCTGTCCGCCTCATCCTGACGGGATCCGGCGGGAGTGTGCACCGGCTGACGCACCCGCTCCAGCGGATCCAGCGCGATGTCAACGTACTGCTCAACCACGCCTCGCTGACCATGGATCCGATCCTGGAACAGGCAGGCCGCGGACTGCTCGACCTCGGCCTATCCATCCCGGCCGAGCAGTTCTGACCGGGCGCATGGGACCCCTTGCAGGACCGCCGGCTTCGGAGAAGGATATGAGCCTCACTCGAGGAGGCCAGCCATGGTCCAGCTTGGAAAGTTTGAGCGGTACCTGATCGAGGAATTCTTCGACGACTACCGCGCCGGCGCAATGACCCACCGCACTTTCACCCGCCGGGTCGCATTCATCATGGGAAGCATGGCGGCGGCGTCTGGCGCGATGCTGCTCGTGGGATGCACACCCGAGGAAGTCCCACGCAGCACCGACCCCATGCCCACGCCCAGCCCGTCATCGTCGACGGCCGGCACCGGCACCGCGGCTGCCGGGGCAGTGCCGGGGGCGAAGAGTCCGCTCTCCGTCCCGGAGGGCGCCGCGGGGCTTACGACGGCGACCGTGCTGTTCCCTGCAGACGGAACCGATATCAGTGGTTACCTCGCCCGGCCCGAATCCGGTGCAGCCGGCCCGGCGGTGCTGGTCTGCCACGAGAACCGCGGACTGACCCCGCACATCCAGGACGTTGCCCGGCGCTTTGCCAAGGCCGGGTATGCGGCGTTGGCCCTTGACCTGCTGAGCAGGGAAGGCGGCACCGCCAGCCTCGATTCCGACGCCGTCTCCGGTGCACTGACCAGCGCCGGCGCCCCACGCCATGTTGCTGACTTCGCCGCGGCCTTTGACTACCTTCAGGGCCAGGACTTCGTGGACTCCGGACGCATCGCCATGAACGGGTATTGTTTCGGCGGCGGCATTACCTGGCAGGCCGCAACCGAGCTGGCCGGGCTGAAGGCCACCGCGGCGTTCTATGGTCCGGCGCCGGACCTGAACAAGGTGCCGGCCATCAAGGCCGCGGTGTTCGGGGTATATGCCGAACGCGACGCGCGGATCACCGGCGCGATGCCGGGCCTCCGCGATGCCCTGGACGCCACCACGGTCACGCATCAGCTCACCGTTTACCCCGGTGTGGACCATGCCTTCCACAACGACACCGGCGAGCGCTACAACGAAACCCAGGCCACGGCTGCCTGGAACGACACCCTCGCCTGGTTCGGACAGCACGTCTGAGGCAGCACAGCTCATCGGCCGCGGTGTGGCCGGTCCTGCCGCGAGTAGTCTTGAAGGATGAGCACCGCAATCCCACTAACGCTCACCTTCGACGGGCGTTTCGCCCGCGAACTCGAGGAGTTGGCGGTTCCCTGGCAGGCAGAGGAAGCGCCAGACCCGCAACTGCTGGTCCTGAACGAGCCGTTGGCCAGCGAGCTGGGCCTGGACCCGTCCTCGCTGCGGACGCCCGAGGGGACCCGGTTGCTCATCGGCAACCAGATTCCTGACGGTGCCACTCCGGTGGCCCAGGCCTATGCCGGCCACCAGTTCGGCGGCTACTCACCCCTGCTCGGCGACGGGCGGGCCCTCCTGCTGGGTGAGGTCACGGACATCCACGGGCAGCTTCGGGACATCCACCTCAAGGGCTCCGGCCGGACACCGTTCGCCCGCGCAGGTGACGGTCTCGCCGTCGTCGGTCCCATGCTGCGCGAGTACATCGTCAGCGAAGCCATGCATGCCATGGGCATCCCCACCACGAGGTCCCTCGCCGTGGTGGCCACGGGCCGGCCCGTCCGCCGCGAAACAATGCTGCCCGGGGCCGTACTTACCCGGGTGGCCAGCAGCCACCTGCGCGTCGGCAGCTTCCAGTTCGCCCGCGTCAACGGCGACACGGACCTTCTGCGCCGCCTGGCCGATCACGCCATCAGCCGCCATCACCCGGACGTGGCGCTCGCCGACAAGCCCTACCTCGCGTTCTTCGAGGCGGTCATAGCCGCGCAGGCGTCCCTGGTGGCGCAATGGATGCTGGTGGGCTTCGTCCATGGCGTGATGAACACCGACAACATGGCCATCTCCGGCGAGACCATCGACTACGGTCCTTGCGCGTTTATGGACGCCTTCAACCCCGGCGCGGTCTACAGCTCCATCGACGCGGACGGACGCTACGCTTACGCCAACCAGCCGGTCATTGCCGAGTGGAACCTCACCCGGCTCGCCGAAGCACTCCTGCCCCTGCTCCATGAAGACCAGGACCAGGCCGTGGCGCTCGCCGTGGAATCCCTCGGCGCCTTCCGCACCCTGTACAGCGCTGCCTGGTCAGCCGGCATGAAGTCCAAGCTTGGGCTGCGCCCGGACACGCACGACGACGTCGCGTCGCCCCTAGTGGATGGTCTGCTGGCGCTGCTCCAGGAAGGCCAGGTGGATTACACCTCCTTCTTCCGGAGCCTCGGCTCGGCGGCCCGCGGCGCCCCGGAAACTGCGCGGTCCATGTTTGCGGACCCGGGCGCCTTCGACGCCTGGGCCGCACGGTGGCTGGCCCTGGCGCCGGACGCGGACCTGATGGACAGGGTCAACCCCATCTACATCCCCAGGAACCATCTGGTTGAAGAGGCCCTGGATGCTGCTATCGCAGGCGACCTGGACCCATTCAACCGGTTGGTGGACGTCCTGGCCGATCCGTACACGCAGCGCCCCGGGCTGGAACGCTACGCCGGCCCCGCCCCTGAAGACTTCGGGCGCTACCGGACCTTCTGCGGGACCTGAGCGAACACCAGGGATGGACGACGGCGGCGCGCGGCTGGGTGCCGCCCGCCGCCGTCGAGCATGGTCGGATCACGCTACGCGGACGAAGGACGCTCCGGCGAGCCAGCTGATGGAATGGATTTCGGTTTTGTAACCGTCCACCCCGCCACTGACAACCTGGCCGTTGCCGGCGTAAACGCCCACATGGCCGGCCGTGATGACCAGATCCCCTGCGGCCGGGGTGCCCACCACGGAGCCGTACTGGTAGAACTGGCCGGGCGCGAGGTCACCCACGCTCTTACCTACCGAGCGAAGCGCCTTCTCCACCATGGCCGTGCAGTCCTGCTGCACGCCGAGCTGTGCGTTGGCGGAGGCCAGGATGGGCGCGCCGAGCGAGCCGGCCGGAGCCTGGGCCGCCGGTGCGGCGGTGGAGGCCAGGCGGATTCCGGTGTTCGCCGGAGCCGCTGGTGCTGCCGCGGCGGGTGCCGCCGGTGCCGGTGCGGTGTAGCCAGCACCGGGGATCTGGATCTGATCGCCGGGGTAGATGATGGTGGTCAGCGAGAGTCCATTGACAGCCAGTACGTCGTTGAGTGCGACGCCGTACTGGGTGGAGATTGCGCCCAGTGTGTCGCCTGAAACGACAGTGTGGACGTTGGCTGCGGCGGGAGCCGGGGCAACTGCGGCCGGGGCGGGTGCGCTGGCCTGGCCCTGAACGTTGACACTCCCGGAATTGTCCGGGCCGTGGACTCCGGCCTGTGCCGGGGCGCCGACGCTGAACAGCAGGCCGGATGCAGCAACGGCCACAAGGGCCGGACGGCCAAACGTCAGGGCGTGTGCTTTGGCCGTTGACGACAGGCCGACAGGGACGGTAGAGCTGGCAGAAACCACACGATGGCGTGCGGAAGCGGAATTCTTGGACACGGTTGATCGCCTCTCCCATGCCTGCGGGGTGAGCTGTCGGGTTCGGGTCGGAGATACCCGGCCGGTAGCGGCGCCGCACGGAACGGAGCGATACCGACTTAACCCCAAGGCTTCGCAAGAAGCCGTGGAAACGTGGTTCCCCCGTCCCTGCCAGCTGGAAAGCGACTGGATCCCGGTCAGCGGCAGGGCTCGGCATACTGGCGGGAATGGTCCGGCTTGAGCCGGGCCACCGTTCGACCATAACTTCCACTTATCGGCAATGTCACATTCCGGTAACGGAATGTAGGTGTCAAATCCACCCGTGTTTCAGCTTGGATTCCCTCCTCATCGGTAACGATGTTGCAGGTCAGGCCCCGTAATCCGTATATGCCCGGTAAGCTCACCAACTATGTCCCGGATTGTTCAAAAAATGCGGCTGCCCGCCCTCGCCGGCCTGCTAGCGGTCGCACTGGCGGGGTCGGCTGCGCTGCTTCCCTCACATGCCGCCGATGACGCGCCGCCGGGCGGCTATCCCTCGTGGCAGGACGTGGAGAACGCCAAGCAAAGCGAGGCCGGCAAAGCGGCAGAGGTCACCAGGATCAACGGGCTGCTGGGCGGACTCCAGACCGAAGCGGAGGTGCTGGGCAATGCGGCCGTAACGTCCGCCGCGGAATACGCCGTGGCCGAAGCGGCGCTTCAGTCCGCCACTTCCACTGTGGACGCACTGACCGCGCAGACCGCACGCGCCGCGGCCGAATTGGGACAGTACAAGAAGGAAATTGGGGCTCTTGCCGCCCAGTCGTACAAGACCGGTGGCACCAACATGGGCTTCTTCGTTGCCCTCGACGCCGTGCAGAACAACAGCATCCAAGGCCTGAATATCGTCCAGATCGTCAGCGATAAGACTGCCGCCCTGGTGAACAAATCCGCAGCCGCCGAACGCATTTCCCGCGCCCTGGCCGATCAGGAGCAGACAGCAAGGGCCGAGCGCGAGCGCCTGTCCGGCGAAGCCAGAACCAAGCTCGATGCCGCCCAGTCCGCCCGGCAGGCCATGTCCCGGCAGATCGCGGAGCAGGAGGAGCACGGCCAGGAACTGACCGCGCAGCTGGCCTCCCTCAAGGGCACCACCGCTGCGGTGGAGGGGGAGTTCCGGCAGGGCCAGGTGGCCTTGGCCGCATACGAAACGGCGCAGGCCGCCAAGCGGGCCGCGGCGCAGGAACAGGCACGCCAACAGGCGGAGGCGGCAGCCAAGGCGGCGGCCCTCGCCGCTGCACAGAAACCGGCTCCGGCCCCACCTGCTGTACCGGGAGTGCCCGCCCCGCCTCCAGTCCCGAGCCCGACGCCGGTCCCGCCGCCCGTCGTCGTGCCTTCCGTTCCGGGCGGCGCTGTGAACGACCCCGCGGGCGCCAAGAACTATGCGGCCGGGCAGCTGGGCGCCTACGGCTGGGGCCAGGACCAGTTTCCGTGCCTGGCGTCGCTGTGGACCAAGGAGTCGAATTGGCTGACCACTGCCACCAATCCTTACTCGGGCGCATACGGCATCGCCCAGTCGCTGCCGGCCAGCAAGTATGCCAGCGCGGGCAGCGACTGGCTCACGAGCTACCGGACCCAGGTCAACTGGGGCCTGTCCTATATCGCTGACCGCTACGGGTCACCATGCGGCGCGTGGAACCATTCCGTGGCCAACAACTGGTACTGACCTGCCGGTGACGGCAGCCGGGTCATGTTCCCGGGGCTTGGCGAATTCCGCGGCGCTGAAGAATTCAATGCCGACGAAGCCAAACCACTAGGCTTTTCCCATGCCCGATTTTGAACGGTTCCGGGTCCTGCTGGAAGAAGAGCGCACCCGGAAACTCGCACTCCTCCCCGCCCTCCGTGCGGACATTTCGTCGGCCAACGCCGCCCGCCAGGATTCCAACGTGGATGACGAGCACGACCCCGAGGGTTCCACCATTGCGTTCGAGCTGTCGCAGGCCTCGGCGCTCCTGAAGCAGAGCAGTGCGGGACTTGACCAGGTGGACGCGGCCCTGGCACGGATTGCGGCGGGCACCTACGGTACGTGCGCCGTGTGCGGGGACCCCATCGCGGAGGGACGGCTCGAAGCCCGCCCGTCAACGCCGTTCTGCATCCTCCACGCCGCGGCCGGCCGGCAGGTACGGTAGCGGCGCCATGAACCCAGATGTCGTGAACTCCAGTGCCGTGACTTCAAGTGCCGTGAGAGGGAGGGTGCTGTGAACGGGCGCGTGCAGGACGCTGCCGGCTTCATCGATGCCACCCTGCAGAATGAAGGCGCCTGCTACCGGGCGGAGGACGTGGAGGCCCGGGTTGGCGGTGTCCTAGGCTCCTACGGATCGTCCGTAGGAGCCGTACGCGGCACCGTCCGCGACGCCGGCAGGAAGTTCAAGGATCTTGGCCACGATGAAGTGACCGCTTTGGCATCTCTCCTCTGGGGCGGGCCCGGTGCCGGCAGGCGGCCGGTCTATGAGAGGCGGCTCGCCGCCGTGGTGCTGCTGCAGTCCAAGGTTGCCCTCCTTCGCCACTCTGACCTCACCCGGCTGGAGGGCTTCATCAGAACCGCGCAGACCGGTGAGCTGGTGGACCCCCTGATTGCCGACGTTGTGGTTCCGTTGCTGCAGGGACTGGGCGAAAGCGGCCGCCAGCGCGCCGACGTCGTCATCACCCGCTGGCACCAGGACCCCGACGATGCGCTGCGCCACGCTGCCCGGCTCATCGCGTCTCAGGGACCTGACCTGCAGCGCATTTCCGGGAACCGCGACGCGGAACGCGACTGACCCCTGTTCCCCGGTCCCCGTCAGTCGTACTCTGGGGCTTGGAGGTGATTGCCATGGAGGCAGCGCAGGGCGACAGGATTATCGTCCGGGGGAGGACCGTCGGATCTTCGGATCGGCACGGCGTGATCGTGGAAGTCCGTGGTCAGGAAGGTCATCCGCCCTACCTGGTCAGGTTCGACGACGGACACGAAACCGTTATGTACCCGGGCGGTGATTTCGCCGTCGAACGCGGACACGCGGGACAGGCCGGCTGACCCGCCGCGGGCGGCCGCGCGTCCGGGCCACCGGGCACCTGTCAGACTGGTGGAATGGATCACTCCTTGGCTGCCACGTCCCCTGACGCGAACCTCACAATTCCGCCGGTCCGGACCGGTCCGCGGGACCCCGGTGACGCCTGGGTGGAGGGCGGCCGCGGCAAGTTCTGGGGCAGGTTCGGTGCCGCCGGCGTGCTGGCTTATGACCCCGGCAAGGGCGTTCTCCTGCAGCACCGCGCGCTGTGGAGCCATAACGGTGGTACCTGGGGACTGCCCGGCGGAGCATTGCACCAGGGCGAGGACGCAGTCACCGGGGCCCTCCGCGAGGCGCACGAGGAAGCCGCGGTACCGGCCGCGGATGTGAGAGTCCTCTTCACGTCTGTGCTGGACGTCGGCTACTGGTCCTACACCACCGTTGTGGTGCTGGTGACCGCGCCTTTTGAGCCCGTGATCAGCGATCCGGAAAGCCTCGAACTCCAGTGGGTTCGGTTGGACGAGGTGGACGCAAAGGAGCTCCATCCCGGTTTCGCAACATCGTGGCCGGACCTGCGGACGCGCATGCTGGAAGGGTGAGATTAGGGTTGCCTAAGTGCGGTGCGCCATAATGGTGTTCCGACCCCCTGCTGCGCGTGAGGAAGAACATGACCGCCCCGCTCTCCGTGTTGCTCAAACAGTCCACCAGTGCGGCCCACGAAGAAGCTGAGTCGTCCCCGTTTATGGGCGACCTGCTCGAGGGCAGGCTGGACGCGGCCGCCGTCGCTGCCCTCACTGCCCAGCTTTACACGGTGTACGGCGCCATGGAATCGGTGGCGCGGTCCGAGTACGGTTCTGATCCGCTGCTGGCAGGGTGCCTGGACCCCGCCCTGGAACGCATGCCTGCCCTCGAGGCGGACATGGCGTTCCATTACGGTGCCGGTTGGCAGGACCGGCTGGCGGACGGCCGGATTGTCACCGTCCCGGCCACCACGGCCTACGCCACCCTGATCCGCGAACACCACAGTGCCGGGTTTATGCTCGCCAACCACTACGTCCGGCTGCTCGGGGACCTGTCGGGCGGGCAGATCATCCACCGCCTGGTCCAGCGGCACTACGGAATCCCGGACGACGGCCTGAACTTTTACCTCTTTCCCGGTATCGGGAAAATGAAGCAGTACAAGGACGGCTACCGGCTCCGGCTGGACGCCCTGGCGCTGGACAAGGACGGGACCGAGGAGGTGCTCGCGCACGCCGCCCATGCCTTCCGGCTCAACGGCGACATCTTCGCGGACCTGCAGCTCGCCGTCGGGGCCCGACCGCAGCCCGCGGCCTGACCCATGGACCAGTTCCTGGATCTGCCCTTCGGCGTGGCGGCGGCCAGCCTGTTCGCCATTGTTATGCTGCGCGTGAATGCGACGTACTGGATCGGCCGGGGAGCGGCAGCCGGGATGGAACACACGCGGTTCGCGTCGTCCTGGAACGGCCAGCGGGCCGGCCAGGCGAAGGCGCTCGTCCGCCGGTGGGGACCGTTCGCCGTGACCCTTTCGTTCCTGACCATCGGCCTGCAGACGGCCGTCAACCTCGCCGCCGGTGCTGCGAAGATGCCGCTGCGGCGCTACCTTCCCGCCGCCGTCGCCGGTTCCATCCTCTGGGCCCTGATCTACGCCACGATCGGGCTCGCCGCGGTTGAGGCGTGGCTGGCGCTGGTTGCCGGGTCCCCGTGGGGAATTGCCGTGCTGGCCACCGCGGCCGCGGGACTTATCGCGTGGCTGCTGGTACGACGGCGGCGCCAGCCGCGGGGGAGCGCTGCCGAGCAGGCGGAGGCGGGCACAGCAGATAAGGTGGGCTGAGCCGCACACGAACAAGCGAAAGGGTCAATGTTGACTGCTGCACTCCCGGAACTGGCCGACGGCGACTACTACTACCAGTCGCTCGGCGGCGGGCACTTCCGCTCCACCATCCACGCCCAGGGGGCCTGGAACGAGCACGAACAGCATATGGCGCCGGCTTCCGGCCTGATGGCGGACAGCCTGGAGCGCCACGAGCCACGCGACGACATGCGGATGGCCCGGCTGAGCTACGAGATCCTGGGCCTGATCCCGGGTGGCGGGTTCCAGATCGAAACCACCACCCTCCGCCCGGGCCGTACCATCGAGCTCCTGCAGGCAGAACTGGTTGCCAACGGCCGGGTGGCCATCCGCGCCACCGCATGGCGGATGATCACCAGCGACACGGCCGCGGTTGCTGCGGTCGAGGACACCGCCATCCCGGCACCGGATGAATGCAAACCGCTCGACGGCCCTGCCATCTGGCCAGGCGGCTACATCCGGTCCCTGGAGATGCGTGTGGCCGAGGGCCACCGGCCCGGCGCCGGCATCGTCTGGCTCCGCACCCAGCACCCCCTGACGGATAAAGCCGACAGCGGCGACCTGGCCCGCCTGATGGGCCTCGTTGACACGGCCAACGGCATCGCAGCCAGGGTCCCCCCGGGCAAGGACAGCTATGCCTTCCCCAACCTGGACCTGCAGATCCACATGTACCGCAGGCCCGAGGGCGAATGGCTGGGCTTGGACAACGCCGTCTCCTTCGGAACCGACGGGATTGGCCTCACGTCCACCGTCCTGCACGATCTTCAGGGCCCGTTCGGCCGTGCCGAACAGATCCTGACGCTTCGCCGGACCTGACGGCCTTGCCCTAACTACCGGACCGCTGTGACTACCTGACCTGTGTGACTAGTCGGCGCCGGTGACGCTTTTGTAGCTGTGCACCGCGTTGTCCAGGGTGGGGAAGAAATGGTCGGCAGTGAACCGTGCGCTGGCACCGAACCGGATCAGGCGGTCCTTGATCGGTCCCTTCATTTCCGCGAAGACCATGCTGATGCCGTCCTTCGCCAGTTCATCGTCGAGCCGGATGAGCTCATCCAGCGCCGTGGTATCCAGGCCGGTGATCGGCTCCGCCGCCACGATGACCCATTTCACCGGCCAGGGTGCGGCGTCCACCAGGCCGTGGATGTGCTCGGCGAAAACGTCCCCGTTGGCAAAGAACAGCGGTGCATCGAAGCGGGCAATCACCAGCCCCTCCACCCGCCGGCCTTCGGGATGCCGGTCCAGGTCATGGAAGCCCGGAACGTCCGCCAGGCTCGCCAGCTCGGTGCGGTACGGATCCCAGGCGCGCTGGACAAAGGCCAGCAGGGACAGCCCAATGGCCACGGCAATTCCCGGCAGGACCCCTACAAAGGCGACGCCGAGGAACGTCACCACCAGGAGGAGGGCCTCGATCCGGCTTATCCTGACGAGGCGCACCAGCGTTCTCACATCAACCAGCGACGACGCCGCCACGATCACCACGGCGGCGAGCGTGGCGGTGGGAAGGAAAGCCGTCAGCCCCGGTGCGACGACCATAAAAACGACCACGAGCAAGGCTGCCACCACACCGCTGAGCTGCGTCTTCGCCCCGGCGTCGAGCACAATCGGGGTGCGGGAGGAACTGCCGCACACCGGAAAGCCGCCCAGCACCCCCGTTGCCACGTTGGCAATGCCCAGTGCCCCCATTTCCTCGTTGCCGTTGACCCTCACTCCGCGGCGCGCGGCGAGGCTCTTGGACAAGGTGGAGGTGTCCGCAAAAGCGATCAGCGCGATGCCTGCTGCAGGGCCCACCAATGCCAGGACGTCGTCCATGCCAATTCCGCCCAGCGCAGGGGCCGGGAGTCCCTGCGGCAGGGCGCCCACCATGGGCAGCTGTCCGGCCAGGCCCAGTACGGCCACTGCGGCGATGGAGCCGGCCACCGCGAACAGGACGCTGGGCACCTTCCACGGAAGAAGGCGGCCGGCGACAATGACGGCCACGCTGCCCGCACCCACAGCCAGGGCGACGGGATTGATACCGCCGCTGAAGACCGCCCCGGCCAGGGACGTGAGGCGTTCAAAGAGGCCATCGGCGGAGACGTCGATCCCCAGCAGCCGCGGAAGCTGGCTGACGGTGACGGCCAGTGCGATGCCGTTCAGGTATCCAACGCGGATAGGCCCGGACAGCAATCCCGTCACAAACCCCAGCTTGAAGATCCGGCCTGCTATCAGCAAGACGCCGATCAGGATGGCCAACACTCCGGCCATGGCCACCGCCTGCTCCGGATCCCGCCCGGCCAGCGGAAGGATGGCGGCCGCGATCATGGGTGCCAGCGCTGAATCGGGCCCCACAATGACAACCCGGGATGGCCCGAACACGGCATAGAAGATCATGGGCACCACGGAGGCGTAAAGCCCGTTCACCGCAGGAAGCCCGCTGGCCTCGGCGTACGCCATTCCTGCCGGCACCAGGGCTGCGCTCAAGGCTGCCCCGGCCACCAGGTCCGACTTCAGCCACGACCGTTTGTAGCCACGCGCAACACCAACGCCGGGTAGCGCCTTGTTGATCCAGTCGTGCCGCACTCGGGCCTCCAAATTGGTGAAATCAGGACGCGGGGGGCTCCTGGAACGGCGTCGAATCCTGGCCATATTCGGCGGTCACCAGGATCGGCAGGTGGTCGGAGGCGCCGCGGGGCAGGGTTTCCACATTCTCGATGTTTAGTCCCAGGGACGTGGCAAAGTCGAAGTGGCCCTTAAATACTTTGTAGCGTGTGTAGGTCCGGCGGTCACTGAGGGAGAGTTCGTAGCCGGTGTTCTTCATGTGTTCGTTGAGGTTTTTCGTGAAGAAGGGGTAGTTGAAGTCACCCACCATCAGAGTCATAAGGCCGGTGCCCATGCCCAGGAGTTCGGCGTGGGCCGCGTGGATCTGGTTGCGCCGCAGCGAGTTGGTGGCGGTCAGCGGAGCTGCGTGGAACGAGGCGATAACCAGTTCGTGGTCGGTCTCGTTGTCCCGCACGCGCGTGCCGATGAGGCGCTCATGGGCGGGCGCCAGGACCATGTCGTGCAGGGACTTCTTGAGTGCGAAGGTCTTGGTGCCGTGGGCCGTGAACCGGTCGGGCCGGTAGTAGATGGCCAGCCCCAGGCGGTTGCCCTTGGTGGAGTCGGCGAGCTGCAGCGGACCCAGCGAGTCAGGCAGGTCCGAGGTGTCACACTCCTGGAGGCACAGAGCATCGACGCCGAAATTCTGGGCAAGATCAACCAGTTCCCCACTGGCCTGGTGCTTGCGGAGGTTGTAGCTAATGACGCGTATCAGTGGATTACCTCTTCTGAGGAGTAGCGGGTGGACCCAGTTCCTGAGTTTAGCCACCCGATGGGGGACGGTGCAGCAATACACCGCTGGATGTCAGGTGGCGCGGAACACCAGCCAGCCGGCGAGGGTGGACAGTCCCGTCAGGGCGGCACCCCACAGGATGTCAACAACAATGAGCTGCAGCGGCCACGTCTTGAGCGTGGCGGCATTCGTCAGGTCATACGTCGCGTAGGCAAAGGCGCCCAGGGCGGCCCCATAGCCGACGGCGGTCAGCCAGCTGCCGCCGTCGAGCGCCGGCCGCAGCGCAAAGAAGACAATCCCCGCTATGTACATGACATAGAAAGCCACGGCGTAACCTAAGTGTGGCTTGTCTGCGAGCAGGTCACCGATGTGGCTGCGGTAGAACGGGTTCATGAGCTTGAGCCAGACGGCGTCGATGACCGCGAACGCAGCCGCGACGACAAGGAATTGCACTATGACCATAAGGGAGCTTAGCAATATGCAGGACGCCGAAGCGGGACTCCGGACGCTCACTGTGGTGCGGCAGGATCATTCCCTCGGCGCCGCACGTGACCTGGAATTCGGCCTCGAACTGCTGACCCAGGCGAAGACCGGCAGGATCGGCCCCACGCTGCGGCTGTACCGGCCCGCGCCCACTGTTGCCTTCGGCCAGCGGGATACCCGCCTGCCCGGCTTCGACGCGGCCGCCCGGGCCTGCCGCGAGCACGGATTTGAACCCCTGGTGCGGAAGGCCGGCGGACGCGCCGCCGCCTACCACGAGGGCACGCTGGTGGTGGACCACGTGATGCCCCATGCGGACGCCATCGCCGGTTCCAAGGGCCGGTTCAGCTTCTTTGGTGAGCTGCTGGCGCAGTCCCTGCGGGACGTCGGTGTGCAGGCAGCGGTTGGCGAAATTCCGGGGGAGTACTGCCCCGGGGAGTTCAGCGTTCACGGCACCCACCCGGCCCACCCGGCGCACCGGATCAAACTCGTGGGCACAGCGCAGCGCGTGGTGAGTGGCGGGTGGCTGTTCAGTTCCGTGATCGTGGTGGAAAATTCCGCCCCCATCCGCAGCGTCCTGACGGACAGCTATGCAGCCCTGGGCCTGGATTGGGACCCGGCCACCGCCGGCGCGGCCAACGATCTGGTGCCTGGCCTCACGGTCCAGGATGTTGAGGACGCCGTTATTGCCGCGTACGCGGGCCACGCCTCCCTCCAGCATGCCGACTTCAGCAGCTATGCAGGTTTGGATACTCGGGAGGCGTAGCCCGCGCTTGCCGGGCCGGCCGGGGCTCTTAGTGGCCCCGGGCGATCCACTCGTCCAGGTGCGGGGCTTCGGCCCCGATGGTGGTGCTGTCGCCGTGGCCGGTCCGGACCACCGTTTCGGCCGGCAGGGGCAGCAGCCACGTCCGGATCGATTCGATGATGGTGGGGAAGTCGCTGTAGGACCTGCCCGTGGCGCCGGGGCCACCCTGGAACAGGGTGTCCCCGCTGAAGAGCGAGCCCTCGCCGTCGGGCCCGTCAGTGAGATGGAAGGATACCGAGCCCGGCGAGTGCCCGGGTGTGTGCAGGGCCGTCAGGCTGGCCCCCGCCACCTCAATGACGTCGCCGTGCTTGATGGCGACGTCGGGTTCCACGTCAGGGTAGACGCTGTGCCACAGCATCCAGTCGTCCTGGTGAAGGTGGATCGGTGCCTGGACGAGGTCCCAGAAGTCAGCTACTGAACGGATGTGGTCGTCGTGGCCGTGGGTCAGCAGGATCGCCTTGAGCTTCCGGCCACCGACGGCGGCGGCTACGGCCTTGGCATCGTGCGCGGGATCGATGACCACGCATTCCTCATCGTTGCCCACGATCCAGACGTTGTTGTCCACATCCCAAGTGCCGCCGTCGAGCGAGAATGTCCCGGACGTGACGAGCCGCTCGATCCGGAGGCTCACAGTTCCACCACCGAACGCAGCACCGAACCGGAGTGCATCTTCTCAAACGCTTCCTCCACCTGGTCGATGGTGATCCGCTCAGTCACGAACGCATCCAGGTCCAGCTTGCCCTGCTTGTAGAGGCTGATCAGCATGGGGAAGTCCCGGGAGGGCAGGCAGTCCCCGTACCAGGAGGACTTCAGCGAGCCGCCGCGGCCGAAGACGTCCAGCAGGGGAAGCTCAAGCTTCATGTCCGGCGTCGGGACGCCCACCAGCACCACGGTGCCGGCGAGGTCGCGGGCGTAGAACGCCTGCTTGTACGTTTCGGGGCGCCCGACGGCGTCAATCACCACGTCAGCGCCGAAGCCGCCGGTGAGTTCCCGGATTTTCTCCACGGGGTCGGTTGCGGAGGAGTCCACGGTGTGGGTGGCGCCGAGGCCCTTGGCACGGTCCAGCTTTTTCGCGTCGATGTCGACGGCGATGATGGTGGTTGCGCCGGCGAGCGCGGCGCCGGCGATGGCGGCCACGCCCACACCGCCGCAGCCGATGACGGCGACCGTATCACCGCGCTTGACGCCCCCGGTGTTGATGGCGGCGCCCAGTCCGGCCATGACGCCGCAGCCGAGCAGGCCGATGGCGGCAGCATCGGCGTCGGGATCCACCTTGGTGCACTGCCCGGCGGCCACGAGGGTCTTTTCGATGAACGCGCCGATGCCCAGGGCGGCGGACAGTTCGGTGCCGTCCTCAAGCGTCATCTTCTGGGTGGCGTTGTGGGTGTTGAAGCAGTACTGTGCCTGGCCGCGGTTGCACGCGCGGCAGTTGCCGCAGACGGCCCGCCAGTTGAGCACCACGCGGTCGCCCGGGGCGACGTCCGTGACGTCGGGGCCCACGGCGCTGACCACTCCGGTGGCCTCGTGGCCCAGGAGGAACGGGAAGTCATCGCTGATGCCGCCCAGTTTGTAGTGCAGGTCGGTGTGGCAGACGCCGCTGGTGATGATGTCCACCAGGGCCTCGCCCGGGCCCGGTTCCGGGACCAGGATGGTCTCCAGAGTGACCGGGGCCCCTTTGGAGCGGGCTACGACACCTTTGACTTTATGGACCACGAAAGGCTCCCTCAATGCAGATAGACAGAACGGAACCAACACGGATGTTGGTCCCGTTCTGTCTACCACACCAGCTGCCGTGGTCAGGCTGCGAGGCGGCTCTTTACCTCGGCAGCGGAGGGGTTGGTGGCGGCGGTGCCGTCCGGGAAGAGCACGGTGGGGACGGTGCGGTTGCCGCCGTTGAGCTTCTCCACGAGGTCGGCTGTGCCCTCCACCTCTTCGATGTTGATTTCCGTGTAGCCGATGCCCTGCGCGTCCAGCTGCTTCTTCAGCCGGTTGCAGTAGCCGCACCAGGTGGTGGAAAACATGGTGATGGTGCCGTTCTCGGGGGTAAAATCCACGGAGCTCTCCTGAAATCGTTGAGGGGGTTCGTTCCCGTCAACGGTAACCCGCGGCGGGCTATTCCCTGAGCCGGCCCGGCAGATGCGGTGCCGGATGACAGTACATAGCGCTAATGGCATGCTGGAGCCATGTGTGGACGCTATGTGATGGCACGGGCCGTGGGTGACTTGCTGGCCGACTTTGATGCCCAGCTGGAGGAGGAAGTGCATCTTCCCCCGTCATGGAACGTGGCGCCCACCGACGACGTGCCGATCGTCCTGGAACGGCTGATCGACGACGGCCCCGTGCGGCAGCTGCATGTTGCCCGCTGGGGCCTGGTGCCGTCCTGGGCGAAGGATCCTGGTATCGGCCCCAAGATGATCAACGCGCGGAGCGAGACTGTGCTGGAGAAGCCGGCCTTCCGCAAGGCCGTGAAGTCACGTCGCTGCGCTGTCCCGGCGGACGGGTACTACGAATGGAAGCAGGGCACCGGCAAAGCCAAGCAGCCCTACTACGTCCATCCAGGCAAAGGCAGCGGGCTGGTGTTCGCGGGCCTGTATGAGTGGTGGAAGGATCCGTCCAAGGCCGAGGGCGATCCCGGACGGTGGATGCTCTCCACATCCATCCTGACGGCAGATACGCCGCCGCCCGGTGCCGAGTCCACAATTTTCGGCAAGCTCACCGCCCTGCACGACCGCGTGCCGCTGCCCATGGACCGGGCCACGATGGCGTCGTGGCTTGATCCGCAGATCGATGACGCCGCCTTCCTCGTGGACCTGGTCCGGGCCCACGTGAAGGAAGTCGCGGCCGACTGGCATGTGGATTCGGTCGGCACCGAGGTGGGCAACGTACGCAACAACTCCCCGGAACTGATCCGGCCGGTGGAAGCCTTGTTCTAAA
Source organism: Pseudarthrobacter arbutini (assembly GCF_054510915.1). NCBI lineage: Bacteria > Bacillati > Actinomycetota > Actinomycetes > Micrococcales > Micrococcaceae > Pseudarthrobacter > Pseudarthrobacter arbutini. The sequence continues at coordinate 99,362 of NZ_JBTNDQ010000014.1, read as the reverse complement.
CCGGCACTCGGGGCGGCATGCCCCTAAACGGTGACCTTGCCGGCGTCGTCCACTGTCCACGTGGGGTTGTAGGCAACTTCCCAGCGGAAGCCGTCCGGATCGGCGAAATAGCCGCTGTACCCGCCCCAGGGCTGGGTGACCGGCGCGGCGACGATAGTGGCCCCGGCCGATGCCGCTTCCGCCATGACCCGGTCCACCGCCTCGGTGCTGGGCAGGTTGTGGCTGAGCGTGATGCAGGGGACCGGGCCGGGGACACCTACCCCCGCCTCGGCGTGCATCTGCGCTGCGTCCCACAGGGAAAGGATGAGGCCGTGGTTGACCTGGATGAACACCACATCACCGGGAAACTCGCGGTGGACAGGCCAGCCGAGGCCCTCCGCGTAGAACCGGCGGGAGGCGTCAACACTGCGAACGCCTAGTGAGATGAAGTCGACTCTGGGCTGCATGCTTCGATACTGTCAGAAGATGGCAACAATTCAAGGAAACGATAGGGACGCTTTGGCCGACAAAGAACAGCTCGCTGCCGTTCGGATTGCGGTAGACGAAGTTGACGAGCAGATTGTCACCCTCATTGCGCGGCGTGAACGCCTGATCCGGATCGCCGGAACCCTGAAGGGGGACGACGCTGAAGTCCGCGCCCCCGGCCGGGTGGAACGGGTGATCGAGCATGTCCGGGCCGCCGCGAAAAAGAAGGACATTGATCCGGACATTGTGGAATCAACTTACCGGGCCATGATCTCGGGGTTCATCAAACTCGAAATGAAGGTCCACAGAGAAAGCAGCTGACGCTGCCGCAGGTGCTGTCCGGACACGGTTCCGGCAGCACCTGCTCGGTGTTCCCTAGAGCGTTTCGTCGACTTAGAGCGTTTCGTCGACTTAGAGCGTTTCGTCGACTTAGAGCGCTTCGTCGACGGCGACGCCCGACTGGAACTCCCTGCCGTCAGCCTCGCTGAAGGCCGACATGATGTGTCCCTTGCCCAGGCCATGGACGGCCGCGACGGGGAAGTTGCCGGTGATGGTGCTGCCCGAGTGCGTCACGCCGCCAAGATCATAGTTTTCCTCGGCGCTCTGGTCATGGCTGAACGAGTAGAAGGCAATGGCCTCCCCGTTCATGAACTCAATGCCCAAGCGTCTTTGCGATGAGTAATCAGGGCTCGCCGCCACCAGGCCCACTACGTACGCACCTGCCCCCGGTATGTTGCCGTCGATATCAAAGGTTGCCACGAGCTTTTCGTCCTGGGCCTTGATGCTTACGTGCTTGAGGAGTGCGTCATTGGTGCTCATGCCACAATCCTGCCTCCCTGCTGCCCGTCCGTCCACCCCTGTCTAGGTTTTGTCGGAGCGTCGTCGTAGACTCAAGGTATTCGAACATGTATTCGAATACCTTGCTTTTGCATCAGCATTTTGCATCAGCTCCGTTCAGTTCCGGGAGGCGCCCATGGGTATGTTCAGCGAGTCCGTGGACGTCGTCTGCACCCCCGCCGGCCAGCCGCTGAACCTCCAGTGGGCCGGACGGCACTACACGGTGTGCGCCGAGCCCGTCCGGTGGTATGAACGCCGGCAGTGGTGGGCCGAGGAACGCCGTGCGCCGCTCGGCAGCGGGCCGGGGCTGGTGGACCACGAAATCTGGCGCGTCCAAGTGCAGGCGGACCCGCGGAGTGCCGGCCCCCGGGATGCAGGGGAGCCGCTCACCCTGGACCTGAGCAGGCATACCGGCAGCGGCCGCTGGAGGCTCCTGCGGATCCACGACGCCCTCCGGCCACAAACAGCATGAGCTTCTCCCACCTTCACGTTTCCACGGCCTTCAGCGCACACTATGGCGTTGCCTGGCCCGACGAACTGGCCCAGGTTGCCGCCGCGGACGGCGCAACCGCGCTCGCCTGCACGGACCGGGACGGCCTCTACGGCACCATCAAACACCTCAAAGCCTGCATGGAAGCCGGCATCGACCCCATCGTGGGGGTGGACCTTGCGGTTTTCGACGACGACGGCGACCACCGCACCCAGCTCGCCGGCAGGGTAGTGGTGCTCGCCCGCGGCCACAACAACGGGGCGGGCTACCGCGCACTGTGCCGGCTGGTGTCCGATGCCCATGCCCGCACCTCCGGCAAAGCCGGGGGAGCGGTGCACGTGGCGGTCACCCGCGCCGAACTCGCCTCCCGCACGCTCGACCCCAAAACCCTGAAACCGGTCCTGACGGTCCTGATCGGCCCGGATTCCGACGTCGGACGGGCCATGAGCGGCCGGCGCTACCTCCGTCCGCGCACCCTTTTCAAAAGCTGGCTGGACGCCATGCCCCCAAGAACCCTGGTAGCGGAAGTCGTTTCCCAGCTCACTGCCCCCGGAGCGCCCCTGAGCACCGCCCACGCAGTACGAATGCTCAAACTCGCGGAAGAACACCACGTACCGGCCGTGCTCACCAACGCGGTCCGCTACTGCGCAGAGGACGGCGCCGCCACAGCTGACGTACTCGACTCCGCCCGGACGCTGAAGTCCCTCCCCGAACTCGCGGCCGAACCGCTGCTCCAGCCCAACGGGCAGGCCTGGCTCAAATCATCAGCGCAGATGCTTCAGCTCGGCAAGGAAATCATCCGCGCCGCAGGGTATGGCGCAGCGGACCTCAAACAGCTGATGGCACAGACCGAGGCGCTCGCCGACTTCTGCCGGATTGACCCGGTGACTGACATGGGCTGGAAGCAGCCGGTGGTCCCCGAGGCATCGGTCATTGGCATCAGCCAGGACCCGCACGATGAACTGGTGCAGCGCTGTGAGGCCGGGATCAGCAGGCGGTTCCCCGGAATATCAGGCTCAGCCCACAAGGACATGCGCTCGCGGCTGGAGCACGAGCTGGGAATCATCAGGAACCTCGGGTTTTCCTCCTATTTCCTCACAGTCGCGGAGGTCTCCCGGATGATCATGGACATGGGGGTCAGGGCAGCCGCCCGCGGTTCCGGGGCCTCCAGCCTGGTCAACTACCTGATTGATGTCAGCCAGGTGGACCCCCTGCAACACGACCTGATCTTCGAACGCTTCCTGTCCCGGGACCGGGCCACGTTGCCGGATATCGACATCGACGTCGAAAGCGCCGAACGGCACAACGTGTACCGGCGGATCTTTGACCGCTTCGGTTCCGAGCGCGTCACGCTGATGAGCATGCAGAACGGGTACCGCGCCCGCGGTGCCGTCCGCGACGCCGGGATGGCCCTGGGGATGGACGATGACGACGTCGGTGAGATCGCCAAGCAGCTGTGGCGTTTTTCGGCCCGGAAATTCCGTGAGGCACTGGTTGAGAAACCTGAGTTACGGGAGTTCGCTGGCCGGGTGGAACAACGGGACTTCACCGAAAACCAGCAGCTTGACCTGCTGGTGGACCTCACAGAACGGCTGGACCGGCTGCCCCGCCATATCTCCATGCATCCTTGCGGGGTGATCCTGGGCGATGCCACGCTGCTTGACCGGACCCCGGTGCAGCCCAGCGGACTGGGGCTGCCCATGAGCCAGTTCGATAAACACGACATGGATCCCATGGGCATGCTCAAGCTTGATGTCCTGGGAGTCAGGATGCAGAGCGCGATGGCGTTTGCCGTCCGGGAAGTCATCCGGATCCATCCTTCCAAAGCGGAAGTGGTGGCGGCAGGGGCCCACCCTGCAGGTCCTGACGGGACCGGGCCGGACTACATCGCCGAGAACGGCCACATCGACCTCAACGCCGTGCCGCTGGATGATGAACCAACCTACGAACTGATCCGCAGCACCCACACCCTGGGCTGCTTCCAGATCGAGTCACCCGGCCAGCGTGAACTGATCGGCAAGCTGGCGCCGCGTGAGTTCAATGACCTCATCATCGACATTTCGCTGTTCCGGCCCGGCCCCATGAAATCGGACATGGTGCGGCCTTTCCTGGAGCACCGGCACGGCTTCGCACCGGAGGTCTACCCGCACCCCGACCTGAAACCCGTGCTGCAGGAAACCCATGGCGTCACTGTCTTCCATGAACAGATCCTGAAAACCTTCCACGTAATGACCGGCTGCGGCCTGGCGCGCGCGGATGAGTTCCGCCGGGCGCTCGGCAACGAGGTCCACGAGCTGAAAGTGGAAGAGTTCTTCCGCAAGGAGGCCCGGATCAAGGGGTACACCCCGGAAGTAGTGGACAAGGTCTGGGGGACCCTGAAAGCCTTTGGCAGCTTCGGCTTCTGCAAGGCGCACGGTGCGGCATTTGCCGTTCCCACCTACCAGTCCGCCTGGCTCAAGACGCACCACCCCGAGGCTTTCCTGGCCGGGCTGTGGGAACACGATCCCGGCATGTACCCCAAACGGCTGCTGGTTGCCGAGGCCCGCAGGCTGGGCATCCCCATCCTGCCGCTGGACATCAACCGCAGCCAGGCCGAGTACCGGGTGGAACGGGTGACGGACGGGCCGGACGCCGGCAAGCTGGGGATCAGGCTGAGCCTTAACGGCATCTATGGCCTGTCCGGGACCGAGCTCAAGCGGATTGTCGCCGGCCAGCCCTACGACTCCCTGGCTGACCTCCGTGCCCGGTCCAGGCTGAGCAAGCCAAGCATCAAAAGGCTCGCCCAGCTGGGTGCCTTTGACTCCCTGCACCGTGAATCGGGAGGCGCCGCCAACCGCGCAGACCTCGTCCAGCACCTGCAACAGCTCCAGGCCGCCGGCGGTACCCGGAAGGGCATCGACATCATGGACGGGCAGCTGTCCCTACCGCTGGGGGACGTGGAGCTGCGGAACGTCAAGCCCGGGCTTCCCGCGCCCACCCTGGTGGAAAACGTCCGGGCAGAACTGGACCTGATGGCCATAGATGTCAGCGGGCACCTGATGGACAGCCACCGGCCCATGCTGGACCGGCTGGGGGTCACCACTGCAGACAAACTGTTGAGCCTGCGCAACAACACCGAGGTGCTGGTGGCCGGGGTGCGCATCGCCACCCAGACACCGCCCATGCGCGGCGGCCGGCGGGTGGTGTTCATCAGCATCGACGACGGCACCGGCTGCGTCGACTCCGTGTTCTTCCATGAAGCCCAGGAACAGGCGGGGCTGCTGCTGTTCGGCACCAGGCTGCTGCTGATCCGGGGCACCACCCGGCGGACAGGTCCCCGGGGAATCAGCCTGAGCGCCAGCATGGCCTGGGACCTGAGCCGGGTGGAATCCCTGCCGTTCGCGGCGGACCGGGTGGAACGCACCGATGTGCCGCATCCTTTGGACGGGATCAGCCGAAGCCTGGCGATTACCGGAATGGGCGGCTGAACGGCCGCGGGTCCCGTTGGTCGGCCTCCCGGGAAACCGATAGCATTGACGATGGCTGGCTGTGGTCCCCGTACGCCGCAAGCTATGAAGCCTAAAACTTTGAATAGGAGACACCCGTGTCAGATGCCCAGCAGATCACCCTCATCGTCGATGGCGAAGAGACCAAGGTGACTACCGGGACAACCGGTGCGGAACTCTTCTTTGAGCGCCGCGATGTTGTTGTTGCCCGCGTCAACGGCGAGCTGAAGGACCTGGACCAGGAGCTGCCCGAGGGCGCCGAGATCGAGGGCGTCACCATCGATTCCCCGGACGGCCTGGACGTCCTCCGCCACTCCACCGCCCACGTCATGGCCCAGGCCGTGCAGCAGCTGCGCCCGGACGCCAAGCTGGGCATCGGCCCGTACATCACCGACGGCTTCTACTTCGACTTCGACGTCGCTGAACCGTTCACCCCCGAGGACCTCAAGACCCTCGAGAAGATGATGCTCAAGATCGTCAACCAGAACCAGAAATTCGTCCGCCGCGTGGTCAGCGAGGACGAGGCCCGCGAGGCCATGAAGAACGAGCCCTACAAGCTCGAACTCCTGGGCAAGAAGAACAACGCCGCCGAGGCCGGCGAGGGCGTCAACGTCGAGGTCGGCGCCGGCGACATCACCATCTACAACAATGTCGAGCGCAAAGAGGGCACCACGGTCTGGTGCGACCTCTGCCGCGGCCCGCACCTGCCCAACACCAAGCTCATCTCCAACGCCTTCGCCCTGACCCGGTCCTCCTCCGCGTACTGGCTGGGCAACCAGAAGAACCAGCAGCTGCAGCGCATCTACGGCACCGCCTGGCCCACCAAGGACGCGCTCAAGGCCTACCAGGAGCGCATCGCCGAGGCTGAGCGGCGCGACCACCGCAAGCTCGGCGTCGAACTTGACCTGTTCTCCTTCCCGGACGAGCTGGGCTCCGGCCTGCCGGTGTTCCACCCCAAGGGCGGCATCATCCGCAAGGAGATGGAGGACTACTCCCGCCAGCGCCACGTCGACGCCGGCTACGAGTTCGTCTACACGCCCCACATCACCAAGGGCCACCTCTACGAAGTCTCGGGCCACCTGGACTGGTACAAGGAGGGCATGTTCCCGGCCATGCATGTGGACGCGGAACTCAACGAGGACGGCACCGTGCGCAAGCCCGGCCAGGACTACTACCTGAAGCCGATGAACTGCCCCATGCACAACCTGATCTTCCGCTCGCGTGGACGGTCCTACCGGGAACTGCCCCTGCGTCTCTTCGAATTCGGTTCGGTGTACCGGTATGAAAAGTCCGGCGTTGTACACGGTCTGACCCGGGTCCGTGGCATGACACAGGACGACGCCCACATCTACTGCACCCGCGAGCAGATGAAGGACGAACTCACCAAGACCCTCAAGTTCGTGCTCGACCTGCTGAAGGACTACGGCCTGAACGACTTCTACCTGGAGCTGTCCACCAAGGACCCGGAGAAGTACGTCGGCGAAGACGCAGCCTGGGAAGAAGCCACCCGGACCCTCGCCGAAGTGGCTGAGGAATCCGGCCTGGAACTGGTCGCGGATCCGGGCGGCGCGGCCTTCTACGGCCCGAAGATCTCCGTCCAGACCAAAGATGCACTCGGGCGAACCTGGCAGATGTCCACAATCCAGCTGGACTTCAACCTCCCGGAACGCTTCGAGCTGGAATTCCAGGCAGCCGACGGCACGCGTCAGCGTCCTGTGATGATCCACCGTGCACTCTTCGGTTCCATCGAGCGGTTCATGGGTGTGCTCACCGAGCACTACGCCGGCGCGTTCCCCGCGTGGCTTTCCCCCGTGCAGGTGGTGGGCATCCCGGTGGCCGAAACGTTCAACGAATACATGTTCGACGTCGTTGACCAGCTCAAGGCGGCGGGCATCCGCGCCGAGGTGGATACGTCCTCGGACAGGTTCCCCAAGAAGATCCGCACCGCCAGCAAGGACAAGATCCCCTTTGTCCTGATCGCCGGCGGCGACGACGCCGAGGCGGGCGCGGTGTCCTTCCGCTTCCGTGACGGGAGCCAGGACAACGGCGTGCCGGTGGCCGAGGCCGTCAAGCGGATCACGGAAGCCGTCCGTAACCGGACCAGCTAGCGGAAACGGATAAGAACACGGTGCAGGAGAACACAGGCGCAGGCTATCCAGGGGATGCCGGCGTGACAGATGACTTTGAGCTCGCGGGCGTGCCGGATGCATTCCAGCGCCTGTGGACTCCGCACCGGATGGCCTACATCAAGGGCGGCCAGCACCAGTTCAAGAACGAGAACGACTGTCCCTTCTGCGTAGGTCCGGGCCGGACTGACGAGGAAGCCCTGATCGTCTACCGGGGGAAGACCTGTTACGTGGTCCTCAACCTGTTTCCCTACAATCCGGGGCACCTCCTGGTCTGCCCGTACCGGCATGTCCCGGACTACACGGACCTCACGGTGGAGGAGACCGCGGAATTTGCGGAGATCACCCAGACGGCCATGCGGGTCCTGCGCAAGGTGGCGAACCCGGGCGGGTTCAACCTCGGCATGAACCAGGGCGTAGTGGGCGGGGCAGGAATCGCCGCGCACCTGCACCAGCACATCGTGCCGCGCTGGGGCGGGGACGGCAACTTCTTCCCCATCATTGCCCAGACCAAGGCCATCACGCAGACCCTGGATGAAGTCCGCCAGCAGGTTGCAGAGGCCTGGCCCGGGGAGACGGATGCTGAATAGGCATGCGCGCGGGTTTTTCACCGCGCTTTTCACTCCGCTTGCGCGCTGGCTCCTGAAAATCGGTGTTTCCCCTGATGCTGTGACGGTCATCGGAACCGCCGGCGTGGTGGTGGGTGCCTTGGTCTTCTACCCCCTCGGCCAGCTCTGGTGGGGGACCCTGTTCATTACCGCGTTCATTTTCTCGGACGTGCTTGACGGCATTATGGCACGGCTGCGGGACACCGGCGGCCGCTGGGGAAACTTCCTGGACTCCACCCTGGACAGGATCGCCGACGGCGCACTGTTCGCGGGTGTGGCCATCTGGTTCTTCACCGGGGGCGACGATTACGCCATCGCCGTCGCCGCCATGCTGTGCCTCGTTTTGGGCATGGTGGTCTCGTATGCGCGGTCCAAGGCCGAATCCCTTGGCTTCACGGCGAATGTGGGCATCGCCGAGCGCGCCGAGAGACTGGTTTCGGTGCTGGTGGTCACCGGATTTACCGGCCTGGGATTGCCCCCGGTGGTTCTTCTGGTGACGCTTGGACTCCTGGCCCTGGCCAGCCTCATCACGATCATCCAGCGCGTAGCCACCGTCCATCGCCAGGCCCTTGCGGAGTCCGCGGCTTCGGATTAAGCCTGATTAAGCCCGCCGCCTGCCGGGGGACTAGTATTGTGACTGCCCGGTCAATGGATCCGGCAACCCGGTGCGTGTACTTTCGGTTTCTTGCCGCCCTCGCGCCCGGCGAAGATCATCTATCTACCCATAGGGGTTTTTGTGTCTACACCTGATGTAAGCAGCGAAGCCGGTTCGTCCGCGAACAGCGTCACGGGCAGCAACCGCGTCAAGCGCGGCATGGCTGAGATGCTCAAGGGCGGCGTCATCATGGACGTCGTCAACGTTGAACAGGCCCGCATCGCCGAAGACGCCGGTGCCGTTGCAGTGATGGCGCTGGAACGCGTTCCGGCTGATATCCGTGCCCAGGGCGGCGTGTCCCGCATGTCGGACCCGGACATGATCGACAAGATCATCGCAGCCGTGTCCGTCCCGGTCATGGCCAAGGCCCGGATCGGCCACTTCGTGGAGGCCCAGGTCCTGCAGTCGTTGGGCGTGGACTACATTGACGAGTCCGAGGTCCTGACCCCGGCCGACTACGTCCACCACATTGATAAGTGGAACTTCAAGGTTCCCTTCGTCTGTGGCGCCACGAACCTTGGTGAGGCGCTGCGCCGCATCAACGAAGGCGCGGCCATGATCCGTTCCAAGGGTGAGGCCGGCACCGGCGACGTCTCCAACGCCACCGGCCACATGCGCCAGATCCGCGCCGAGATCGCCAAGCTTGCCGCCCTGCCCGAGGACGAGCTCTACGTTGCGGCCAAGGAACTGCAGGCCCCGTACGAACTGGTCAAGGAAGTCGCCGCCGCCGGCAAGCTCCCCGTGGTGCTGTTCACCGCGGGCGGCATCGCCACCCCGGCCGACGCTGCGATGATGATGCAGCTCGGCGCCGACGGCGTGTTCGTCGGTTCCGGCATCTTCAAGTCCGGCAACCCGGCCCAGCGCGCCGCTGCCGTGGTCAAGGCCACCACGTTCTTTGATGACCCCGACGTCATCGCCAAGGCCTCCCGCGGCCTCGGCGAAGCCATGGTGGGCATCAACGTCGACGAGATCCCGCAGCCGCACCGCCTCTCCGAGCGCGGCTGGTAACTCGCTTTATTGGGGCGCCTTAGGGGCGCCTGGCGTCTCTGAAGTACGACGCCGGTCCCTCACCTTTCTTGGTGAGGGACCGGCGTCGTACTTTAACGGGGGTCAGTCGAGGCCGCGGCGTTTCAGAAGGGGCTCCAGCCGGGCGCCGCGGCCGCGGAGCGCGCGGAAGGATTCCAGCGGGTCCCTGCTGTTGCCGCGGGAGAGCAGCTCCTGGCGGAAGCGTTCGCCGTTGTCGCGTGTTAGGCCGCCGTTTTCGGTGAACCAGTCCACGGTTTCGGCATCCAGCACCTCACTCCAGATGTACGAGTAATAGCCGGCCGCATAGCCAGCCCCCGCGAAGATGTGCTGGAAATAGCCGGTGCGGTAACGCGGCGGGATCAGGGCATGAGCCGCGCCCGCGGCCGCGAGGGACTTCGCCTCAAACGCCAGGACGTCGTCGGGGATTTCGGTTTCGTCCAGCACATGCCAGGCCAGGTCCAGCAGCGCAGCACCGAGGTATTCCGTGGTCCCGAAGCCTTCGCCCCAGAGCCGTGAGTCGTTCAGCTTGTCCACCACCTGCTGCGGAAGCGGTTCGCCGGTGGCGTGGTGCCGGGCATAATTGGCAAGCACCTCCGGCCACAGGATCCACATCTCGTTGACCTGCGACGGGTATTCCACAAAGTCGCGGGGGACAGCAGTCCCGGCGAACCGCGGGTACGTCACGTTCGACAACAAGCCGTGGAGTGCGTGTCCGAACTCGTGGAAAGTGGTGCGTAGCTCGTCCAGCGTCAGGAGTGTGGGCTCGCCTGCCGGCGGCTTGGAGATGTTGAGGTTGTTGATCACCACGGGCCGGGTGCCCAGCAGGCCCGACTGGTCCGCCAGCGAGTTCATCCAGGCGCCGCCCCGCTTGGATTCGCGGGTGTAGTAGTCGCCCAGGAACAATCCCAGTCCGCTGCCGTCCTGGTCCCGGACTTCCCAGACGCGGACGTCCGGGTGGTAGCCGGCGAGGTCCTTGCGTTCGTGGAACGTGATGCCGTAGAGGGATGTGGCGGCGAAGAAGACGCCGTCCCGGAGTACGCGTTCCAGCTCGAAATAGGGGCGGAGTGCCTGCTCGTCCACGGCGTACTTTTCCCGCTGCACCTTGGCTGAGTAAAACGCCCAGTCCCAGGCCTCCAGCGGATGCCCTGCCGCCTCAGTCAGGGCCGCAGCCTCGGCGTCGGCATTGCGCACAGCCGCCGGGGCCAGCCTGGTCAGCATGGACTGGACCGCGTCAAAGTCGCGGGCTGTCTGGCGGTCCACCACGAGTTCGGCATAGTTGGCGAAACCCAGAAGGGCTGCCTTTTCAGCGCGCAGGCGTGCCGTCGACCTGGCCAGTTCCAGGACGTCCAGGGTGCCGCCGCTGCCCCGGCCGATGGAAGCTTCAAACAGCCGACGGCGGACGTCCCGGTTTTCGAGGGCAGCCAGGGCGGGCTGGTTGCTGGGCTGGATCAGCGTCAGCAGGAATTTTCCGTCGTGGCCAACGGCGCGGGCCGCCTCAGCGGCGCTGGCGACATCGTCTGCCGGCAAGCCGGCCAGCTCGGCTGCTGTGTCCAGCAGCAAGGCAGCTGATTTCATGGCCTCCTTGACCCGCTGGCCAAACTCCGTGCCCAGTTTGGACAGCTCCGCGTTGATTTCCTTCAGCCGTTCCTGGCCCGGCTTTTCGAGCTGGATCCCGGACTGGCGGAACTCCTTCACGTACTCCTCCACGAGCCGGACTGACTCAGGGTCAAGCCCGGAGGTATCAATCGCCGCGAACCGGTCGAACAGTGCCCGATTGAGGTAGATCTCGTCCTGATGCGCCGAAATGCGGGGTGAGAGTTCGGTTTCCAGGTCACGGATTTCGTCTGTTGCGTCGGCTGAGGCAAGGGTGAAGAAGGAGTCGGCCGCCCGCTGGAGCAGTTGGCCGGACTTCTCCATGGCCAGGGCCGTGTTCTCGAAGTCCGCCGGCGCCGGGTTGTCCACGATCGCCTGGATTTCCACCAGATGTTCCGTCAGGCCGGCGTCGATGGCATCGGCGTAATCGGATGGTTTGATCCGGGCAAAAGGCGGCAGCCCATAGGGCAGGGCGCTGGCGCTGAGGAGGGGATTCGTCATCACGCTAACCTTTCATACTGGCGCATGCTTCTCAACGCGCGGCTTTGCCGAATTTGCGCGGCGGCCAGACCTACAATGACGCCTATGGGGAAAAGGTTGGGCGCTGCTTCGGTGCGCGCTGTTGCTGTTCGTTCCGCTGCCGCGGTGTCCGCCGGCGTCCTGGCCGCTGCCCTGCTGGCAGGATGCGGCCTGGTCGCCGAACAGACTGTTCCGTCCTCCGGTGCTGCCAGTACCGGCGGCGGGACAAGGCAGCCAAGCCCGACGGCGTCCCCCACCCCGACGCCCACTCCCACCCCCGGCGCGGGGCCGGCCTGCCCCACGCTGCGGTGCACGTCCGTCGTCGTGACCGGCGACATGCTGGTCCACACCCAACTCTGGCAACAGGCCCGCGACGATGCCGCCGCAGCAGGCAAACCAGGGCTGGACTTCACCCCGCTCCTCGAAGGCCAACGAAAGTACATCCACGCCAGCGACCTCGCTATCTGCCACCAGGAAACGCCCGTGGCCGGGCCCGATGGCCCGTTCTCCGCGTACCCGTCATTCAACGTCCCGCCGCAGATCATCACAGCCGCTAAGGCGGTGGGGTACCGGGCCTGCACCACCGCGAGCAACCACACGATCGACCGAAGCACGGACGGAGTACTGCGTACCGTGGACGCCCTGGATGCGGCGGGGCTGAAGCACACCGGTTCCTACCGCACCGAGACCGAGTCGCAGGGAATCCTGATACTGCAGACCAATGCCGCCAAGATCGCCATCATCGCGGGGACCTACGGGCTCAACGGCCAGTACCCTGAATACGGCTGGCAAGTGGACATGCTGGACGCGCCCACCATGATCGCCAAGGCCGTGAAGGCACGGGCGCTCGGCGCGGACATCGTGCTCGGTGCCATGCACGCCGGCGACGAGTATGCCAGTGAAGCCAACGCCCAGCAGCAGGAGGTGGCCCACGCCCTGGTGGACAGCGGCCAGTTCACCATGATCTACGGCCACCACACCCACTCGGTACTGCCCATCGAAAACTACAAGGGAACCTGGATCGTCTACGGCCTGGGCAACGGAGTCACCGAACTGTCGCCCTGGTACGTAGTGAACAACGAGGGCCTGCTCGTGCGGGCACAGTTCAGCCAGGACGCAGCCGGGAAGTGGACGGCGTCGGACCTGGCCTGGGCCCCCTCGGTGATTGTCCGCGATCCGTACCGCTGGTGCTCGGTGGCAACCGATGCACCGCAGGGCGTCTGTGCAACTCCCGAGGTCGACGCCGCTACCAGGCTGAGGACCACCACGGTGGTGGACTCGATGGGCGCGGCTGCTGCCGGCGCGCACGAACTGCTGATCACCAAGGACCCCTGAGACAGTTCGACGGGGAAATCGTCCGCGCAGCGCTACTCAGCGCGGCAACGATCAGCGCGGTCGGCGCGTTGCGTGCTCCCGGGCCAGCACTGCGTAGCGGTCGTCCGGGGCGCCGGCTGTGAAGGTGCCGTATTTACGCTCGGCGGCGGTCCTGATGAGGAAGTCGGCGATGGCAGGGTTCTTGGGCAGCAGCGAACCGTGCAGGTAGCTGGCCACCACATTCTTGTAGCGTGCGCCCTCGTGACCGTCGCTGCTGTTGTTGCCGGTACCTTTCGCGGTGGTCCCCAACGGCCGGACGCCCGCACCCAGCGTGGTCTGCCCGCTGTGGTTCTCGTATCCCAGCACCTCGCCGAACTCTTCGGTGGCCACCCTGACGTTGCCGATCAGGCGCTCGTCCGTGCCGTGTGTCTCCACGTCCAGGACACCGATGCCCGGTATGACCGAGCCTAAACGGGTCTTGAAGAAGCGCCCGAACAGCTGGTACAGCCCGCAGATCACCAGCATGGGTGCGCCGTCCTCGGCCAGCTTCGTGAGGACGCCGGCCTGCGACTGGAGGTCGTCCTTGATAACCAGCTGTCCGCTGTCCTGGCCGCCGCCCCCGACAATCAGGTCAACGTCGGCGGGAAATTCGTCGCCGACGTTGTACTCCAGCAGCTCCGGGGTGTAGCCGTGCCAGCTGATCCGCTGCTTGAGCACCAGGGCGTTGCCCCAGTCGCCGTAGATGTTCATGTCCCGCGGGTAGAGCTGCAGGACCCGGATGGTTCCCTTGGAATTCTGTTCGACGCCGTCCGGCACGATGCCGGTTGATTCAGCGGTCATGAGACCACCTCCACTGTGGTGATTTTGGACAGCTCGCGGCGGATGGCCAGCATGGCTGTGTAGGTGCAGAAGATCCGCTTCGGTTTGCCCTTGGCGTCCCGGATAAACGCGGCGAGTGCGGGCGCGATCTCCGGCTGGACCCCGCCGATCCGGACGTCGTCATACTGCAGCCGCAGCGCCATGTCGTAGGCGCGGGAACCTGTCAGCTGGTCCACACCGCCGTCGCGGAGCGAATCGAATTCCACGTCCCAGAGCCAGGACATGTCACGGCCGTCGGCGTAGTTATCGTTGATGGCGATCATGGTGGCGTAACCGCCCGCGGGGAAGGATTTCAGTCCCAGCCGGAAACCGCTGGGGTTCTTCACCAGGACGAGGTCCAGGGGCTGGCCGTCCACCGTGAGGCTTTCGCCGCGGCCGAACGCCGGCTCCACCTGGGACAGCGCGGTGAGTAGGGTGGCGTGGTCGGCCGTGGCGGCACCGCCGCCACAGATGCTGCGGGCCAGGGTCAGCGCCGCAGCCGCGTTAAAGATGTTGTAGACGCCGCGGAGCTTCATCGCGGTGGTGACCGTGGCGCCGTCGTACTCAAAATCGGCGGTGTCCGGCCCCACTTTGCGGAGTACGACGTCGGCCGCTGGCTTGTGGGGGAGCGCTGCGGGGGCGGGGCTGCCGGGCGCTGCCCGCATGTCGTCGTCGTTGGGGAAGGTGCTCAGGAGCGAATCGTCCAGGCCGAAGTACTGGACGTCCTGGCCGGTGAGGGTTTCCGCGATGCGGGCCACCCGCGGATCCTCCCGATTGAGGACTACTGTTCCGGTGGTTTTGTCGGCGATGTGCTGCAGCAGCTGGGCCGTTTTGTCGATCTCGCCGAACCGGTCCAATTGGTCACGCAGGACGTTGAGCAGGAGGCTGTACCGCGGCGGAACACGGTTCACAAAATGCGTGGCGTGGGCTTCGTCGAGCTCCAGCACGGCGACGTCGGCCCTGAGCCTGCCGCGCCAGTCCACTTCGCCCAGCAGGGCGGCCGCCACGCCGCGGGTGAAATTGCTGCCGGTGCGGTTGGTGAAGACCTTCAGGCCCTGGCTTTCCAGGAGTTCCACCACCATCTTGGTGGTGGTGGTTTTGCCGTTGGTTCCGCTCACCACGGCGACGCCGTGGGGGAGCGTGGAGAGCGTCCGCTGCATAAAGCCGGGATCGATTTTTTCGACCACCAGCCCGGGCAGCGCGGACCCTCCGCCCCTGAGCCGGGACACCCGGCGGACCAGCTTGCCGAGCGGAACACTGATGTAAAGCATGCTCTGTAATATATCCCAGCAACGGCATAGAACCCTTCCCGGAAGCGCTTCCGGCGCCGCCCCGGGACCAGCGCACATTATGCTGATTGGATGACAAACCCCCTTTCGGCTGCTTCTGCACGCGTGGGCTCGGGCCTCCGGATCGGCGTCCTGGCACTTCAGGGCGACTTCCGCGAACACCTCCGCGCCGTGGAAGCCGCGGGTGCCGCCGGCGTCGGAATCCGCCGCCCCTCCGAACTGGACGGCCTGGACGGCCTCATCATTCCCGGCGGAGAATCCACGGCCATCGACAAGCTGGCCCGCGCCTTTGAGCTGGCCGGACCGTTGAAGGACCGGATCCGCGACGGACTGCCGGTCTACGGTTCCTGTGCCGGCATGATCCTCCTCGCCGACGAGATCGCCGATCCCGCCACAGACCTGGCCGGCCACCCGCAGCAGACCTTCGGCGGCCTGGACATCACAGTGCGGCGCAACGCCTTCGGCCGGCAGCGCGAGTCGTTCGAAACGGACCTGGATTTCAAGGGCCTGGACTTCAGCGCCACGGAATCCGGTGTCGCTCCAGTACACGCCGTGTTCATCCGCGGCCCCTGGGTGGAACGCGTCGGCGACGGCGTGGAGATACTGGCCCAGGTGGAGCCCGCAGACCCTGAGCACGCGTCCCACGCGGCGACTCTGCCGGGGACAGCTAGAATTGTTGCAGTGCGTTCCGGCCACCTGCTGGCCACCTCCTTCCACCCGGAAGTGACTGGGGAGAAACGCGTACATGAACTTTTTATCCGCATGATCAGAGGAGACGCGTAAAGCATGTCAGGACACTCCAAATGGGCGACTACCAAGCACAAGAAGGCCATTCTCGATAGTCGCCGTGCAAAATCGTTCGCCAAACTGATCAAGAACATCGAAGTCGCCGCGCGTATGGGCGGACCGGACCTCGCCGGCAACCCGGGCCTGGAACTCGCCGTCACCAAGGCCAAGAAGACCTCCGTTCCGGCCGACAACATCGACCGTGCCATCAAGCGTGGTGCCGGCCTCACCGGCGAAGTGGTTGACTACACCGAGATTATGTACGAATGCCGCGGCCCGCAGGGTTCGGCGCTGCTGATCGAGTGCCTCACGGACAACAAAAACCGCGCCGCCTCCGAGGTCCGCCTGGCGATCTCCCGCAACGGCGGCACCATCGCCGACCCCGGTTCGGTCAGCTACCTGTTCAGCCGCAAGGGCGTTGTCTCGCTGCCGAAGAACGGCCTGAGCGAGGACGACGTCCTGATGGCCGTCCTCGACGCCGGAGCCGAGGAAGTCAAGGACAACGGGGAAAGCTTCGAGATCCACTCCGAGCCCACCGACCTCCAGGCCATCCGCGATGCCCTCAAGGAAGCCGGAATCGAGTACGAGACCGACGAGGCCGAGTTTGTGCCGTCCATGCAGGTGCCGCTGGACCTCGATGCCGCCAAGAAGTTCATGAAGCTCGTGGACGCCCTGGAAGAGCTCGACGACGTCCAGAACGTGTACAGCAACGCCGACCTCAGCGACGAAGTCCAGGCCGCCCTGGAAGCGGAGTGACCATCCGCTTTGTGGCCTAAGGCGGATGTCCCAGGGTGACGCTGCGCGTATTAGGTGTTGACCCGGGCCTGACCCGATGCGGTATCGGCGTGGTCGACGTCGAACGGAACCGGCGCGCCACGATGGTGGCAGTCGGGGTGGTGGGTACCTCTCCCGAGGAGACCTTGGACCAGCGCCTGCTGGTTATTGCCTTGGCCATCGACGAGTGGCTGGACCGCTACGAACCCCAGGTGCTCGCCGTCGAACGCGTTTTTTCCCAGCTCAACGTCAGTACGGTGATGGGCGTGGCGCAGGCCTCCGGTGTGGTGATTGCCGCCGCCGCCCGGCGCGGGATCCCGGTGGCTCTGCATACGCCGTCGGAAGTGAAAGCAGCGGTGACCGGCAGCGGTACCTCCAACAAGGAAGCCGTGACCAAACTCGTCACAAAAATCCTCAGGCTGGACGCGCCGCCGCGGCCAGCGGACGCTGCAGACGCCCTGGCCCTTGCCATCACGCATGCTTGGCGCGCTGGCAGCGGAGCCGCGGTGGCCACCACCGGCCCCGGCAGCCTGTCGCTGACGCCGGCCCAGCGCGCGTGGGCCGATGCCGAGGCGAAAGCGCGCCGCGCACGCTGAATGTCCGGGGCGCTTGCTAGGGTATTCGTAGATATGTTCGGATAGCCGGTCCTACCCCCAAGAGCCCGGCAGTACACCAGGAGCCCGGCTTTGATCAGTTTCCTTCGCGGAACCGTAGCGCACGTTGGCCTTTCCGCTGCCGTGATCGACCTCAACGGGGCGGGCATGAGCGTCAACGCCACGCCGCAGACCCTCAGCCGCCTCCGCACCGGCGAGGAAGGCAAGCTCTTCACGTCGCTGATCGTGCGCGAGGATTCCCTCACACTGTTCGGTTTTGCCACCGACGACGAACGCGAGGTCTTCGATGTCCTGCTCAGCGTCAGCGGCGTAGGTCCGCGGCTCGCGCTGGCGGTGCTCGCCGTGCACGAGCCTGAAGCGATCAGGGTTGCCGCGCACACGAGTGACAGCAAGACGTTCACCACGGTGCCCGGCATCGGCCCCAAGGTGGCCGGCCGGATTGTGCTGGAACTGGCCGGCAAGCTGGTGCCCCACGGAACGGCGGGTGCGGCCGGCGTGTCCACTCCGGCCGAAGCGGCCTGGAAGCCCCAGGTGGTGGCGGCCATGACCAGCCTCGGGTGGTCGGAAAAGGATGCCGGTGCCAGCATCGAGAAGGCCCTTGCGGACGATCCCGAGGTGGAATTCCGTGGCAATGTGGCCGAGATCCTGCGGACCACGCTGCGCTGGCTGGGCCAGGATGGCGCGCGGGCCGGTAACCGCGTAGGCAGCCGTGGCTGAGCCTTCCGTGGTGGCAGCAGGGGAGGAACCCGAGGAACGGGCGATCGAAGCCGCCCTCCGGCCGAAGAACCTCGATGACTTCGTCGGCCAGCACCGGGTCCGGAGGCAACTCTCGCTGGTCCTGCAGGCCTCCCGGATGCGGGGGCGCAGCGCGGACCACGTGCTGTTTTCCGGCCCTCCAGGCCTCGGCAAAACAACCCTGGCCATGATAGTGGCCGCTGAAATGAACGCGCCACTGCGGATCAGCAGCGGTCCGGCCATCCAGCACGCCGGCGACCTCGCCGCCATCCTTTCCTCCCTTTCCGAAGGGGAGGTCCTCTTCCTGGACGAGATCCACCGGATGTCCAGGCCGGCAGAGGAAATGCTCTACATGGCCATGGAAGATTTCCGTGTGGACATTGTGGTGGGCAAGGGCGCCGGGGCCACCGCCATTCCGTTGGAACTGCCGCCCTTCACCCTGGTGGGTGCCACCACGCGCGCCGGTCTGCTGCCAGGACCGCTCCGGGACAGGTTCGGGTTCACCGGGCATTTGGAGTTCTACAGCGTGGCCGAGCTCGAACTGGTGCTCAGGCGCTCCGCCGGCCTGCTGGACCTCAAGGTCAACTCTGCGGGCTTCAGCGAAATTGCCGGCCGGTCCCGCGGTACGCCACGTATCGCCAACCGCCTCCTTCGCCGGGTCCGGGACTGGGCACTCGTGCATGGGATTGAGCAGATTGATGCCCGCGCCGCTTCCGCTGCCCTGGACATGTATGAAGTGGACAAGCGAGGCCTGGACCGGCTGGACCGCGCTGTCCTCGAAGCACTCATTACGAAGTTCGGCGGGGGACCCGTGGGGCTTTCCACCCTTGCCATTGCGGTGGGGGAGGAGACCGAGACCGTGGAAACGGTGGCGGAACCGTTCCTGGTGCGCGAAGGCCTGCTGGGCCGGACGCCACGGGGCCGCATCGCCATGGCTCCGGCCTGGACCCACTTGGGCTTCGCCGTACCGGCCGGAGTTTTCGGGCAGGAGCCGTTGGATCTGTTCGAACCGGACCCGGACAGCGCCGAGTCCGCGGCCGAATGGGCACCGAACGGTCAATAGCACTGTCCTCCCAGCTTTTCCCTTTAGACTGGTATGACACCCGGCACGTTCGGGTCTGTGTTCCCGCGACGGCTCCGAGGAGCCGCTGCCTGCCAGGCAGGATTCTCTGCAACGGGGAACGACGCGGACGCTGCCAAACACCCGATACGCCAGTACAGAACGGAATCTTCCCTGTGGATCCAATGAACATCGTCTTGTTCGCAATGCTCGGAATCTTTATCTTCATGATGTTCCGCCGCAACAAGAAGACCAAGGAGCAGCAGGCAACGCTGCAGTCCCAGTTCGAGCCCGGTGTTGAGGTTATGACGAGCTTCGGACTCTTTGGTCGGATTGTCTCCATGGACGACGCCGAGAACAAAGTTGTCCTTGAGCTTTCCCCCGGGAACCTGGCAACTGTCCACCGCCAGGCTGTGACCAAGATTGTGGAACCGCCCGTCGAAGCCGAGACTCCGGCCGTCCCGGATGACGCGTCCTCACTCACCACTGAAGAAGCAGGCACCCCGGCAGCATCCGCCGAAACCCCGGACGAGACCCTGAAGCGCCTCAACGACGAGGGCAAGAAGGACAACTAGTCCACGCCGCACGGCAGCCCGCGTTACAACACCTCTACGGCTGGGGACAACCGCCGGTGGGACAGATAGCTCCCGCCGGTGGTTCCTCCGTAAATAAGAGAAAGATCGACAATGGCACGAACTGGCCCTAACAACTCAGGCCTGAGGGTACTGGTGTGGCTCGGCGTAGTCCTCGCCGTGCTGACCGCCGTCCTGGCCGGCGGCACCCTTGCCGGGCAGGCAAGCTGGGCACCCAAGCTGGCACTGGACCTCGAGGGTGGCACCCAGATGATCCTGGCGCCCAAGGTTGAGGGCGGTTCGGACATCAATGAAGAGCAGCTCAACCAGGCCGTAGCCATCATCCGCCAACGTGTGGATGGTTCAGGTGTTGCCGAAGCGGAAATCAGCACGCAGTCAGGCCGCAACGTAGTGGTCAGCCTTCCGGGTACACCCACGAAGGAAACCCGCGACCTGATCCAGGCCTCCGCGGACATGAACTTCCGTCCCGTATTGCTGAACGGCGACGGCGCGCCCGTTCCCACGGAATCCCTCACCCCCGAAGATCAGCTTCCGAAGCCCACGGCGGAGCCCGCCAACGGCAGCGATATCAACTGGATCACCGCGGACATCTACCGGCAGTTCGAAACCATGGACTGCAACAATCCTGCGCCGGAGAGCCCGGAGGCCTCCGATCCGACAAAACCCCTGGTTACGTGTGAACCGGCAACTGAGACCACGCCGGCCATCAAGTACATCCTGGGTCCGGTGGAGGTCAAGGGCGGCAACATTGTCACGTCCTCCTTCCAGCTGCAGCAGGGTGCGCAGGGCGCTGTGACCAACGACTGGGCCGTCAACATCCAGTTCGACGACGAAGGCACCGCCAAGTTCAAGTCGGTCACCGAACGCCTGAACCAGTTCTATGTGGCAGCCGGCGGCGAAACCGGCAACGACCCCAAGGCTCAGTTCGCCATCGTTCTCGACGACCAGGTCATTTCCGCGCCGCGCTCCTTGGCCGTCATCACCGACGGACGTCCGCAGATCACCGGCGGATTCACCGAACAGACCGCCAAGGTCCTTTCCGACCAGCTTCGCTTTGGTGCACTGCCCATCAGCTTCGAGATCCAGAGCGACCAGCAGATCTCCGCCACCTTGGGTGGCGAACAGCTCCGTATGGGCCTCCTTGCAGGCATCATCGGTTTGCTCCTGGTGGTGGTCTACTCACTCTTCCAGTACCGGGCCTTGGGCCTGGTGACCATTGCATCGCTGGTGGTGGCCGGCGCCCTGACCTATCTGGCCATCGCCCTCCTGGGCTGGACCGAAAACTACCGGCTTTCCCTGGCTGGCGTGGCTGGCCTCATCGTCGCCATCGGCCAGACCGCTGACTCGTTCATCGTCTACTTTGAACGCATCCGCGATGAACTCCGCGAAGGCCGTGGATTGGTCTCCGCGGTGGAGAACGGCTGGAAGCGGGCCAAGCGCACTGTCCTGGCCTCCAAGGCCGTGAACCTGCTGGCCGCGCTGGTGCTTTACTTTGTGGCCGTCGGCAACGTCCGCGGGTTCGCTTTCACGCTGGGTCTGACGGCCATTGCCGACCTCATCGTGGTCTTTATGTTCACGCACCCGACGCTGCAGCTCCTGGCGCGCACCAAGTTCTTCGGGGAGGGCCACCGGCTCTCCGGCCTGGATCCCAAGCGGCTGGGTGTTGTGCCGCTCTACCGCGGCGCCGGGCGCCTGCGCACGCCGGAGGCCAAGCCGTCCGTGGTCCGCGCCAAGAACACAGGCGCGGCGGCCGAGGCTGAACGACGCATGACCATCGCAGAACGCCGCCTCGCGGAAAAGCAGGAGCAGCTCACCGGCTCCTCCAAGAGCGCAGCCAAGGAGAACAAGTAATGTCCAGCAGCTTCGCCAATTTCGGCAACGAGCTCTACACCGGGAAGCGCTCCTACAACTTCGTCGGTGCCAAGAAACTGTGGTTCATCATTGCGGCGGTGGCGGTGGCGCTGTCCATCCTCATTCCGGTTGCCAAGGGTGGCTTCAACCTTGGCATCGAATTCCGCGGCGGTTCGGAGTTCACCGTGTCCAACGTGCAAAGCACCGACTCGGCCCTTGGTGAAAAAGTTGTCGAAGACGTTGTGGCCGGCAGCGTTCCGCGTGTCGCCAATGTCGCCGGTACCACCATGCGGATCCAGACGGACAAGCTCACGGATGACGAGACCCTCCGGATCAAGGAAGGCCTCATCTCGGCCTACGGCGTCACTGACAACGAGGTGACATCAACCTTCATCGGACCCACCTGGGGTGCGGATGTCACCAAGCAGGCCCTGATTGGCCTGATCGTCTTTGTGGCCCTGGCCGCGGTGCTGATGGCGCTGTACTTCCGGACCTGGAAGATGTCACTGTCTGCAATGGCTGGAATGCTGGTGACGATGATGATCACCGCCGGCGTGTATGCCCTCAGTGACTTCGAGGTGACGCCCTCAGCCATCATTGGGTTCCTGACGGTGCTCAGCTACTCCCTCTATGACACGGTGGTGGTCTTCGACAAGATCCGTGAGAACACCGCGGATCTCGATGCGTCCACGCGCCGTACTTTCGGTGAGGAAGTCAACCTCGCCGTCAACCAGACCCTGGTGCGTTCCATCAATACCATGATGGTGGCCATCCTCCCGGTCGGTGCCATCCTGTTCATCGGGGCCGGCCTCCTGGGGGCAGGCACGCTGCGCGACCTGTCGCTGGCACTGTTCGTCGGAATTCTGATAGGTACGGCGGCCACCATATTCATCGCTGCCCCGATGTATGCCTGGCTGCGCCAGAACGAACCTGACCTGGTGAAGCAGGCGAAGCGCGTCGAACACCGCAGGTCCGCCAACAACGCCCGGACCGAAGAATCGGCTGAGCCCGCAGAGGCCTGACCTTTTGCATCAAAGCGGGCCGGGCGGCGTCGGAATACCGACGTCGCCCGGTCCGTTTCGCATTTAGGCGCCGGTTACATAAGTGAACTGGCGGGGGAATAGACTGGGGTAATTAAACAGTCGTGAGGGGTGCTTCATTGGAAGAACGTTCGGCGTCGGTGCCAACGGCAGGCGGGGATAACAGTCCGGGACACGGAGTTCAGACCGGACTGACCGCTTCCGCACGCCCGGCGCCAGTTGTTCCCGTGGACAAATCGGGCGCCCGCCCTACATTTCCCGGACGCCGCGAACGTACCCGCTCCCGCCTGGCCCGGCTGACCGGCCGCGGCACGGCACCCTATTCGCCCATTCTTGAGCCGCTGCTGCGTACCGTCCGTGCGAACAACCCAAAAGAAGATTTTGATCTCATCCAGCGCGCCTTCGAGGTGGCTGAGCAGAGCCACCGTGGGCAGAAGCGCAAGAGCGGTGATCCCTACATCACCCACCCCGTGGCCGTAGCCACCATCCTCGCCGAGCTGGGCCTCAGCGGAACCACACTCGCCGCGGCGCTGCTGCACGACACGGTTGAGGACACCCCTTACACACTGGCGGACCTCAAAAGGGACTTCGGTCCAGAGGTTGCCATGCTGGTAGATGGCGTCACCAAGCTGGACAAAGTCAGCTTTGGTGAAGCCGCGCAGTCAGAGACCGTCCGCAAGATGGTTGTGGCCATGGCCAAGGACATCCGCGTCCTTATGATCAAGCTCGCGGACAGGCTCCACAACGCCCGGACCTGGCGGTTCGTCTCCGCGGAGTCATCGGCCCGAAAAGCCCGCGAAACCCTGGAAATATTCGCGCCCCTGGCCCACCGCCTGGGCATGAACACCATCAAATGGGAGTTGGAGGACCTGTCCTTCGCGGCCCTGTATCCAAAAGTCTATGAGGAAATCGTCCGGATGGTGGGCGACCGCACCCCGGAACGGGAGAAAAGCCTCGGCGTCATCCGGGACCAGATCACTGAGGATCTCCGTACTGCCCGGATCAAGGCCACCATTACCGGCAGGCCGAAGCACTATTACTCGATCTACCAGAAGATGATCGTCCGGGACAAGGATTTCGACGACATCAACGACCTCATGGGCGTCCGTGTACTCGTCGATTCGGTCCGGGATTGTTACGCCGCCCTGGGCACCATGCATTCGCGCTGGAACCCGCTGCCGGGGCGGTTCAAAGACTACATCGCCATGCCCAAGTTCAATATGTACCAGTCGCTGCACACCACGGTGATCGGACCCGGCGGCAAGCCCGTGGAGATCCAGATCAGGACCCACGAAATGCACCGCCGCGCTGAGTACGGTGTGGCCGCCCACTGGAAGTACAAGGATCAGCCCAGCCGTACGGCTGTCGGGCCGGGCAGCCCCCGCGACGGTGACATGGGCTGGCTGAGGTCCCTGGTTGACTGGCAGCAGGAAACGTCCGATCCCGGAGAGTTCCTGGACTCGCTGCGGTTTGAGATCAATGCCCGCGAAGTCTTTGTCTTTACCCCCAAGGGTGAAGTCATGGCACTGCCCGCTGGATCGACTCCGGTGGATTTTGCCTACGCCGTCCACACCGAGGTGGGACACCGCACCATCGGCGCACGGGTCAACGGCAAGCTGGTCCCGCTCAACAGCGAACTAAACCACGGCGACTGGGTGGAGATCTTCACCTCCAAGGCCGAAGGCGCCGGGCCCAGCCAGGACTGGCAACACTTCGTCAAGAGTGCCCGCGCCCGGAACAAAATCCGCCAGTGGTTCAGCAAGGAACGGCGCGAAGAAGCAATCGACCGTGGCAAGGAACTCCTGACACGGGCGATGCGAAAACAGAACCTGCCCCTGCAGCGCCTGATGACGCACGAGGCCCTCGCGGCGGTAGCCGCAGAGTTCAAGTACCTTGACATCTCGGGCCTCTACGCCGGCGTGGGAGACGGTCATACGTCAGCGCAGTCGGTCATGGAGAAACTCGTTGAAAGCCTGGGCGGCAACGAGAGCACTGACGACGACATCACTGAAGTCAGCATCCCCACGCAGGTGGCCAAAACCAAGTTCTCCGATTCCGGCGTGGTGGTGCGCGGCGTTGGCGATGTCTGGGTGAAGCTCGCGCGCTGTTGCACGCCCGTTCCGCCGGATCCGATTCTCGGCTTTGTCACCCGCGGCTCCGGAGTTTCGGTGCACCGCACGGACTGCACCAACATTTCGGATCTCCGGGACCAGCCCGACAGGATTGTCGAGGTGGATTGGGCACCCACCCAGTCAAGTGTTTTCCTGGTGGAGATCCAGGTTGAGGCGCTGGACCGGAAGTCCCTGCTCTCCGACGTCACGCGTGTCCTGTCCGAGAACCACGTCAACATTCTGGCTGCCAGCGTGAACACGTCCACCGACAGGGTGGCCATCTCCAGGTTCGCCTTCGAGATGGGCGACCCCAAATACCTCAGCCACGTCCTCAGCGCCGTGCGGCGCATCGACGGCGTGTTCGACGTCTACCGGACCACCGGTAACAAGCGGCGGAGCTAGCAAGGCCAGCTTTTCCAGTGCGGACCGTTTGTGGGGGACCCGTGGGCTGGCCTCAATGGCCAGGATCAGCAGGCGCAGCCGCACGTCCCGCTCCGGGCGGGCCAGCAACCCCGCCAGCGCCGGCAAGGCCCGGTGGGCGTCGACATGCAGGGCGATGTCGACGGCGGTGCGCAGTGGACTCGACACCATCAGCCCGCCCATGCTGACAACGTCGAACGGACCAAGCCGGACTTCATGGAGCGTGCAGCCCCTTGTGTTGCGGAGGCTCGAAATCCGCCGCTTCGCATCCACAAGCAAGGCCAGCCGGTCCGGTTCAGCCGCACAGCCGTAGATCCAGGCCGCCGTCATCCGCCCGGCCACCACGCGTTGCCTGACGGCCGCCGGAACCGCGTTGGCCACCGTTCTGGCCCGCACCTGGGGTGACGCGGGAGCATCCGGCAACGTGAAGCCGCGCTGGTGGAACTGCGCCAGGACACCGTCCGCTGCCAGCGACTGGAGTTCGGGCCACGCGAAAGGCTTGCCCGGGGAATACAGGTCCGGGTATTGGGGTGGTGGGGAGGTGGCCATCCCCCCATCCTGCCGCGTCTTCCCTTAACGCGCACAGGCCCGGTTCCGGCTATGTGGATAACCGGGACCGGGCCCATGCGTCCTGCGACAGGCGCCTGACGAAAGGCGTCCTACAAACTACTGACTAGGAAAGCTCGCTGGCCGAGCGCTGGATCTGGTCCAACCAGGCCTGCCTCGCCTCGAGGGCTTCGCGGGCCCCCTTGATCTTGCGCTGGTCGCCGGCTTTTTCGGCCTTGGCGAGATCGTCCTGCAGGCCGGAAATGGCTGCTTCCAGCTGCGACAGGGCGCTGTTGGTGCGGGCCTTCGTCTCGGGGTTGGAGCGCTGCCAGTTATCCTCTTCGGCGTTGCGGACAGCGTCCTCCACCTTGCGGAGGCCGGCTTCGATGCGGCCCATGTCGGCGCGGGGGACCTTGCCGGCTTCTTCCCAGCGGTCCCGGACAGACTGGAGCGCCTTCTTGGCCGCAGCCAGGTCCTTGACCGGCAGGATGGTGTTCGCTTCGACGAGGAGCGCTTCCTTCACCGTGAGGTTGGCAGCGTATTCCTGGTCGATCTCCTCGTTGGCTGCCTGCCGGTGCGTGAAGAACACATCCTGGGCGGCACGAAAACGGGCCCAGAGGGCGTCGTCGTCCTTGCGGCTGGCGCGCGGTGAGGCCTTCCATTCATCCATGAGCCGGCGGTATTCGCCGGCGGCAAAGCCCCAGTCGGTGGACGAGGACAGGGCCTCGGCTTCGGCGATGAGCTTCTCCTTGGCCGATTTTGCGGCCGAGTTTGTGCTATCCAGCTGGGAGAAATAGGCGCGGCGGTGACGGTCGAAAACTGTGCGGGCGGCACGGAACCGCTTCCACAAGGCGTCCTCGTTGCTGCGGCCAAGCCGGATGCCGCCCTTCTGGGCTGTCTTCCAGCTTTCAAAAAGATCGTTCATCCGGGCGCTGGAGGTCTTCCATTGGATCTGTGCGGGATCCTGCCCCGAGATCTCTTCGGCTTCGGCCACGATGGCCTCGCGGGCTGCGAGCTCGGCGGAGCGAACGGCGTCGTGTTCTGCCTTCTCTGCCTTTTCGAGTTCTGCGATCTGCACGGAAACAGCGTCGAGCCGTGCTTCTGTGGAACGGAGGTCTCCCACCATGTTCCGCTCCGCCAGCTGCTCGCGCAGGTGCGTGACGGTCTTCTGCATATCGGTGCTGGGCGCCTTGGAGCTGATGCGCTGCTCCAGGAGCAGGACCTGCGCAACAATGTCGTCATGCTTCCGCGCGAAGTAGGCAAGGGCTTCGTCATTGCTGACGCCGGGGTACTGGCCCACCGGGTGCTCGTCGCCGTCGATCGTCAGGAATACGTGGCCGTCACCCTCGACACGGCCCCACTTTGCAGCTTCCGCCAGCGAAGTCGCGGAGGCGACGGGTGCCGGTGCTGCCACAGGTGCGGCTGCTGCCGGCTTGGGCCGGGCAGCGAAGGCTGCCGGTGACGGGGCGGGTCGAGGTGCCGGAGCAGGCGCGGGTGCCGGAGCCAGGGCTTCGTCAGCCGCGCTCTCGTCACCGGCCGCACTCTCTTCAACCGGGGCGGCCGGGACCTCGGTACGTTCCACCGGGGCCGCCGCGGCCTCGGCATCTTCGGCCTGGACGGCCACGCCCTCTGGATCCACGTCCGCTTCAGCCGCGGTTTCGTCAACCGTGGCCTGTTCGGCGGTTGCCTGGACAGCGTCTGCCTGGTCAGCCACGGGGGCCGTTACCTCGGTCAGGTCTGCTGCTGTTTCGTCGGATTTCTGACTGTCTGTCACCGCTAAAAGTCTTTCGCTTGGAGGGAAATACTCACGTACTGCACCGCGGCCGTTAAGGCCTGGCTTCCTACTTCAGAGAAACCGAGTCTATCGTGACTGGTTGCACAGGTGCGCCGTCTGATGCGCTGGAGCCGGGCTTGATTCCCGCCGCGGCGATGGCGGTCACTGCTTCCATGCCAGAGGTCACCTTGCCCACCACCGTATAGCCCCCGGCAGAGTCGGCGGGAATCACCGTGTCTTTGTAGACCACAAAGAACTGCTTGCCGTTACCGTAGGCGTTGTCGCCGGACCGGGCTACGGCAATCGTGCCCGCAGGGTAGATGTTGTCTGCGGGGGTGTTTTCGAGGGGTCCCCAGGTGTAGTCAGGGTCGGCGGAGGCCGAGGCGCCGCCGCACTGCAGCAGGGCAAAGGTCTCGCCCGTGGTCAGGCGGTGGCAGGCGCTGCCGTTATAGAAACCTTCATCCGTCAGTGCCTTGAAGACCGCGGCGGCCTGGGGTGCCTTGGTGCCGTCGATTTCGACGCCGAGCACGGTCCCGTTCAGTGCCAGTTCACCGGTGAACACCTTGCCCGCGGCAGTGTCCGGCGCCGGGATATTCGGACCGTTCGTGGCAGGCGCGGAAGGCGTGGGGGAATCCGTTGGGCTGGTCAGGCCGGCCTCTAAGGCTGCGAATTCGTCTTCCGTGGGGTTGCCGGCAAAGGCAGTCAGTTGGAGCACGACGGCGAGCAGGACGGCGGCGGCTCCGGCACCGGCGGCGATGAGGTTGTCGCGTTTGCGCCGTTTCTCCTGGTCCCGCCGCAGCTCGCGCTTTGCCTCCATCTGCTGGATGCGCCGTTTGGCTTCGCGGGCGCTGCGTGAACTGGCCGCCACTGGTCCTCCTGTATGTCGGGCCGCGTCCGGTCGTTACTGAATCCGGAGTCGGTTGTCTGCGGCAGCCTTCTGCGCTGCCGGCCGCCGTATTAGAGATGCCGGCGGAAGACGCATAAACTGACTGCCGCACATAGTTTATGCATGAGTTGCCGGACTGCCGCCGTTCCCCGCCCGTTTCGGGTGGAATGCCGGGCAAAGTCCCAGGCACCCTTCATCAAGAGGAGAATTTCCACCATGGCACGCACCGCCTCCCTGTCCGGATTCCCCGAGTGGCTTCCCGAGGAGCGGCTGGTGGAGCTGCACGTGCTGGACACCCTTCGTAAGGTTTTTGAGCTGCACGGCTTCGCGTCCATCGAGACCCGTGCCGTGGAAACCGTGGGCCAGCTCCTGCGCAAGGGTGAGATTGATAAGGAGGTGTACGGCCTCAGCCGCCTTCAGGACGACGACGCCGACACCTCCGAGGCGGGCAAGGCCGGCAAAGCTGACCCCCACGCCCTCGCGCTCCACTTCGACCTCACGGTGCCTTTTGCGCGGTACGTCGTCGAGAACGCCGGGTACCTCGCGTTCCCGTTCCGGCGCTACCAGATCCAGAAAGTCTGGCGCGGGGAACGCCCGCAGGAAGGCCGGGCCCGTGAATTCACGCAGGCAGACATCGATGTTGTGGGAGACGGCGAGCTGCCGTTCCGCTATGACGTGGAGATTGCCCTGGTCATCGCCGAAGCCTTGAGCGCACTGCCGATTCCGGACTTCCGCCTTCGGATCAACAACCGCAAGCTTGCCGAAGGCTTCTACCGCGGCATTGGCCTGGACGACACGGCCGGCGTGCTCCGCAGCATCGACAAGCTGGAAAAGATCGGCGCAGCCAAGGTCGCGGAGCTGCTCAAGTCCGAACTCGGTGCCTCCGATGACCAGGCGCAGGCAGCGCTGAACCTGGCAGGAATCCGTACCGAGGACACCTCGTTTGTTGCCCAGGTCCGCGCACTCGGCGTGACGAACGACCTCCTCGAGGAGGGCCTCAATGAACTGGAACAGGTGATCGAAGCCGCCGTGCAGCGCGCGCCGGGCAAGGTTGTTGCCGATCTCAGCATCGCCCGCGGCCTGGATTACTACACCGGCACGGTGGTGGAGACGGTCCTGGTGGGCCACGAACAGCTCGGTTCCATCTGCTCCGGCGGCCGCTACGACGCCTTGGCGAGCAAGGGCAACCGCAAGTTTCCCGGCGTCGGCCTCTCCATCGGCGTGACCCGGCTGGTGTCGCGCATCCTGAGCCAGGACCTGGCCAAGGCCTCCCGTTCGGTGCCCACCGCCGTGCTGGTGGCGCTCACCACTGACGAGAGTTGGGGTGCCGCGCAGGACGTTGCCTCCCAGCTCCGCAGTCGGGGCATCGCCACCGAAGTGGCCGCCAAGGCCGAGAAGTTCGGCAAGCAGATCAAATTCGCGGACCGCCGCGGCATCCCCTTCGTCTGGTTCACCGACGACGACGGCAAGCACCAGGTCAAGGACATCCGGTCCGGCGAGCAGGCCGACGCCGATCCCGCAACGTGGATGCCGCCGTCGGAAGACCTTAAAGTCCAGGTCACTACAGCGCTCGAGGCAGCAGCAGCCCAGCCCGCCTGACCGGCTCAGGCTGGCGAGGTTAGCGGCGCAACCGAAGCACCACGAACCGGCCGGCCGCTCCGGTGGCCAGGACTGCGGCCATCCCCAGCACTGAAGCGGGCGGCAGTGTGAAAGCCAGCAGCAGGCAACTGATGAACCCGGCCACATTGAGCCACCTCGGGCCGTGGGCCGGGTGCTCCTCCAGGGTGTACGCCGCGGCGTTCGTCACCGCGTAGTAGATGAGCACCCCGAAGCTGGAGAACCCCACCACCGTCATCACGTCGGTGGTCAGGATCAGGAAGATCACGACGGCGGCCACCGCCAGTTCTGCGACGAACGGCACCGTGTGCTTGCCGCCCACCCGGGCCAGGGGAGCTGGCAGATCGCGTTCGCGCGCCATAGCCAGGGTGGTGCGGCCGACACCGGTGATGAGTGCCAGCAACGCACCCAGGCACGCCGCAGCCGCGCCGGCCTGGACAACCGGCGCACCGGCGGCGAACTGCGAATTTACGACAGCGTCCAGCAGCGGGGCCGTGGTGGCGGCCAGCTTGCCTTCGGTCAAGTGGTTTTGGAGCAGCAGCGCCAACGCCAGGTAGATGACGAAGGCGCCGGCGAGGGCCGCCAGGATCGCACGCGGAATGGTCCTGGCCGGGTCCTTGACTTCCTCTCCCAGGGTGGCGATGCGGGCGTAGCCTGCGAAGGCGAAGAACATCAGGCCGGCGGCCGGCAGCACGCCCCCGAAGCCGGCGGCAGCCCCGCCGTCGGACCTTCCGCCAGCCGAAAAACCGCCAGGATGCGGCCCCACAATCGCGGCAACGGCAACAAACACCAGGGTGGCCAGGACAACACACAGCAGGATCCGGGTCAGGAGTGCTGTGCGGGTAATGCCAAACAGGTTCACAGCGGTCAGCGCCACCACCGCAGCGATGGCAACCGGCACCGCGTAGCCCGGTGACACGTAGTGGCCGAACGTCAGCGCCATGGCGGCGCAGGAGGCCGTCTTGCCGCTGACAAATCCCCAGCCGGCCAGGAAACCGGGCCATTTCCCCAGGCGCTTCCGGCCGTACACGTACGTTCCGCCGCTGGCCGGATACCGTGCAGCCAGTTCCGCGGAGGCCACCGCGTTGCAGTAGGCCACGGCACCCGCGATCAGGACCGACAGGACCAGGAAATTTCCGGCCAGACCCGCGGCGGGGGCGAAGACCACAAAAACGCCGGCCCCGAGCATGGAGCCCAGGCCGATGGACGTGGCGTCAAGCACGCCGAGCCTCCGTTGAAGCTGCTGGTGTTCGGGCATGGGGGAGGCGGGCCTTTCCAGCGGGTAAACTCAGACGGGATTGTTCCCGGAACGATCCTATGCAGTTTTATCTTTTGTTTTCCTGCTGTCGTCTTCAGAAAGGCGTGCTGTGCTGCGCACACATGACCTCGGATCCCTTCGCTCCGAGCACATTGGACAAACCGTAACCCTGGCTGGCTGGGTGGGCCGCCGTCGTGATCACGGTGGTGTTGCATTCGTGGATCTGCGCGATGCGTCCGGCGTGGCCCAGGTTGTGGTCCGTGAGGAAGAGGTCTTCCACGGCCTGCGCAACGAGTACGTCCTGCAGATCACCGGCACCGTCTCCAAGCGCCCCGAGGGCAACGAGAACCCCGCTCTCGCCACCGGCGCCATCGAGGTCATGGCGGACAAGGTTGTTATCCTCAACACTTCCGATCCGCTGCCGTTCCAGATCGACGAGCACGTGGAGGTCGGCGAGGAAGCCCGCCTGAAGCACCGCTACCTCGACCTGCGCCGCCCCGGCCCCGCCCGTAACCTCCGGCTGCGCTCCGAAGCCAACCGGATTGCCCGTGAACTGCTCCACCAGGACGGTTTTGTCGAGATCGAGACCCCCACGCTGACGCGTTCGACGCCGGAAGGCGCCCGAGACTTCGTGGTCCCCGCCCGCCTGGCGCCGGGTTCCTGGTACGCACTGCCGCAGTCCCCGCAGCTTTTCAAGCAGCTCCTGCAGGTGGGCGGCTTCGAGAAGTACTACCAGATCGCGCGCTGCTACCGCGACGAGGACTTCCGCGCCGACCGCCAGCCCGAATTCACCCAGCTGGACATCGAAGCCAGCTTCGTGGACCAGGACGACATCATTGCCCTGGGCGAAAGCATCGTCAAGGCGCTGTGGAAGCTGATCGACGTCGAGATCCCCACACCCATCCAGCGCATCACGTACGCCGACGCCATGGCGCGCTACGGCTCGGACAAGCCCGATCTCCGCTTCGGCGTGGAGCTGACTGAGCTCACCGAATTCTTCAAGGACACCGGCTTCGGCGTCTTCAAGGCCCCGTATGTCGGCGCCGTGGTGATGCCCGGCGGCGCTTCCCAGCCGCGACGCACCCTGGATGGCTGGCAGGAATTCGCCAAGCAGCGCGGCCACAAAGGCCTGGCCTACGTCCTCTTCAAGGAAGACGGCGAACTGGCCGGCCCTGTTGCCAAGAACCTGAACGAAACCGAGCGTGCAGGCCTCGCCGACGCCGTGGGCGCCAAGCCGGGCGACTGCATCTTCTTCGCCGCCGGTGAGAGGTCAGCGGCCCGCGCCCTCCTGGGTGCTGCCCGAGTGGAGATCGGCCACCGCACCGGCCTGATCGACCCCAGCGCCTGGGCGTTCTGCTGGGTAGTTGACGCACCCATGTTCGAACCGGCCGCCGCAGCGGTGGCGTCCGGCGATGTGGCTGTTGGCGCCGGAAAGTGGACGGCCGTCCACCACGCCTTCACTTCGCCCAAGCCTGAGTTCATGGACACGTTCGACAATGACCCGGAATCGGCCCTGTCCTACGCCTACGACATCGTGTGCAACGGCAATGAAATCGGCGGCGGCTCCATCCGTATCCACGAGCGTGACGTCCAGGAACGCGTATTTGAACTGATGGGGCTGGACAAGGCAGACGCCCAGACCAAGTTCGGCTTCCTGCTGGAAGGCTTCAAGTTCGGCGCTCCTCCGCACGGCGGCATCGCGTTCGGCTGGGACCGTGTGGTTGCACTCCTGGCCGGCGTTGAGTCCATCCGCGACGTCATTGCCTTTCCGAAGACGGGCAACGGTTACGACCCCCTGACGCAGGCTCCCGCGCCGATCACGGCGCAGCAGCGCAAGGAAGCCGGCGTGGACTTCAAGCCCCAAACGAAACCGGAAGAGCCCAAAAAGGCCGAGTAATCCAAGCACTGCACTCGAGAGGCTCCCCGGGAAACCGGGGGGCCTTTCGCGTTGGAAGGTGGTACGCCATGACAGTTTCACGTCCTGCACCAGCCCTGGCCCTGCCTGGGCTTGAGGCGCTGATGGATGCCGCCTGGCCGGCCCCGGACCGCGAGGAATCCGACGGCTGGGTGCTTCGCGCAGCCTCCGGCGTGACCCAGCGCGCCAATTCGGTGTGGCCGCGCGAGCCGGAGGGCGATATGCGCCGGCAGCACGAGGCTTTGCGTGCAGCGCGGCTCTGGTACCGCGGCCGGCGCCTGCCGCTGATTTTCCAGGTCTTCGATGATCCCCGCTCCACCGGACTGAATGCCATCCTCGATGGGGAAGGCTTCACCCGCCAATCCGAAACGCTGGTGATGTGCCGGAGCAGCGGCGCGCAGGTGGCGGACCAACCTGCGCTAACCCATCCTGCGGCGGCCCAACCCGGCGTCGAGATCTCCACGGTCCCCAGCGATGAGTGGCTTGAGCTGTGGTGGAGCGTGGATGGCCGCGGCGGCCCGGCCGAGCGCGAGACCGCACGCAGCATCCTTGCAGGCTGCCCGTCGCTCTATGCGCTGGTGAGGTCCCACGACGGCGTTCCCGCCGCCGTGGGTCGGCTGGCTCTCCCTCCCACCGGGGAGGCAGGAGGCAGTTGGGGTGGGCTGTACAGTATGGCCACCCGCCCAGAAGCCCGGCGGCGCGGCCATGCCCTGCGGATCATGCAGGCACTCCTGCATGAAGGCGCCGCCCGCAACCTGGCTGGCTACTGGCTGCTGGTCGCCGCTGCGAACCGCGGCTCCCAGCAGCTCTACGCCAAGGCGGGATTCCAGGAAACCGGCCGCTACCTCTACCGGCAGGAACGGCCCAAGCGGCACCTGACCGGCTGTTGACGGTGTGTGCGGCCGCTGCAATGCACGGGCGCATCCACGGCAGGGGTTCATCAAGGCTCAGGTACATCATGGCTCCGGTACATCAACGCTTATCCCAAGGGGTTTGCGCCCGTCAGGCGGCCCGGTGACACCGGAGATCAGCAACTTTTCGCCCGCGATCCCGATTGCGTAAACACTCGTCCTCCTGTTTGAGTGCGGTGTGGTCCATCGCTGAATGTCACCATAGATGCCCATTGGCCGATCCTTCACCGACAGCGAACCGAGTGGAGTTGAGCTGCCATCATCAGCGTCCCTCAGACATGCATGAACGATTCGTCGAACCAGACATCTTCATGCTCAGCGGACCTTGCCCTTGGTCACGGTGATCGTGATGGGGTTCGTGACCGCGTCGGGGCTGACGCCGTTGGTGGCGGTCATCGTAAACGTTGCCTTGCCGGCCTTGGTCGGGGTGCCGGAAAGGACCCCTGTGCTGGCGTTCAGGCTCAGCCCTGCGGGCAGTGCACCGGAGGACACGTAGAAGGTCGGGGCCGGGTCACCCGTGGCGGTGAACGTGTAGCTGTAGGCGGCACGCGTGGTCGTTTTGGTCGGTGGTGTGTTCGCGGTGAACACCGGGGGTACCGGGTTCACGGTGATGACCGACACCGTGTTGGAACCGTAGTTGGTGACGTAGGCTGTCGACCCGTCCGGGGTGAACGCAACGCCGGTCGGATTCGACCCGGCCGGGATCGTGGAGGTCACCGTGCCCGACGCCACATCGATGACCGACACCGTGTCGGAACCGTCGTTGGTGACGTAGGCTGTCGACCCGTCCGGGGTGAACGCAACACCGAGCGGATGCGACCCGGCCGGGATCGTGGAGGTCACCGTGCCAGACGCCACATCGATGACCGACACCGTTCTGAAACCGTTGTCGGTGACGTAGGCTGTCGACCCGTCCGGGGTGAACGCAACACCGACCGGTTCCGACCCAACCGTGATCGTGGAGGTCACCGTGCCCGACGCCACAGTGATGACCGACACCGTGTCGGAAGCGGTGTTGGTGACGTAGGCTGTCGACCCGTCCGGGGTGAACGCAACACCGTTCGGACCCGGCCCGAGCGGGATCGTGGAGGTCACGGTGCCCGACGCCACATCGATAACCGACACCGAGTCGGACTGCGTGACGTAGGCCCTCGACCCGTCCGGGGTGAACGCAACACCGACCGGATTCGGCCCGAGCGGGATCGTGGAGGTCACCGTGCCCGACGCCACAGTGATGACCGACACCGTGTCGGAAGCGGTGTTGGTGACGTAGGCTGTCGACCCGTCCGGGGTGAACGCAACACCGACCGGATTCGACCCGAGCGGGATCGTGGAGGTTACCGTGCCCGACGCCACATCGATGACCGAAACCGTGTCCGAGCCGGTGTTGGTGACGTAGGCTGTCGACCCGTCCGGGGTGAACGCAACACCTGCCGGAAGCGACCCGACCGGGATCGTGGAGGTCACCGTGCCTGCAGCGGTTGCGGGGATATTGCTGACCAGCATGAGCGCCGCCAGGATCATGCTGATGGCCGCACGCCGCCGGAACAGGAGGGAAGCGGATGTACCCCGGCCGAACCGGCGTTTGCCGGTGCCCAGTTGTTTTTTGCTCGGGGCGGAACGCCGCCCCCGGTGTCGCCGGGACAATCCTGTTATGAACCGCATCAGGTCCTCCTGCATGTGGAGAGCGAAGTTTGTTGTGTCGCGTTCGTGCCGATATAACGGCTAAATCCGGAGTTTATGCACCAGGCAAACCTTCGGTCACCGGTAGTCGATACCTGTCTTTTGGGCTGGCACTACCTTTTTCCTTGAGTCCGAGAGAGCCGGCGGTTTGCCCATCTAATGGCGCTTCAGTCGCTCACGATGCACCGGGCCATCATGTATCGAGTTGCAGACCCGAAATTGATACCCGTCTCATCAACCGAGATTAGCTAGTTCGACTCACCCGCAAGCCGGTCCGCCACCGGACGCACCGGCGGCGGACGGCGCTCTTGCTCCGAGCCACGAAGCGTCCCGTATGATCCCCAACGGATCTACGTCGACCACGGGCTCACGGGCCGAAACAGGAACCGGCTAGGTCTGCGTGAAGCGCTGGCCGCCTGCCGCGCCGGCGATACCCTGGTTGTCACCAAACTGGACGGCTGGCCCGGTCCGTCCAGGACGCTCATGAGATTGCCGATGACCTCCCCGCCGGCACACCATCTATGAGCTCGCCGAACTGTTCTCCGTCGGACGATCCACCGTCTACCGCGCCGTGGAGCGTGCCCTCAAGCGCGCCGGACCCCGGCGGCCCCCTGGCAGGCCATCAAGCTTGCGGCCAGGAACCCTTGGCCCCGTAACCAAAAAACAACGATGAATCCGGCTCAAGAACTTGACGTGCGCATACACTTCCAAGATGCGCGTGTTCGATACTTCATTCGACTACAAGACCGACCAGCCTGCGAGGACCAGACCCGACGCGGACAGGGACAGTCCGAGGCTCCGGTTGGACCATGAGCTGCTGTGGACGAAGAGACTGCGCTCCGGGGTCCACCTGGTTGAAGCCGAAGGCTCTGGTCAACGCTATCGCCGGGGCTGAACGAGGACCAGAAGTCCCGGTACCTGAACCCTCCTTACACCATCGGCAGTTCGATGATTTGGCCCGTCAGGACGAAGGACCAACCCACCATGAACAAGGCACGAGGGTTCGGTCCCGAAGGTAAACAGGTCGGTGACCGCATGGACCTCACCCTTGAGTGCATCCGGCGTCACTACGCAGGAGAACCAGGGAGCCCCCTTTCGAAAACTTCGAGCGTTCCGGGGCACCGGCCACGACCGAGGAGTACGTGACGCACCGGGATGC
Source organism: Pseudarthrobacter arbutini (assembly GCF_054510915.1). NCBI lineage: Bacteria > Bacillati > Actinomycetota > Actinomycetes > Micrococcales > Micrococcaceae > Pseudarthrobacter > Pseudarthrobacter arbutini. Next base: position 62,364 of record NZ_JBTNDQ010000014.1, on the reverse strand, counting down.
CACGCTGGAGTTCATCGCGGGACGGAAGCGCCGGATGGCCGAGTGGGTCACGGAGTACCACCCCGAGTTTGAGGTTCGTTGCCCTTGGTGGCGACCTCGGCCTCGCAGCTGAGTTCGTCGAGCAGGCCGCGGGTCTTGGCCGAGTCGTAGCCGGCGTTCAGGTGCACGGTGATCACCGACGGCAGGCGGAAGCCGAACCGGCCGAGCCGTTCCAGTGTGGGCCGCAGCAGCGGCCCCTTGCTGGGGAGTCGAGGCAGGAAGGGTCGGCCCGCGCTTGTCACCGACGGCCGGTTGTGGATAACTATGGCGGTGCGTCCGCCACCTGAATCCGGACGGCGCAGACATCCGCGGCGGCCTTCCGCAGCACCGAGCCATTGGGATCAGGCACATCCAGGAAGTCCAGCCGGGGGACTGAGGCATACAGCTTCATGGCAGGTTGGTCCATGACCAGTCCCGCAACGGTCCGGTCCCCGCCGGGCGCCAGGTACTCGATCGGCTGGCCACCGAAGACCGCGGCTGCGTGAGCCGCCACTTTCTCCACCAGCTCATCAGCCTGGTTGGCCCGGCGCCGTGCGAACCGCTGCTGGGACTGGCCGCCGGCCGCGGTGCGGGACTGCACGTAGCGGGTTCCCGCCTTGGACGCGAGCAGGATGCCTTCCCGGGCCACGCCCACCGCATAGCCGCCGCGCCGCACAAGCACCAGGCCAGCCGTCCGTGGCTGGGCGGCGACGGAGGCCAGGCGCTCCAGGGGATCAGCGCCGCGTCCAGGCCGTCCGTCAGGTGGCCACGGAGCCTGAAGCAGCGCAGTGGTGCCGTCGGCCGCCAGCAGCCGCACGCCGTCGTCGTCATCGCTGATCCGGAAGCCGCCGTGCGAGGCACCGAAGCGTTCCGCCCAGCCGGCCAGGCGTCCGCCGGACACAAACGCGGTCCTGACGGACCCCGGCCGGCCGGCGCCGGGGGTACTGCGTGCGCTCATGGCGGGATCCCTTGCATGGAGGGCGGAAGTGGGGCAGTGAACTAATGAGTAGCCTATCTATGTGGATGATCTCTTCGCCCAAGGGCATGGCAATGACGACGACGACACAGACGAACCGTCGTCGTCCGGCCGTACCGCCGCGCCCCGCAGTCCTTTGGCCGTCCGGATGCGGCCACGCACCCTGGATGACGTGGTGGGCCAGCAGCACCTGCTGGGGCAGGGATCGCCGTTGCGGCAGCTGGCGGCCGGCACCGACGCCCTGGGTCCCGCAGGCCCCAGCTCGCTGATCCTCTGGGGACCGCCCGGGACCGGAAAAACCACGCTGGCGCACGTGATCGCCAAGGGCAAGGGGCGGAAGTTCGTGGAGCTGTCCGCCATCACCGCAGGCGTCAAGGACGTCCGGCGGGTTATGGACGAAGCCCTGACAGCGCGGGACCTGTACAAGACCACCACTGTGCTTTTCCTCGACGAGATCCACCGCTTCAACAAGGCCCAGCAGGATGCCCTGCTGCCCGGCGTCGAAAACCGCTGGGTGGTGCTCGTGGCGGCAACCACGGAAAACCCGTCCTTTTCGGTGGTCTCGCCACTGCTGTCCCGCTCCCTCCTGCTCACCCTGAAACCGCTGACGGAGGCGGACATTGAAGGGCTCCTGCAGCGCGCCGTGGCGGACGAACGCGGCCTGAACGGAAAAGTGGAGCTCACCGCCGAGGCCGTGGCGCACCTCGTCCGGCTCGCGGGCGGCGACGCCCGGCGCGCCATGACGGCCCTCGAAGCCGCAGCGGGCGTGGCCTTCGGCGACGCGGACGACGCCGCTGCCGACTCTCTGGTCACCGTGGAACTCAAGCACACCGAACGCGCCCTGGATGTGGCCGCCGTGCGCTACGACCGCGCCGGGGACCAGCACTACGACGTCGCCAGCGCCTTCATCAAATCAGTCCGCGGCTCCGACGTCGACGCCGCACTGCACTACCTGGCCAGAATGCTGGAGGCAGGGGAGGACCCGAGGTTCATTGCCCGGCGCATCGTGATTTCCGCGGCGGAAGACGTGGGAATGGCGGACCCCACAGCGCTGCAGACGGCGGTCGCCGCCGCCCAGGCAGTCCAGCTGATCGGCATGCCTGAGGGGCGGATCGTCCTGGCCGAGGCCGTGGTGCATCTGGCCACCGCGCCGAAATCCAATGCCGCGTACATGGGAATCAACAAGGCCGTCGCGGATGTCCGTGCCGGCCTGGGCAACGGGATCCCGGCGCACCTGCGTGATGCGCACTACCCCGGCTCCAAGCAGCTGGGCCACGGGCTCGGCTACAAGTACGCCCACGATGCCCCCCATTCCGTGGCCAGCCAGCAGTACCCGCCGGATGACCTGGTGGGTCGGGACTACTACGAGCCCACAGCCAACGGCGCGGAACGGGACATCGCCGTGCGCCTCGAACGGCTGCGCAAGATCATCCGCGGCAACTGACCGGCGTCGTCGGTGGAGTGGACCCCGGGCAGTGACGCCACGGGAGTGACCGGGGGAGCGGCGGCGGGAGCCGGCGGAGTGTGGGAATGCAGCCGAATCCTGCTAAGATTGTTCGTTGTCTGGCAAGGCGCGGACGCAATCTCCCCATCCTTCAGTATTTCTGCTGTTTCGTTGGGGTAGCCCTGTGCCCAGTAGCAAAAGGCAGCGGTTGGCCGATGCTCTCCATTATGGAGGCCAGTAACACTGACACACCGCAGATATTGGAAGGACACAAGTGGCTAACAACACTCGTGCTCGCCGTACAGCACGCCTCTCGCGTGCACTCGGCATTGCTCTGACCCCCAAGGCCGCCAAGTACATGGAGCGCCGCCCGTACGGCCCCGGTGAGCATGGCCGTGCCCGCAAGAAGCAGGACTCCGACTACGCCGTACGTCTGCGCGAAAAGCAGCGTCTGCGCGCCCAGTACGGCATCCGCGAAGCCCAGATGACCCGCGCCTTCGAAGAAGCCCGCCGCACCAAGGGCCTGACCGGTGAAAACCTGATCGAACTGCTCGAAATGCGTCTCGACGCCCTCGTGCTGCGTGCCGGCTTCGCCCGCACCATCGCCCAGGCCCGCCAGCTCGTTGTGCACCGCCACATCATGGTTGACGGCATCCGCGTTGACCGCCCGTCCTTCCGCGTCAGCGAAGGCCAGCTTGTCCACGTCCACACCCGCAGCGAAACCATGGTTCCGCTCCAGGTTGCAGCAGCCGGCGCACACCGCGACGTCCTGCCCCAGGTTCCGGCCTACCTGGACGTCAAGCTTGACGCCCTGCAGGCCCGCCTGGTCCGTCGCCCGAAGCGCTCCGAGGTTCCCGTAACCTGCGAAGAGCAGCTCGTCGTCGAATTCTACGCACGCTAAATCCCAGCAGCGTATCCAAAGAAGCCCGTGGCAAGCGCCACGGGCTTCTTTGTATGTAAGGTACTTGGGGGACATCTGCGGAACGCATCAAGGCAGCGTGCGCGGAGGTAAAAGATCCACGTCAGTTTCAAGGAGATGAACGTCTATGTCTGGTGGCGATATTGCCGGCCTGATCGCAGCCGGGGTGTTCGCGCTCCTGGTGCTGCTGCTCGCCGTGCCCATCCTGAAGCTCGGCAGTGTGCTGGAGGAAATTCGGACTTCCATCCGCTCCCTCAGCGATGGCGCCACGCCCCTGATGGACGAAGTCACCGCGACTGTCTCAACCACCAACCAGCAGTTGAAGAAAGTGGATGGCATCGCCTCCAACGTTTCGGATGCGTCGGCAAACCTTTCCGCACTGTCCTCACTCGTTGCAGCGACAATCGGTTCACCGCTCATCAAGGTGGCGGCTTTCAGCTACGGCGTGCGTTCCGCCCTCGCCAACCGCAAGAAGCCCGCACCCGGCCGCCGCAGCCGCTAAGCCACCGGAGAACTGAAATGAAACGATTTGTCTGGATGGGAATCGGCGTGGCCATCGGAGTCATTGCGTTCCGCAAGATCAGCGAAGCCCAGTCCAACCTGGGGCCCGAGGGCCTGAACCGCGCGGTGGGCCGGCTGGCTGACGGTGTGTACGACTTCGCCGATGCCGTGCGTGCCGGAATGAGTGAGCGTGAGACGGACCTTCGGGCCGCCCTCGGGATCGACTCCCAGGATGTAGCCCGCCGCTGAACGCGCGGGAAAAACGCGCGAGAATTAAACCAGCAGCCGCCGCTTGCCGGCACTGCCGTCTGAATCAATAAGTCATGCGTGGCATAACGCGTGAACCGAGAAGGGTATGTAATCAGCTCATGAAGTCGCAGGAGATCACAAAGCGCTGGGTGGACTTTTTTGTCAGCAAAGGACACACAGCGGTTCCCTCCGCCTCGCTGGTCTCCAGCGACCCCTCCCTCCTGTTCACCGTGGCCGGCATGGTCCCGTTCATCCCTTACCTGACTGCCCGCGAGGAGGCCCCTTTCGACCGGGCCACCAGCGTTCAGAAGTGCATCCGCACCGGTGACATCGAGGAAGTGGGCAAGACCGCCCGCCACGGCACCTTCTTCCAGATGTGCGGCAACTTCTCCTTCGGTGATTACTTCAAGGAAGACGCCATCAAGTACGCCTGGGAGCTGCTCACCAAGAGCGTGGACGACGGCGGCTACGGCCTTCCGCCGGAACTGCTGTGGGTGACGGTCTACGAAGAGGACGACGAAGCCAAGGAGCTGTGGCTGACGAACACGGGCGTCCCGTCCGAGCGCATCCAGCGGATGGGCAAGGCCGACAACTACTGGCACACCGGCCAGCCGGGCCCGGCAGGCCCCTGCTCGGAGATCTACTACGACCGGGGCCCTGCCTACGGCGTCGAGGGCGGTCCCATCGCCGACGAAAACCGCTACGTTGAAATCTGGAACCTGGTGTTTATGCAGTACCAGATCGACAACGTCCGCTCCAAGGACGACTTCGACGTCGTCGGCGAGCTCCCCAAAAAGAACATCGATACCGGCCTCGGCATGGAGCGCCTCGCGATGATCCTGCAGGGCGTCGAGAATATGTACGAGACCGACCAGGTCCGGCCTGTGATCGACAAGGCTGCCGAGCTGTCGGGCCGGGAGTACACCTCGGCCGAAACACCTGAGGATCCGCACCACACGGACGACGTCCGCATGCGCGTTGTCGGTGACCACATCCGTTCGGCCCTTATGCTGATCGCCGACGGCGTGACCCCGTCCAACGAGGGCCGCGGCTACGTCCTGCGCCGCCTGATCCGCCGCGCCGTGCGTTCCATGCGCCTGCTCGGCGTCGAAAAGGCCTGCCTGCCGGATCTGCTCCCCGCCTCACGCGATGCCATGAAGGGCGTCTACCCCATCGTGGCGACGGACTTTGATCGCATCAGCCGGATCGCCTATGCCGAAGAGCGGGCCTTCCTGCGCACCATCGCTTCAGGTACCGCCCGCCTCGAAGACGCCGTCGCGGAGTCCAAGGCCGCCGGCACGTCGCTGTCCGGTGCAGATGCCTTCGCCCTGCACGACACCTACGGCTTCCCGATCGACCTCACCCTGGAGATGGCGGAAGAAGCCGGACTCAAGGTCGACGAGCCGGAATTCCGCCGCCTGATGCTCGAACAGCGCCAGCGTGCCCAGGCGGACGCCAAGGGCAAGAAGGGCGGCCACGCCGATCTCAGCGCCTTCCAGGAGCTGCTGGCCCAGGGCGAGACTGTCTTCACCGGATACACCGACCTGGATGGCGAGTCCCGGGTCCGGGGCATCCTCAGCCGCGGACAGAACGTGGGGCATGCTGCCACCGGCGACGAGATTGAACTCGTCCTGGCGGAGACCCCGTTCTACGCTGAGGCGGGCGGCCAGTCGGCTGACACCGGCCTCATCACCGGTGACGGATTCGTGGTCGAGGTCCTGGACGTCCAACGCCCCATCAAGGGACTGAGCGTCCACAAGGCAATCGTCCGCGAAGGCGAGATCGGCTCCGACTCACTGGTCCGCGCAGCCGTGGACCGCGAGCGGCGCCACGCCGCCGAGCAGGCCCACACCGGCACGCACATCGTCCATGCCGCCCTGCACCAGATCCTCGGCCCCGAAGCCACCCAGCGCGGTTCCTACAACAAGGCCGGCTACCTGCGCTTCGACTTCGCCTGGGGCGAAGGCCTGAGCACCGCCACGCGTTCGGAAATCGAGGAAGTCTCCAACCTCGCCATCCGCAACAACTTCCGCGTGGACACGAAGGTCATGGGCCTGGCAGAGGCCAAGGCGCTGGGCGCCATGGCGCTCTTCGGCGAAAACTACGGCAGCGAAGTCCGTGTTGTGGAGATCGACGGCGCGTGGTCCCGGGAACTCTGCGGCGGCACGCACGTAGCCAACACGTCCCTGATCGGCAGCCTGTCGCTGCTCGGCGAGCAGTCAGTCGGTTCAGGAAACCGCCGTGTGGAGGCGTTCGTGGGCATGGATGCTTTCCGCCACCTGGCCGCCGAGCGCGCCCTGGTGACTGAACTGACCGAGATGCTCAAAGTGCCTTCCGGTCAGCTCGCCGACAGAATCGCCAGCACGCTGAACAAGCTCAAGGCCACGGAGAAGGAACTCGACCGCCTGCGCAAGGAACAGATCGCCGCGGCGGCCGGAAACCTCGTGGGCACAGCCCGGGACGCAGCCGGCGTCCAGGTCATCGCACACGACGCCGGCCAGATCGGCGGCGCTGACGACATCCGCAACCTTGCCCTCGACCTGCGCAACCGCCTCGGTTCGGCAGCATCCACCGTGGCAGTGGCCGGTGTCAGCAATGACCGGCCCATGATCCTGGTGGCCACCAACGAGGCAGCCCGGGAAGCCGGCGTGAAGGCCGGGGCCCTGGTCCGGCTCGCGGCCGGAATCCTCGGCGGCGGCGGCGGCGGCAAGGACGACGTCGCCCAAGGTGGCGGCACGGACGCCGCCAAGGTCGCACCGGCGCTGGCCGCCGTTGTGGACGCCATCTCCCGGCGCTAGGGAACCCGTGACAGAATCCGCTGGCGCCGCCGTCTACCCCCAGGGCATCAAATTGGGGGTAGACGTCGGCACCGTCCGCGTGGGCGTTGCCCTCTGCGACCGGGACGAAATCCTGGCCACTCCGCACAAGACCCTGGAACGCAACGTCAAGAAGAATTCCGACGTCCGTGTCATCGCGTCCCTCGCTGGGGAACTGGGCGCCGTCCAGGTCTTCGTGGGGCTGCCACGCACTATGAAGGGCGAGGAACACGCCTCTGCCAGGATGGCCACCGACTACGCCGAACTGCTGGTCGCGGAGTTCGTTGCCCGGGGAATGGATGTTCCGGTCAACCTGGTCGACGAGCGCCTGAGCAGTGTCACGGCGCACCGTAACCTGCACGAAGCTGGCATGAGCAGCCGGAACCACCGTAAAGTGGTGGATCAGGTCGCGGCGGCAGGCATCCTCCAGCACGCCATCGACATGCAAAAAGCCAGGGGAACGGACGTTGGCAGCCGCGTGACTGCGCCGCCCCGTACTCGGCCATCCGGAGCAGGTTCGGCAGTCCAGCCCGAGCACGCGGCCCCGGAAGGCACGACCCGATCTCAGAACACGGAAGGCTACAGTGAGCCCGTCCAATAACGACGACGCCTCAGGCGCCACGAGCAACGATGGCGCCAGGCCGCTGACCCGAAAAGAGCTCCGCGCCCTGGAGAAGCACACGGGAAGCAGCGATGTGGTTCCCGAGCAGGCCTACGAAACGGGGCAGGATGCGCCCGCACCAGCCACGGCTCCTGTTCCCGAAGCTGCACCCGCTCCGGCGCCTGCCCCCGTTCCGGTCCAAGCGGCCGTACTGGTTCAGGCGCCTGAACCGGATCCGGAGCCGCAGCCGGCTGTCCCCACAGTCCCGGAAACGCCGCCTTCCATCCAGGACGCCGGTCCGGCCGCAGACCACCAGCCGGACGAAGCCCAGGTTCAGGAATACCACCCCGAAGACCAGCACTTTTATGAAGCGCACGACGCCGGGCTCCACTATCTGGACGAAGAACACCACGATGCAGGCCACCATGATGATCACCATGCCGATGACCACTACCCTGATGATCACCACCCCGACACCGGCCTGTTCGCCGGCGCAGCCGCGGTTTCCGTAGTGGCGAAGCCCTCCAAGAAGGTGCGGCGCCGGCGCCGCCTCCTGGCCCTGTTCCTGACCCTTGTGGTCTTCGTGGCAGCGATCGCCGTGGGTGCGCAGTTCCTGAAGCCCCTGCTTGGAAACGACAAAGCGGCCGACTACCCCGGTCCCGGCACGGGCGAAGTCATTGTTTCGGTCCAGCCCGGTGAAGGTACCCGCTCCGTGGCCACCAAACTGGAGAGCGGGAAAGTAGTGGCCAACGCTGACACTTTCCTGCAGGCTTTTGCTTCTTCCGGCGGGACGCTGTCGCCGGGCGACTACACGTTCAAGATGGAGATGAAGAACTCCGACGCCGTCAGCATCCTGCTTGGCACCGACAAGAGCAAGGTCATCTACTTCGCCTTGAATGCCGGTCTCAGGATCGGAGAGTCGCTGCAGGCCATCTCCCAGGGCTCCGGTGTGTCGTTGCAGCAGCTGAAGGAACTCAGCGACGCTCCCGCGCAGTTCGGCCTTCCAGCCAACGCCAAAAACCTTGAGGGCTTCCTCGCTCCGGGGGAGTACCGCTTCCCGCTCGGCACACCGGCGAAGGAGATCCTCCAGTCTCTGGTCAAGGGAACCACCGACGAACTGGTGGCACAGGGCATCTCCGATCCGGCGAAGCAGTACGAAGCCGTGATTGTGGCGAGCATTGTGCAGGCTGAGGGCGGACAGGCTGAGTACGGTGACGTTGCCGGTGCCATCTACAACCGGCTCAAGCCGAATGACCAGACCTACGGCTACCTGCAGGTGGATTCGGCCGTGACGTACGGGCTGGGCACCAAGAGCTTCAACTTCACCGATGAAGAGCGCCAGGACAAATCCAACCTGTACAACACCTACGCCAACCCGGGCCTGCCGCCGGGCCCCATCGGCTCCCCGGGCAAGACGGCCATCGACGCGGCGGCGAAGCCCAAAACCAACGACTACCTGTACTGGGTAACCATCAACCTGGACACGAAGGAGACAAAGTTCTCCAAGACGCTCGACGAACACAACGTCTACGTCAACCAGTACAACACCTGGTGCCAGGCCAACGTGGGCCGCTGCACATGAGTCTCCGGGCCGCCGTCCTGGGCCATCCGATCAGCCACTCCAAGTCCCCGGCCCTGCACCTGGCGGCCTACGGCAAACTCGGGATGGACATCGGCTACACGGCCCTGGACCTGACCGAGGAGGCTCTGCCCGCCTTTATGGAACAGGTCAGGACGCAGCAGGGCTGGCGTGGACTCTCAGTCACCATGCCCCTGAAATCAGGCATGTTTGCCGAAGTGGACGAAGTCCGCGGCGTGGCACGGACGCTGGGCGTGGTCAACACCGTCGCCTTCGAGGAAGACCTCGGCTCCGTCAGGCGCATCGGCTACAACACCGACGTCGCCGGCATCGTCAACGCTGTCCTTAACGCCGGAGTGGCGGCCAGCCCCGCTGCCGTGGTCCTGGGCGGCGGCGGTACAGCCGCAGCCGCAGTGGCCGCGCTGAAGGATCTGGGCACGCAGCACGCCCAGGTGTTCGTCCGGGATATCTCCCGGGCCGACGAAGCACGCGCCGCCGCGGCCGGAGTAGGCCTTTCCATCGTCGTCCGGCCGCTGACCGAAGCCGCCGTTCCGACCGCAAGTGCCGACGTCGTAATTTCCACGCTCCCGCCGCGCGCAGCGGACGGGCTGGCGGCGGAGATCGCCGCGTTGGGAACCGGAACACCCGGTGTCCTCCTGGACGTGGCCTATGATCCGTGGCCCAGCCAGATTGCGTCGGCGTGGCAGTCCGGCGGCGGTGCGGTGGTGCCCGGGCTCGAAATGTTGTTGTACCAGGCGGTGGAACAGGTACGCCTGTTCACCGGCCGCGGTGACGACGTTAATGCGTCTGTCATAGATGTGATGTGCGACTCAGTCGGCCTTCCCCGACGGGCGTTCTGACCGCCATACGTGGCAGGATGGAAATTATGTTGCGTTGGTTGACTGCCGGTGAATCCCATGGTCCGGCCCTGATGGGAATTATTGAAGGCGTCCCCGCCGGTGTTGAACTCACCAGCGGGCAGATCGCCGATTCATTGGCACGCCGCCGCCTTGGCTACGGCCGGGGCGCCCGGATGAAGTTCGAGCAGGACGTCGTGACCATTCTCGGCGGCGTCCGACATGGCCTGACCCAGGGCGGTCCAGTGGCCGTCCAGGTCGCCAACACCGAATGGCCCAAGTGGGAGCAGATCATGGCTGCCGATCCGGTGGATCCGGAAATCCTGGCCGACCAGGCCCGCAACGCACCGCTGACCCGGCCCCGTCCGGGCCACGCAGACTTCACCGGGATGCAGAAGTACGGGTTCACCGAGGCCCGCCCCGTCCTGGAACGCGCCAGCGCCCGGGAGACCGCCACGCGGGTTGCCATGGGCACCGTGGCGTCCCAGTTCCTCAAGGCGCTCGGCATCGAACTGGTCAGCCATACCGTCTCCATCGCCAGCGTGACCGTGCCCGAGGGCCGTCCGCTGCCCGTTCCGGCCAACGTGATTGCGCTCGACGCCGATCCTTTGCGCTGCTTTGACCGCGAGACCTCCGATGCCATGGTGGCCGAGGTTGACGCTGCCCACAAGGAAGGCGAAACCCTGGGCGGTGTGGTGGAGGTCCTCGCGTACGGACTGCCGCCTGGACTGGGCAGCTATGTCCACTGGGACCGCAGGCTTGATTCGCGCCTCGCCGCCGCCCTGATGGGCATCCAGGCCATCAAGGGCGTGGAAGTCGGCGACGGTTTCCTGACAGCTGCGCGCCGCGGCTCCGCTGCCCACGACGAAATCGTCAAGGACGCGGACGGCAAGATCATCCGGACCAGCAACCGGGCCGGCGGCATTGAAGGCGGCATGAGCATCGGCGACGTCCTGCGCGTGCGAGCGGCCATGAAGCCCATCGCCACGGTGCCCCGCGCCCTTCGCACGGTTGACGTCAGCACGGGGGAGCCTGCCAAGGCGCACCACCAGCGCTCCGACGTCTGTGCCGTGCCGGCTGCCGGCGTGGTGGCCGAGGCGATGGTCGCGCTGGTTCTGGCGGAAGCCGTCACCGAAAAGTTCGGCGGTGACTCCGTGGCGGAGACCGCCCGCAACATCAAGGGTTACCTGGACAACATTCCGGCATCCCTGGACTCGATCGGCCACTAGTGCCTGGGAGCCGTAAGGCCGGTGTGCCTGGCAACCGGCCCATTGTCCTCATCGGACCCATGGCGGTGGGAAAGTCCGCGATCGGCCACGAGCTGGCCAAGCTGCTGGACGTGCCCTTCGTCGATACGGACAACCTGATCGTGGACGCCCATGGCAGCATCGCCTCAATTTTTGCCGGCCGCGGCGAGCACGCGTTCCGGGAGATCGAGGCCCGGACCGTTGCCAGCGCGGTGGAGCATGCAGAAGGGGCGGCCAGCGTGATTTCCTTGGGTGGCGGCGCCGTGCTGGATTCCGGCACGCAACAGCTCCTGGGCCGCTGCACTGTGGTGTACCTCGAATGTGATGAGGAAACCGTGGCCAGCCGCATCGCCCGGAACTCGGCCCGGCCGCTGCTCGCCGGCGATGCCATGGCCCGATGGTCCGCTCTGTTTATTACCAGGAAACCAGTTTACGAACGGCTGGCCGACCTTGTGGTGGATGTCCGCCATGGCTCGGTCAACGAGCTGGGACACCGGCTCGAAGTTGCGCTGCGTGACTACGCGGCCGCCAAACAGGAAGTTGAAAATTGAGCGTCGATTCAACAGTCATCAAGGTCACCGGCGAATCCGCTGGGCAGAATTACGACGTCGTAGTTGGCCGCGGTCTGCTGGGGAACCTTCCGGCGTTGCTGGGGGAGCGGGTCCGGCGTGTGCTGGTCATCCACCCCCGTGCGTTGCGGCTCACCGGTGACACGGTCCGCGATGAGCTGGCTGCAGCGGGTTTCACCTCGCTGACCGCGGAAATCCCGGACGCCGAAGAAGGCAAACACATCCAGGTCGCCGCTTTCTGTTGGCAGGTCCTGGGCCAGAACGATTTCACGCGCTCGGACGCCATCGTGGCAGTGGGCGGCGGGGCCGTCACCGACCTGGCCGGTTTTGTGGCGGCTACCTGGCTCCGCGGCGTGAAGGTCATCCACATGCCCACCAGCCTGCTGGGCATGGTGGATGCTTCCGTGGGTGGCAAGACCGGCATCAACACGGCTGAGGGCAAGAACCTGGTGGGCTCCTTCCACCCCCCGGCCGGAGTGCTGGTGGACCTGGACACCCTTAACACGTTGCCCAGGAACGAAATCATTTCCGGCATGGCTGAAGTCATCAAGTGCGGCTTCATCGCCGATCCGGCCATCCTTGACCTGGTGGAAAAGGACCCGGCGGCGGCCACCGACCCCGGATCGGACGCCCTGCGCGAACTCATCGAACGCGCCATCGCGGTCAAGGCCAAAGTGGTCTCGGAAGACCTCAAGGAATCCGGGCTGCGCGAAATCCTGAACTACGGCCACACCCTGGGCCACGCCATTGAACTCGTGGAGCGTTACTCCTGGCGCCACGGTGCGGCAGTATCGGTGGGCATGATGTTCGCCGCTGAACTTGCCCGCAGCGTTGGCCGGCTCAGCGACGCCGACGCCGACCGCCACCGCAGCATCCTGGAAACACTGGGACTCCCGGTCACGTACCGGCGGGACCGCTGGCAGGGGCTGCTGGACGGCATGCGGCGGGACAAGAAATCACGCGGGGACCTCCTGCGCTTTGTGGTCCTGGACGGCATCGCCAAGCCGGGCATCCTGGATGTCCCGGACACGTCCCTGCTCTTCGCGGCCTACCAGGAAATCGCCTCCTGATGCAGGGCGACGTGGCGGGCACCAGCGACTGGCCCGAGGCTGGCTTCCCCGGAATCCGGATCAACCCGGTCTCCCTGCTGCCGGAGATCGTCAACGAGGACGCCTGCCGCGCGGCCCTGGCGGCGTCCACGGACCCGTCAGACCAGATCTTCGTCCTGATCGTGGAAGGGCACGCTGCGGAGGCGGCCGAACTCCTCGCGGAGGCCCGCTTCAAGGACCCTGAGTCCTTCCGGCTTCGCACGTTCGAGGCCGAGGTGCTGCGTGTCTCCCACCGCACCGACCGCGCCCTTGATTTGTTCAGGCAGTTACTCGCGGAGTTCCAGGGGACCGACCGTGAAGCCCTGGTCCTGCAATACCTGGGCAAGACCCAGTACGCCGCCGGACACACGTCCGCCGCGGTGGAAGCCTTTGCCCGGGCGCTGGATCTGAGGGTTGCGCAATCGGCTGATGCCGCACTGATCTACTCGTCCACCGTGGCGCTTCAGCGGGCCCGCGACGTCCTGGATCTCGCCTGCTGACACGCCTGTCACGTTCTGGGGTGGGTGGCCGGAAGGCCCGGACGCAAGCCGCCCGCGTTTTACCGGTAGAATGGTTCTTGGATTTTTGATAAACACGCGCTGGCGGGCCGTTCGGCTTGCCTGGCCGGCATAGAACGTCTGACAACTGACCAGACAGATAGAAACCAGAGGATACCAGTGGCAACCACTAACGACATCAAGAACGGAACGGTCCTGAAGCTCGAGGGCCAGCTCTGGAACATCATTGAATTCCAGCACGTCAAGCCCGGCAAAGGTGGCGCGTTTGTGCGGACCAAGATGCGGAACGTGATGTCCGGCAAAGTTGTAGACAAGACGTTCAACGCCGGCCTTAAGATCGAGACCGCCACGGTTGACCGCCGGGACTACCAGTACCTGTACCAGGACGGCGCCGACTTCGTGTTTATGGACACCTCGGACTTCGACCAGCTCACCGTCTCCGGCGCCACTGTTGGTGACGCCACCAACTTCATGCTGGAGAACCAGATGGTGAACATCGCCATCCACGAAGGCAACCCGCTCTACATCGAGCTTCCGCCCAGCGTTGTCCTCGAGATCACCTACACCGAGCCTGGCCTGCAGGGCGACCGCTCCTCGGCCGGCACCAAGCCGGCAACGCTGGAAACCGGCTACGAGATCCAGGTTCCGTTGTTCGTCGAGAACAACACCAAGGTCAAGGTCGATACTCGCGACGGCAGCTACCTCGGCCGGGTCAGCGAGTAGTGAGCGCACGCGGTAAGGCCCGTAACAGGGCACTGGATGTCCTCTTCGAGGCCGAGCAGCGCTCGGTTTCCGCCTTCGATGTACTCAGGTCCCGGCGCGAACTGACAGACCAGATCGTGAACCCGTACACCTTGGAAATCGTGGAAGGCGTCGTCTCACAGCAGACCGCCATCGACGAATTCCTTGAGACCTATTCCCAGGGCTGGACCCTGGAACGTATGCCTTCGGTGGACCGCATCATCCTGCGGATCGGCACCTGGGAATTGCTGTACAACGACGATGTTCCCGACGGTGTCGCGGTCAGTGAGGCAGTGGCACTGTCCAAGACGCTCTCAACGGATGAATCGCCGTCGTTCATTAACGGCCTCCTCGGCCGGCTGCAGCAGCTGAAGCCATCCCTCTTGGCCTGAGCTGTTACGGCGCGGGCCAAGAGCCCACGCACGGCGTCGTGACGAGCCCCGGCCAGGTCCACCTGGCTGGGGCTCTTTGCGTCCCAGGAAACGATCGCTGACCGACGCTTCCTATAGGATCTGACTATGCAAAACGCGTCCACAGGCCCCCGCGCCGGCAGCAGCACAGATGACCGGACCGGCCCCCGCAGGACCGGCCGCGCGGTCAGCCGCGAGGTGCTGGCGGACCACGTTTACGCGGAGCTCCTGGCCTCCCTTATGGATGGCAGACTGGCGCCCGGCGCCGTGGTCAGCATTGACGGGACTGCCCGCGAGCTGGACGTTTCTCCCACTCCGGTCCGCGAGGCCCTTGCACGGCTTGAGCACACCGGAATGGTCCGGAGGGTGGCGCTGAAAGGCTACCGCGTGGCTCCCGTTTTTACGCAGGAGGATTTTGCGGAGCTGATGGAGGCGCGGTTGGCAATCGAGCCCGTCAACGCCCGGCTGGCCTGTGAACGCATCAACCAGCATGGCCTGGCCGAGCTCGGGAAGGCCGTCGAGGACCTGAAATCCGCACCTCGGGGACCTTCGTTTGCCGAGTTCAAGGACTACCTCGAGGCGGACGAGCGGTTCCACCAGCTGATTGCGCGGCAAACCGGGAACCAGTTTATGGAGGCCGCATACTCAGCCCTCGGGGGACAGGTCCAACGGTTCCGGCTCTTCGGCGGCGTGGGCATTACGGATGCCGAGCACGCCATCGCGGAACACGAGGCAGTCCTGGCTGCCGTTACCACCGGCGATCCCGATAAAGCAGCCGCAGCCATGGCGGACCACATCCGCAAGGTCCGTTCCCGGGCCATTGCGGACGCCCCGGAAAGCTGATCCCGGCCCGGGCGGGCCACTCAGGGATGTGATCTTGACAACTCTTTTTGGATAGTAGATCCTATAGGAAAGAGGATTACGAAGGAGTAAAGCACCGTGGCTTACACAGCTGAGAATTGGCCCATCACCGCAGCACTGCTGCAGTTTCCGGGAACTGATGCCAAGGGCACGCAGATCAACGACGCCGACGCGTCCAGTTGGGCGGAAGTCCTGACCGAGGTCAAGGAAGCCGGCTTCGCCAACGCTGACCTGACTGACAGCTGGGTCCGTCCCGGCGATCTGAGCAAAGAGCGGCTCGCCGAGTTCAAGCAGACCGCAGAGAATGTGGGCATCGGGATCCCGGTTATTTCCGCCATCCGCCGCAGCGTGATCCACCAGACGGACTGGGACGACAACCTCGACTACAGTCACCGGACCATCGACGCCGCCGCCGAGCTCGGCTGCGAAGTCGTCTCCTTCGGACTGCACCAAGCCATTACCCCGGAGCAGCAGAAGCAGCTGTGGTTCTGGACCGTTGAGGGCTACAAGGACCCGGTGGGGGACCAGGAAGTGTGGGGCAAGGCAGTCTCCCGCATCCGTGAGCTGGGCAAGCACGCAGCAGACGCCGGCGTCCTGCTCTCCCTGGAGATGTACGAGGATACCTACCTCGGCACGGCGGACTCCTCGGTACAGCTGGTGCAGGATATCGGCCTGGCCAATGTTGGGCTCAACCCGGACCTCGGCAACCTGATCCGGCTGCACCGGCCCATCGAGGACTGGCGCGAAATGGTAGCCAAGACCATGCCGTTCTCGAACTACTGGCACATGAAGAACTACATCCGGGACGAGGACGTGGCGCGGGACAGTTACATCACTATGCCCGCCCCGATGGAGAGCGGCCTCATCAACTACCGCGAAGCCTTCAAGGTTGCACTCGCCGCCGGCTACCAGGGCATCATCTGCGCCGAGCACTACGGCGGGGACGGCCTGAGCGTTACTGCACGCAACCAGGAGTACCTCCGCCGCCATGTCCTGCCGAAGCGGGACGGCTACGCCCTGGGCCAGAGCCAGGTGTCACAGGGGCGGCAACAGCCCGCCGCGGAACTGGCAGGAGTCTAGGAAGAGCCATGACGCAGATCTTTGACAATCCCGCTGATTTCGCGGATGAGGCGCTGGACGGCTTTGTCGCTGCCAACCGCGCATACGTTGCCCGTATGGACGGCGGTGTGGTCCGCTCGACTGAGGTGCCCGCCGGCCAGGTTGCACTCGTCGTCGGCGGCGGCTCCGGCCACTACCCGGCCTTCGCTGGTCTGGTTGGGCCGGGGCTGGCAACAGCCTCCGCCTGCGGCAACATGTTCGCTTCACCGGCCGCCGGGCAGATTTACCGCGTGGCCAAAGAGGCAAATGCCGGCGGGGGAGTGCTGCTGAGCTACGGCAACTACGCGGGCGACGTCCTTCACTTCGGCCAGGCGCAGCTGCGCCTGAACGCCGAAGGCATCGAGACCCGCACGGTCACCGTCACGGACGACATCGCCAGTGCACCACTGGACCAGATCGGAAAGCGCCGCGGCATCGCCGGCGACCTCACGGTGTTCAAGATTGCCGGCGCCGCCGCCGAGGCGGGCCTGAGCCTGGACGAGGTGGAACGGCTTGCCATCAAGGCCAATGACCGCACGCGTTCCCTGGGCGTGGCCTTCGACGGCTGCACCCTGCCCGGCGCCGCCGAACCGCTCTTCCACGTGCCCGCAGGCCAGATGTCCCTGGGCCTGGGCATCCACGGGGAACCGGGCATCTCGGAACATCCCATGCCCACGGCGTCCGAACTCGCCGAACTGCTGGTCTCGCGCCTCCTCGCGGACACCCCGGATCACCGCGGAAGCCGCGTGGTGGCCATCGTCAACGGCCTCGGTACCGTCAAGTACGACGAACTTTTCCTCCTGTTCGGCAAGATCGAGAAACTCCTCGTCAACGCCGGACTGACCGTGGTGGAACCGGAATGCGGCGAGTTGGTCACGAGCCTGGACATGTCCGGGTTATCCCTCACGCTGCTCTGGCTGGATGAGGAACTCGAACACTACTGGGCCGCGCCAGCAGACTCACCGGCCTACCGCAAGGGCAACCTGGCTCCGCGTGCCCGCCGCCAGCTGACCGGACCGGAAGACGCCGTGGCCGGCGAAGTGGAAGAAACGACGGCGGCAGCAGCGGACCTGGGCCGGCTGGCAGCCGCCGTGCTGGCCCAAGTGCGGGACGTCGTCGTCGAACACGAAGAGGAACTGGGCAACCTAGACGCCATTGCCGGCGACGGCGACCACGGCATCGGCATGCGCCGCGGCGTGGAGGCCGCAGCCGACGCCGGGGCACAGGCCGCAGCGTCCGGCGCGTCGGTGGGACGCGTGCTTGAAGCAGCCGGTGAAGCCTGGAGCGAACGGGCCGGCGGCACCTCAGGCGCACTGTGGGGATCTGCGGTCATCGCGTCCGGACTTGCCCTGGGCAGCCGGGAAACCTACGCCAATGAGGACGCGATTGCCGCCGTGACCGCATTCGTGGGCGCCATTACTGAACTCGGCAAGGCCGAGCCGGGCGACAAGACCATGGTGGATGCGCTCCTGCCTTTCCGGGAGGCGTTCCTCGGGGAGTTCGACGGCGGCACCACACTGGCCCAGGCCCTCACCGTTGCCGCCTCCGCTGCCAGGGCGGCGGCTGCGAAAACGGCGGAACTGCGCCCGCTCAAGGGCCGCGCCCGTCCGCTGGCCGAAAAGAGCCTCGGGCACCCCGACCCCGGCGCGGTCTCCTTTGGACTGATCGCCGAACGGATTGCCGCATACATCCACTCTGGCCTGGCGGAGCCAAACTTCACGGAGCCAGGGCTGGTCCATTCTGAACTGGCTTACGCGGCCGGAAAAGGAGCAACAGCATGAACACGCACGCAGGTTGGCGCATCGTCATCGGCAACGATGAGGCCGGAGTCGAGTACAAGGAAGCACTGAAGGCGCTGCTCACGGCAGACAGCCGCGTTGCCGCCGTGCTGGACATCGGGGTTGGGGCCAACGATTCCACCGCCTACCCGCACGTTGCGGTCAGTGCCGCCCGCAAGGTGGCGGAAGGCGAGGCGGACCGCGCACTCCTCATCTGCGGAACGGGACTGGGCGTGGCCATCGCGGCCAACAAGGTACCCGGAATCCGGGCCGTGACGGCCCACGACAGCTATTCCGTGGAGCGCTCCGTCCTCAGCAACAACGCCCAGGTCCTCACGCTGGGCCAGCGGGTCATCGGCCTGGAGCTCGCCAAGAAGCTCGTGGGCGAGTGGCTCGAGTACCGCTTTGATGAAAGTTCAGCGTCCGCCGGCAAGGTAGACGCCATCTGCTCTTATGAGCCCGAATACACGAAGGCAGTCTGATCATGACCACAACACCCAACAGCGCACGCAAGATCGCCGTCGTCGGATCGGGCTACATGGGTGGCGGTATTGCCCAGGTCCTGGCACTGGGCGGAGCCCGGGTTGCCCTGGCCGATGTCTCCGCCGAGGTGGCGCAGAACAACTATGAGCGGCTGCTGGCCGAATCGGACCAGTTCGTCGCCGACGGCTTGTTCCCCGAGGGTTCAACCGCCATCCTCAAGCAGAATCTGTGGGCCGCCAAGGACATCGAGGAAGCCGTGGCGGATGCCGACTTCATCGAAGAAGCCGTGCCCGAAGTCATCGCCATCAAGCACCAGACGCTGGCGCGGATCAGCGCCGCTGCCCGGCCGGACGCCGTCATCGGTTCCAACACGTCAACCATCTCCATCGCGGAGCTGTCCGAGCCGGTCGCCAACCCGGAGCGGTTCCTGGGCGTGCACTTCTCGAACCCGTCCCCGTTCATCCCTGGCGTGGAAATCATCCCGCATGCCGGCACGTCGGCCGCCACCATCGGTGCCGTCCGGGAGCTGGTCCATGCCGCCAACAAGCAGACCGCGGTGGTCAAGGACGTCACCGGATTCGTCCTGAACCGCCTGCAGTACGCCCTCTTCCACGAGGCCGCGCAGCTCGTGGAGCAGGGAATCGCTACCGCCGAGGACGTGGACACCCTGGTCCGCACCACCTTCGGCTTCCGCCTGCCGTTCTTCGGTCCGTTCGCCATCGCAGACATGGCCGGCCTGGACGTCTACAACTTCTGCTACAAGTCCCTGCAGAGCGAATTCCCGGAACGTTTCGCCACGCCCAGGATCCTGAGTGACCTGGTGGAGGCAGGCAAACTCGGTACCAAGACCGGCGCGGGCTTCCTCAACGTCCCGGCCGAACGCACCCCGGAACTCATCGCCTACCGCAACAGGGCCTACGTGGCCATGCAGAAGCTCATCGACGAGCTCGGCCCGGCCCCCATCAACTAAGGAGCATTTCCATGGCCACTTTCCCCGCTGAACGCACCGCCATCATCACCGGCGCCGTCTCCGAACGCGGTATCGGCCGCGCCACGGCCGGCTACCTTGCCGCCCAGGGCTGGAACATCGGCATCATCGACCTGGACGACGCCCAGTCCCAGGCCACCGCCAAGGAAATCGCCGCGCAGTACGGCGTGAAGGCCCACGGCGTCGGCGCCAACATCGGCGACGAAGCATCCGTCCGCGCAGCCATCGACTCGATCGAAGCAGAGCTGCCGCAGGTCGTCGCGCTGGCCAACGTGGCCGGCGTCAGCTCACCTGTTCCGTATCTTGAACTGGACGCCGCTGAATGGGACCGCGTTATGAGCATCAACCTCAACGGTGTCCATTACGCCACCCGCCGCGTCGCCGAATCCATGGCGAAGAACCGGATCGGACGCATCGTGAACATCTCTTCCGTCTCCGCGCAACGCGGCGGCGGCACCTTCTCCAAGACGCCTTACTCCGCGGCCAAGGCAGGGGTCATCGGCCTGACCCGCGCCACCGCCCGCGAGCTGGGGGAGTACGACATCACGGTCAACGCCATTTCCCCCGGCCCCGTCGACACGGACATCATGGGCGGCACCCTGAGCCAGGAACGCAAAGACGAACTCACCAAGGACCTCGTGGTCAACCGCGTCGGTTCCACCCGCGACATCGCAGCAGCCATCGCCTTCCTCATCAGTGAGGACGCCGGATACATTTCCGGCCAGACGCTGAACGTGGATGGCGGACTCTACATGCACTAGGAAGGACCACATGGGCTCCTGGACCAAGGAACGCCGAATCTACCTGGCCGTGGGCGTGTTCGCCTGCCTGGTCGGCGCAATACTCATCGCCTTCTCGCTCTAATCGCTCCACCTTCCACTGATTTGCTCACCTGCTTACTCAACGAGGAGTTTGAATGACTGTCACCACTGGAACAACTGCCACCAAGGAGTTACTGGATTCACCGGTCCTCAAATCGGCGATCTCCAAAGCCTCCTTCCGGCTGATGCCGATGCTCGTCATCCTGTACGTCGTGGCGTTCCTTGACCGCACCAACGTGGGCTTCGCCGAGGCAGCACTGGAAGTGGACAGGGGCATCACCGCCGGCGCATATGCCCTGGGCGCCGGCATCTTCTTCATCGGCTACGCATTGTTCGAGATCCCCTCCAACCTGCTGCTGACCAAGTTCGGTGCCAAGATGTGGCTGGCCCGCATCGCCATTACGTGGGGCATCGTCTCCGCCTGCTTCGCTTTCGTCCAGGGCGAGACGTCTTTCATCATCCTGCGCTTCCTGCTCGGTGTGACCGAGGCCGGCCTGTTCCCGGGCGTCATCATGTTCCTGGCGGCCTGGTTCCCCAACAAGGTCCGCGTCAAGATGTTCGCCATCTTCTACCTGGCCCAGCCGTTCTCCCAGATGATGGGCGCCCCGCTGTCGGGGTGGCTCATCAACATCGGCGACCAGGTTCCCGGCGTTGCCGGCTGGCAGGTCATGTTCTTCGTTGAAGGCATGCTGGCGGTACTCGCCGGTATTGCGGCGTACTTCTTCCTCATCAATTCCCCGCAGGACGCGAAATTCCTGGACAAGGACGAGAAAAAGGCGCTTCTGGACGTTATGGCCCTCGAGGACGGGGTCAAGGAAAAGGACGGCCCCCGCGGTGTCCTCGCCGCCATGAAGAACCGCAAGGTCTGGTACTTCACCGCCATCTATTTCTGTCTCCAGATTGCCGTCTACGGCGTGACGTTCTACCTGCCGCAGCAGGTGGCACAGCTCACCGGGCAGAAGGTGGGCATCGAAGTGGGCCTGCTGGCGGCCATCCCATGGTTCTTCGGCATCTTCGCGTGCTACTTCATCGGCAAGGCGGCCAACACCATCGTCCGCCGCCGCGTTTGGGGCACGGGCCTGTTCATCTCCACCGGCCTGTGCATCTTCGGCTCCGCCTGGGCGGGCTCCAGCCACCTGCCGGCGCTGGGCATCATCTTCATCACCCTGGCGGTGTGCAGCTTCCTCTCGATCGGTCCCATCGCATGGTCCTACCCGACGGCGTTCCTCACCGGAACGGCGGCCGCTGCGGGCATCGGCCTGATCAACTCGCTGGGTAACCTGGGCGGATTCGTGGCCCCCATCCTGCGGACCACGGTCAACCAGGTCACCGCATCGGACACCGGCACCATGGGCGTGTACGCCCTGGGTGTCCTTCCGTTCGTGGCGGCGATCATGATGTACGCCACCAAGAGGTTCCGCAACAAGGCCGACGATCTGCTCGACAACAAGTGACCGGACACCATGACTGAATGCAGGAGCGCTGACCAAAGCGGCACCCCGGAGATCCTCTACATCGGCGTCAGCACGAAGATGTACATGGGATACCGGGACTGCCTGGACTGGCTCGCCCGCATACAGCATGAAGTGGACTCCCGTCCGGCCCTTGCGGCCGGGCGGGTGGTCCCGTTTGTGATCCCTTCCTTCCCGGTCCTTCCGGCCGCCAGTGGCGTCATCTCAGGATCACCGCTTCTGCTGGGGGCCCAGAACTGCGGCTGGGCGGACGGCCCGTGGACAGGTGAGGTGTCGCCGTCGCTTCTGGCCGAGCTTGGGGTAAGTCTCGTGGAGATCGGCCATGCCGAACGGCGGCGGCACTTCGGCGAGGACAACACCGTGATCGCCCGGAAAGTCAGGGCAGCCGACGACGCCGGCATCACCCCGCTGCTGTGCGTGGGCGAGGAAACACGCAATGAAAAAAGCGGGACCGGAGCCAGCGGAGCGGCTGCATTTGTCCATCAGCAGATCGACGAGGCGGTCGGCGGTGACTGGGCCCTGGCATCCCGCCTCATGATCGCCTACGAACCGGTCTGGGCCATTGGCGCAACGGAGCCCGCCGACGCAGGCTACGTCGCCGCCGTCGTGCGGTCACTCCGGACGCTGCTGGCCGCCCATTCGCACGAGGCAGGCAGCGCACTGGGGGAGCTGCCGGTCATCTATGGCGGGTCGGCCAAGCCAGGGCTGCTGCCCGCGCTCGACGGCGTCTCCGGGCTTTTCCTGGGCCGTTTCGCCCACGATGCGGCGAACTTCGGCAAAGTCCTCGATGAGGCACTGTCAATGACGGCTTTGCCGGAAGCTCTCCGGGGAACCTGGCCGGAGGAACCGAACAGCGCCCACGTCAGCCCGCGACGGCGGCGCGCAGGGACAGAATCCGCTGCAGCTGCTGCTGCTCCTCCATCTGGTGAAGCCGGACGTCGCGGCCGCTGAGGATGCGCTGCCGGATGAAGGCGAGCTGGGTGGCAGCGTGGAGGAACGCCTTCATCTGCGGGCGGCGGTGGTAGCCGGCCGCCCACTGCAGGGCGGTCCGCCGGCCGCGCGGGGTGGCCAGCAGTTCCACCTCGGCGGGGCTGAACCAGCCAGCCGCGGAGTATTCCATCAGCCGTTGGCGGGTGAGCCGGTTTTCAGCGACGCGGAGGAGGATGATGCCCACAACGGCCAGCACAAAGATGGGCACCTGGATCAGGATGTATTCCGCCAGGAACCCCGCGCCCATGCTGTTCCACCGGTTATGCAGCAGCATCGCCGGGATCAGTCCGATGACAAAGGCCAGCACCGAGGCTCCGGAGTGCCAGCGGCGGGCGGCGAAACCCATGATGAGGCCGGTGGTTCCCGTGAAGATGGCATGGGCGAAGGGTGACATCACGCCGCGGAGGAGGAAGATCTGGGCCAGATCCGTTCCCGGGTTGGCGGATTCAGCGATGGCCCGGCCAAAGTAGAGGATGTTTTCGGTGAACGCGAAGCCGCCGGCGATGGTGAAGGCGAAGACTATGCCGTCCACCGGACCGTCGAAGTGTTTGCGCGCCAGCAGCAGGATCAGCAGCAGGCCCAGGGACTTCGCGAACTCCTCCACTACGGGCGCCTGGACGGTGGCCATAAACGTCTGGAAGTCAGCCACCTCGCTGAACTGGAAGGTCAGGGCAAAGAACGGCTGGATGAGCAGCGTGACCGCGATGGACACCGCCGCGCCCCAGGTGAAGGCGAAGACCAGGAGCCGTTTGGGTTCCGGTTCCCACCGGTCGATCAGATAGACCGCAAGGAGCACCGCGGACAGCGGGATCAGTGACAGCACAAACCCTGCCAGGAACCCGCCCACGCCGGTGTTGGCCACCAAGAACGGCACCACCAGGAACAGGCTCAGGAAGACAAGCGCGGCACCTCCCACCGTGAGTGCCAGGAGGCCTGCGGGCCGCCGGGCAGCCAGGGTTGCCTGCGGAGGCCCCAGCGGCGGCAGCTGAGCCGCGTTGGTCCCGGGCGCCGGGCGGTAGTACTCCGGTTCCACCCGGCCCATCCAGCTGGGGTTGGCCTGCGTAGGGAAAGGATCCGGCGGGCCGGCCGGCCCGCCGGCCTGCCCGGAACCCGGCTGATGAGGGTGCATGGACATACTGGAAGCCTATGACGCCCCTGCCGATGTGGTAATTTTGAAACGCAAATGATCCTTTTTTAATTCCGTCCCGTGAGGCGGGGAAAGGGGAGACGAGAGTTTGACTTCTGTCACAAACGCACCGGTTCCAGCCAGGGTTGTCCTCAACCAGGCGGACATTGACCGTGCACTCACTCGAATCGCCCATGAGATCCTTGAGGCCAACAAAGGGTCAAAGGACCTGGTCCTGCTGGGCATCCCGCGCCGCGGCTACCCGCTGGCCGTCCGCCTCGCACACAAGATTGCGGCCGCGGACCCCACCGTGGACGCCACCGCCATTGTCGGGCAGCTGGACGTCACCATGTTCCGCGATGACCTTTCCCACCAGCCCACCAGGCCGCCGTACCCCACACAGCTCCCGCGCACGGGAATCGATAACAAGGTTGTGGTGCTCATCGATGATGTCCTTTACTCCGGCCGCACCATCCGTGCCGCCCTTGACGCCATCATCGACCTCGGCCGTCCGCGGATCGTCCGGCTCGCTGTGCTGATCGACCGCGGCCACCGTGAGCTGCCCATCCGGGCCGACCACGTGGGCAAGAACCTGCCCACCTCGTCCGCCGAGAAGGTCCGGGTCCGCCTTGAGGAAACCGACACGGCCGCCGACGGTTCCGTAGTCAACGAAGTGGTTATCGAGGGCGGCGCGTGAAACACCTCCTCTCCACTGAAGACCTCAGCCTGGCCAACGCCATCCGCATCCTCGACACCGCCGAGGAAATGGCTGCCGTCGGGGACCGCGAAGTCAAGAAGCTCCCGGCCCTCCGCGGCCGCACCGTGGTGAACCTCTTCTTCGAAGACTCAACCCGCACGCGGATCTCCTTCGAAGCGGCCGCCAAGAGGCTGTCGGCCGATGTCATCAACTTCGCCGCGAAGGGCTCCTCCGTCTCCAAGGGCGAATCCCTCAAGGACACGGCCCAGACGCTGGCAGCCATGGGTGCGGACGCCGTCGTGATCCGCCACTGGGCCTCGGGCGCGCCGCACCGGCTCGCCGCGACGGACTGGATCGACGCCGCCGTCATCAACGCCGGTGACGGCACCCACGAACACCCCACGCAGGCCCTCCTGGATGCCTTCACCATGCGCCGGCACTGGTCCAAGCTGGCTGGCTCCGCCTCGACCGGGGCGGACCTCAAAGGCATGCGCGTAGCCATCGCCGGGGACGTCCTGCACTCCCGCGTGGCCCGTTCCAACGTCTGGCTGCTCCGCACGCTCGGCGCCGAAGTCACCCTCGTGGCGCCACCCACCCTGCTGCCCATCGGCGTCGAACACTGGCCGTGCAAGGTCAGCTACAACATGGACGACACCCTGGCGCAGGGTGTGGACGCTGTGATGATGCTGCGCGTGCAGGGCGAGCGGATGAACGCCTCGTTCTTCCCCTCCACCCGCGAGTACTCGCGCCGCTGGGGCTTCGATGACAACCGGCTCCGGGCCCTGGACAGCCTGGGACTGAAGGACACCATCATCATGCATCCCGGTCCCATGAACCGTGGCCTGGAGATTTCTTCCGCCGCCGCCGATTCGCCCCGTTCCACCGTGCTTGCACAGGTGCGCAACGGCGTCTCGGTCCGGATGGCCACCCTTTATCTGCTGCTCTCCGGGGATACGCGCGAACCAGCCGCCACGGTGGGCGAAGCCCGCACCAACACAGCCCGCACCAATGCAGCGCGTTCAAACGCCGCCCATTCCACCAAGGAGAGCAACTGATGGCAGAGAACAACGGAACCTACCTGATCCGCGGTGCGTCGATCCTGGGCGCCGGTGCCGAGGACCTGCTCATCAGTGACGGCGTCATCGCCGCCCGGGGCGCAGCTGCTGCCGCCCACCAAGACGCGCACGGCGCCACCGTTATCGAGGCTGCCGGCCTGGTGGCACTGCCTGGCATGGTGGACGTGCACACGCACCTGCGCGAACCCGGCCGCGAAGATGCCGAAACCGTTGAAACCGGCACCCGCGCCGCCGCCTTGGGCGGCTTCACCGCGGTCCACGCCATGGCCAACAGCAACCCGGTGGCGGACACGGCCGGTGTGGTGGAACAGGTCCACAGCCTGGGCCGCGCGGCCGGGTGGGTGGATGTCCGTCCTGTCGGCGCCGTGACCGTCGGCCTGGCCGGCGAGCAGCTCGCCGAACTCGGCGCCATGGCCGATTCCCGCGCCCAGGTCCGTATGTTCTCCGACGACGGCCTCTGCGTCCACGATCCCGTGCTGATGCGCCGCGCCCTGGAGTACGTCAAAGCGTTCGACGGCGTGGTGGCCCAGCACGCGCAGGAACCCCGCCTTACCGCCGGGGCCCAGATGAACGAGGGCGCCGTCTCCGCCGTCCTGGGACTCACCGGCTGGCCGGCGGTGGCCGAGGAGAGCATCATCGCCCGAGACGTCCTGCTGGCGCAGCACGTGAACTCCCGCCTGCACGTCTGCCACGTCTCCACCGCCGGCTCCGTGGAGATCATCCGCTGGGCCAAGGAACGCGGCATCAACGTCACCGCCGAAGTCACCCCGCACCACCTCCTGCTCACCGATGACCTGGTCCGCAGCTACAACCCTGTCTACAAGGTCAACCCGCCGCTGCGGACGGATGCAGATGTGCAGGCACTGCGCGCCGGCCTGGCTGACGGCACCATCGACGTGGTGGGCACCGACCACGCCCCGCACCCGAGCGAACACAAGGAATGCGAGTGGGCGCAGGCCGCGATGGGCATGACCGGGCTGGAAACCG
Source organism: Pseudarthrobacter arbutini (assembly GCF_054510915.1). Classification (NCBI taxonomy): domain Bacteria; kingdom Bacillati; phylum Actinomycetota; class Actinomycetes; order Micrococcales; family Micrococcaceae; genus Pseudarthrobacter; species Pseudarthrobacter arbutini. Next base: position 35,454 of record NZ_JBTNDQ010000014.1, on the reverse strand, counting down.
CGCTGTCCGTGGTCCAGCACACCATGATCGAAACCGGCCTCATGACCTGGGCCGATTTCGCCCGCGTGACCTCCACCGCGGCGGCGCAGATCGGCCGAGTGGCGGACCAGGGCCGTCCGCTGGAAACCGGCGAACCCGCCAACATCATCCTGGTGGACCCGGCGGCACGCTGGACCGTTGACCCTGCCAAGATGGCAACCATGGGCCGCAACTCCCCGTTCGCCGGCCTGGAGCTGCCGGGCAAGGTGGTGTCCACCTTCTACAAGGGCCACCCCACTGTCCTGGACGGCAAGCTCAACACGCCGTACCGCGAACCGGCTGCGGCAGGCGCCTCCTGATGGACACCAAACTACTCACCGGCCTCATCACGGCCGCGCTCATCGCCGTCGTCCTGCTGATGATCTGGGCAGGCTGGCGTAACCGCCTCAGGCGGCAGGCCGACGTCGGCCGGTTGCCCGACGTGCCAGAGGCGCCCGGGGTGCCGCTCGTCGGGGCCGACGGCCAGTACGTTGCGTCCACCACCGCCGGAGACTGGCTGGACCGCATTGCGGTACACAGGCTTGGCATCCGGACCAACGCCGTTCTCAGCGTGTACCCGCACGGCGTCCTCTTCGACAGAACCGGTGCCCCGGCGCTCTATATCCCGGCCGGCAGCCTCACCGCCGTCCGGCAGGAAAGCGGCATGGCCGGCAAGTTCGTTGAAAAGGACGGGCTCCTGGTCCTCACCTGGGACCTCGGGAGCCACGAACTCGACACGGGCTTCCGGACCCGCCGGGCCGCCGACAAGGACGCCCTCTATGACTCCCTTCAGCAATTGATCGCCGCCGCCCCCCAGGCAGATCCTCAGAGTGGAAAGTAAGACAGTGACAGAAACAGCGACAGCAAAAGCAGAGACCGCGGCACCAGCAGCCCTTTCCACCACAGTTCCCACACCGGCGGTGCTGGTCCTCGAGGACGGCCGTATGTTCCGCGGCACCAGCTACGGCGCGCAGGGCACTGCCCTGGGTGAGGCAGTGTTTGCCACCGGCATGACCGGCTACCAGGAAACCATCACCGACCCCTCCTACGCCCGCCAGCTGGTGGTGCAGACCGCGCCGCACATCGGCAACACTGGTGTGAACAGCGAGGACGCCGAATCCCGGCGCGTCTGGGTGGCCGGCTACATCGTCCGCGACGCCGCCCGCCGCCCCTCCAACTGGCGCTCCGAACGCTCCCTGGACGAGGAACTCATCGAGCAGGGGATCGTCGGCATCCAGGGCGTGGACACCCGTGCCATCACCCGCCACCTGCGCGAGCACAAGACCATGCGCGCCGGCATCTTCTCGGGTGCGTCCGCCAAGGCCACGGACAAGGAACTCCTTGACGCGGTCCTGGCCAGCGCCCCGATGGAAGGCGCCCGCCTGGCCGAGGAAGTCAGCGTCAGCGAGGCTTACGTGGTGGACCCCCAGGACCACGGCTGGGACGGCGAGGCGCGCTTCAGCATTGCCGCGATCGACCTCGGCATCAAGGCCATGACGCCCGTCCGCTTCGCCGAGCGCGGCGTCCGCGTCCATGTCCTGCCGGCAACCTCCACCCTCGAGGACGTCAAGGCCGTCAACCCGGACGGCTTTTTTATGTCCAACGGCCCGGGCGACCCCGCCACAGCCGACGCCCAGGTCAAGCTGCTGCGCTCCGTCCTGGACGAGAAACTGCCGTACTTCGGCATCTGCTTCGGCAACCAGATCCTGGGACGCGCCCTGGGCTTTGGCACCTACAAGCTCCGCTACGGCCACCGCGGCATCAACCAGCCCGTCCTGGACCGCCGGACCGGCAAAGTGGAGATCACATCGCAGAACCACGGCTTCGCCGTGGACGCACCGCTCGACGGCGCCACGCAGGCTCCCGAGGAGCGCTACGGCCGCGTCGAGGTCAGCCACATCAGCCTCAACGACGACGTCGTCGAAGGCCTCGCGTGCCTGGACATCCCCGCCTTCTCGGTGCAGTACCACCCGGAAGCCGCAGCCGGCCCGCACGACGCCGCTTACCTGTTTGACCGTTTCATCGACCTGATGGCCGTCACCAAAACCGGCGCAGAGAAGAACACCACCGATTCCAAGACTGAGGACAAGAAGTAATGCCCAAGAGAACTGACCTTAAGAGCGTCCTGGTCATCGGTTCCGGCCCGATCGTCATCGGCCAGGCCGCGGAGTTCGACTACTCCGGCACCCAGGCACTGCGTGTCCTCAAGGAGGAGGGCCTGCGGGTCATCCTGGTGAACTCGAACCCGGCCACCATCATGACGGACCCCGAGTTCGCCGATGCCACCTACATCGAGCCCATCACCCCCGAGGTGGTGGAGAAGATCATCGCCAAGGAGCGCCCGGACGCGATCCTGCCCACCCTTGGCGGGCAGACCGCGCTGAACACGGCCATCGCGCTGGACAAGAACGGTGTGCTGGCAAAGTACAACGTGGAGCTCATCGGCGCGAACATCGCGGCCATCGAGCTTGGCGAGGACCGCGAAAAGTTCAAGGGCGTGGTGGAACGCTGCGGCGCCGAATCGGCCCGCAGCCACATCATCCACACCATGGACGAGGCGTTCACCGCCGCCGAGGACCTCGGCTACCCGATGGTGGTCCGGCCCTCCTTCACCATGGGCGGCCTGGGCTCCGGCCTGGCGTACAACGAAAACGACTTGCGCCGCATCGTCGGCCAGGGCCTGCAGTACAGCCCCACCAGCGAGGTGCTGCTCGAAGAGAGCATCCTCGGCTGGAAGGAATACGAGCTTGAGATGATGCGCGACAAAAACGACAACGTCGTGGTGGTCTGCTCCATCGAGAACTTCGACCCCGTGGGCGTGCACACCGGCGACTCCATCACCGTGGCACCGGCGCTGACCCTGACGGACCGCGAATACCAGCGGCTGCGCGATATCTCCATCGCCGTCATCCGTGAGGTGGGCGTGGACACCGGCGGCTGCAACATCCAGTTCGCCATCGAGCCGGACACCGGCCGGGTAGTGGTCATCGAGATGAACCCGCGCGTGTCCCGGTCCTCCGCCCTGGCGTCCAAGGCCACGGGCTTCGCCATCGCCAAGATCGCCACCAAGCTCTCCCTCGGCTACACGCTGGACGAGATCCCGAACGACATCACGCAGAAGACCCCGGCGTCGTTTGAGCCCACCCTGGACTACGTGGTGGTCAAGGTTCCGCGCTTCGCCTTCGAGAAGTTCCCGGCCGCTGACGACACCCTCACCACCACCATGAAGTCCGTGGGCGAAGCCATGGCCATGGGCCGCAACTTCACCGAGGCCCTGCAGAAGGCCCTACGCTCCCTGGAGCAGAAGGGTTCGCAGCTGGACTTCAGCTCCGTCCCCGAATGGGAAGTCCCGGAGCTGATCGAGAAGGCCAAGCGGCCCACCACGGAACGCCTGCACCAGGTCCAGCGTGCCCTGCTCGGCGGCGCCACCGTGGAACAGCTGTTCGAAGCCACCAAGATCGACCCCTGGTACCTGGACCAGCTCCAGCTGCTCAACGAGATCTCCCACGAGATCCGCCAGGCCGGAGCCCTGACCGTGGAGATGCTCAAGCGCGCCAAGCGCCACGGCTTCTCGGACGAGCAGATCGGTTCGCTCACGCACAACTCCGAAGCCGTGGTCCGCGGTGTCCGGCAGGCCCTCGGGATCCGCCCGGTCTACAAGACTGTGGACACCTGCGCCGCCGAGTTCGCCGCCTACACCCCGTACCACTACTCGTCCTACGACGAGGAGGACGAGATTGCGCTGCACTCCAAGCCGTCCATCCTGATCCTCGGCTCCGGCCCCAACCGCATCGGCCAGGGCATCGAGTTCGACTACTCCTGCGTCCACGCCTCCATGGCACTGCGCAAGGCCGGCTACGAGACCGTTATGGTCAACTGCAACCCGGAGACCGTCTCCACGGACTACGACGTCTCCACCCGCCTGTACTTCGAGCCGCTGACCCTTGAGGACGTCCTCGAGGTCATCGCCGCCGAGGAACGTACCGGCGGCGTGATGGGTGTCTTTGTTCAGCTCGGTGGGCAGACGCCTCTGAAGCTGGCTCAGCAGCTGGCCGACGCCGGCGTCCCCATCCTGGGCACATCCCCGGAAGCGATCGACCTCGCCGAGCACCGCGGCGAATTCTCCCGCGTGCTCGACAACGCCGGGCTGATCGCCCCGAAGAACGGCACCGCGGTGTCCTTCGACGACGCCAAGAAGATCGCCGACGAGATCGGCTACCCCGTCCTGGTCCGCCCGTCCTACGTGCTCGGCGGCCGCGGCATGGAAATCGTCTACGACGAGCCGAACCTCTCCCGGTACATCGCCAACGCCACGGAAATCACCCCGGACCACCCGGTGCTGATCGACCGGTTCCTGGAGGACGCCGTCGAAATCGACGTCGACGCCCTCTTCGACGGCACCGACATGTACCTGGGCGGCATCATGGAACACATCGAGGAGGCCGGCATCCACTCCGGCGACTCCGCGTGTGTCCTGCCTCCCATCACCCTGGGCAACAACGTGATCGAGCGTGTCCGCACGGCAACCCGCGCCATCGCCGAGGGCGTGGGCGTCCGCGGCCTCATCAACATCCAGTTCGCGCTGGCCTCAGACGTTCTCTACGTGCTCGAAGCCAACCCGCGTGCCTCCCGCACCGTGCCGTTCGTCTCCAAAGCCACGGGCGTCCAGATGGCCAAGGCCGCCGCGCTGATCGGCACCGGCGTCACCATCCACCAGCTCCGGACCGCCTACAAGATGCTGCCGGAAACCGGCGACGGCTCCACACTGCCGCTCGACGCTCCGGTCTCGGTCAAGGAAGCCGTGCTGCCGTTCAGCCGCTTCCGCACCCCGGAAGGCAAGGTAGTGGACTCGCTGCTCGGCCCGGAAATGCGGTCCACCGGCGAAGTCATGGGCATCGACAAGCACTTCGACACCGCCTTCGCCAAGAGCCAGGCAGCCGCCAACAACGCCCTGCCCACTGAGGGCAAGATCTTCGTCTCCGTGGCCAACCGGGACAAGCGGGCGGTCATCATGGCCGTCAAGCGCCTCGCGGACCTCGGCTTTGAGATCGTCTCCACCGGCGGCACCGCCGACGTCCTGCGCCGCAACGGCATCCAGGCCAGCACGGTCCGCAAGGTCGCCGAGGGCAGCAGTGCCGAAGGTGAGGGCACCATCGCGGACCTCGTCATCGCCGGCGAGATCGACATGGTCTTCAACACCCCCTCCGGCGGCGAAGCCCGCAGCGACGGCTACGCCCTGCGTGCCGCCGCGACCTCCATCGGCATCCCCTGCATCACCACGGTGGCCGAGTTCAACGCGGCGGTGCAGGCCATCGAGGCGATGCGCACCTACGAATGGTCGGTGACCAGCCTGCAGGAGCACGCCGCCGCCCTGGTGGCATCCCAGAAGGCAGTTGCGGAGAACGCGGCGGCCGAGTCTGCGGTTTCGCAGAATGCCTGAGGCCGCCTCCACACCATCAGGCCCCGCCCGGGAGTCATTCGGCTCCCGGCTCGGGGCGGCCATGGCGGCCCGCGGGCCGCTGTGCGTGGGCATTGACCCGCACCCGGCTCTCCTGAAGGACTGGGGACTGGCCGACGACGCCGCCGGGCTGAGGCGGTTTTCGCTGACGGTCCTGGAGGCTGTCGGTTCGCTCGCTGCCGCGGTGAAGCCGCAGGTGGCGCTCTACGAGCGCCACGGTTCGGCCGGGATGGCCGTCCTCGAGGAGCTCCTGGCCGCGGCACGGGACGAGTCGGTGCTCACCATCGCCGACGCCAAGCGCGGGGACATCGGCTCCACGATGGCTGCCTACGCGGACGCCTGGCTGCGGGACGGCTCGTCCCTGGCAGCCGACTCCGTGACCCTCAGCCCGTACCTGGGGTTTGAGTCGCTCCGCCCGGCGCTTGACCTGGCTGCGGACAACGGCCGGGGCGTATTTGTCCTGGCGCTGACCTCCAATCCGGAGGGGGCTTCCGTGCAGCATGTGGGCGGAGCCGACTCCGTGGCCCGGCGGATCGTCGAGGCGGCAGCGGCAGAGAACAGCCGTTATGCCGGCAGCCTGGGGTCCGTTGGACTCGTCGTCGGCGCCACCGTGGGGTCAGCGTTAACTGACCTGCACCTGGACCTGCCGGCAGTCCGCGGGCCCATCCTGGCTCCCGGGCTGGGCGCCCAGGGTGCCACACCGGCAGACCTGCGCCTGACCTTCGGTGCCGCGTACCCGCAGGTCCTGGGGACGTCCAGCCGGGATATCCTGGCTGCCGGTCCAGGGACCCAGCGTCTTCGTGATGCTGCGTTGCGCACGCTTGAGGGCCTCCGCGGCGAATAGCGGCCCGAAGCTGGCATCCATTGATTCACCGCCCACCAAGGGGTAGGTTTCAGGACAAGTCCAATGGCGGTCGCCTTGGACTCAGCCGACGAATCCGGGGGTGTCCTCCATGAGCCTGCGACCCTTATCTCCTTCGGAACGCGCGGCGGCCCTGCACAAGGCGGCCGCCGCGCGGGCTGCCAGGGCGGCCGCGAAAGAGCGCCTCAAAAACGGCAAGACGTCAGCAGCGGATCTTATTGGCGCCGCCGCCGCGGATGACGCCCTGGCCCGGATGCGGGTGGTGGAACTGTTGGAGGCGCTGCCGGGCATTGGAAAAGTCAGGGCTGCAGCCATTATGGAGCAGTTGGGCATAGCGGCCTCCCGCCGGCTCCGCGGGCTGGGCATTCACCAGCGCCAGGCGCTGGTAGATTTTATAGACGAGAAATAGGGCGTTCCTAGGGGCGCCCGAACCCAAACTCCGCCGCAAAGGAATACGTGAGCAAGAAACCGGGACTGACAGTCCTCGCTGGTCCGACGGCTGTTGGCAAAGGCACCGTGTCCACCTACATCCGGGATAACTACCCCGAAGTCTGGCTTTCCGTATCGGCCACCACCCGCGCTCCGCGGCCCGGTGAGCAGGATGGCGTCCACTACTTCTTCAAGTCCAAGGAAGAGTTCGAGTCGCTCGTTGCAGCCGGCGAGTTCCTCGAGTGGGCCGTAGTCCACGGCCAGAACACCTACGGCACGCTGCGGAGTTCCGTGGACGAGGCCATCGCCGCCGGCAGGTCCGTCCTGCTGGAGATCGATCTGCAGGGTGCACGCCAGGTCAAGCAGGCCGTTCCTGACGCCCAGTTTGTGTTCCTGGCGCCGCCCAGCTGGGACGAAATGGTCCGCCGACTGGTGGGTCGCGGCACGGAAACTGAGCAGGAGCAGCAGCAGCGGCTGGAAACAGCTAAACTGGAACTTGCCGCTGAACCGGAGTTTAACCACACCGTCATCAATGATGACGTTCGCCGGGCAGCGGACGAGCTTGTTTCACTCATGGGGCTGACCCCGCACCCGCACTAGTAGCCGGTAGCAGCCAGCCCGTTAGAATTTGGAGAATTCGTGTCCACGAACCTTGAAGGCATCATCAACCCGCCGATCGACTCACTGCTTAAGGCAGCTGATTCCAAGTACGGCCTGGTGATCTTCGGTGCCAAGCGTGCACGTCAGATCAACGCTTACTACGCCCAGCTGCACGAGGGCCTGTTCGAGTACGTCGGCCCCCTGGTCGACACGAAGCTGAACGAGAAGTCGCTGTCCATCGCCCTGCGCGAAATCAACGAAGGCAAGCTCGTTTCCACGCCGATCGAAGCCGCAGAGTAACTTCAGACTGCCCTGTTGACGGAGGTCACGTGCGCATAGTCCTCGGAGTCGGGGGAGGGATTGCGGCCTACAAGGTCGCATCGCTCCTCCGGCTTTTTACTGAAGCCGGCCACAATGTCACGGTGATTCCCACTGAGGCAGCCACCCGCTTTGTGGGTGTCGCCACGTGGGAGGCACTGTCCGGGAACCCGGTCAGCAACAGCGTCTTCGACGACGTGCACCAGGTCAACCACGTCAGGCTCGGCCATGAGGCCGACCTCATTGTGGTGGCGCCCGCGACGGCCGATCTTTTGGCTCGCGCGGCCACCGGACAAGCCAATGACCTCCTCACCAACACGCTGCTCATGGCCAGCGGCCCCGTACTCTTTGCCCCCGCCATGCACACGGAGATGTGGCAGCACGCCGCCACCCGCGCCAACGTTGAAACGCTGCGGAGCAGGGGAGTGGCCGTCCTGGAACCGGCCAGCGGCAGGCTCACCGGCGCCGACTCCGGTCCCGGCCGCCTGCCTGAGCCCGAAGCCATCTTCGACGCCGCCATGGCACTCGCCCAGGGCCAGTCCGATTACCAGCTTCCGCTGGCCGGCCGGACCGTCACCGTCAGCGCAGGCGGAACCCGGGAACCGCTGGACCCTGTCCGTTTCCTGGGCAACCGGTCCTCCGGTAAGCAGGGCGTGGCGCTGGCCGTCGCTGCCCGCAACGCGGGCGCCACGGTCCGGCTGGTCGCGGCCCATATGGAGGTTCCGGCGCCGGCAGGGGTCGACGTTGTGACCGTTGAGACCGCGCTGGAGTTGCGCGAGGCCATGCTGGCAGCCGCGGCGGATTCCGACGTCGTGATCATGGCTGCGGCCGTGGCGGACTTCCGCCCCGCGGAGATCTCCGGCACCAAGATCAAAAAACGTGATGACACCGCGGACCCCGTCATTTCCCTGGTCCGGAACCCGGACATCCTCCAGGAACTGGTCGAGGTCCGGGACCACGCTCCCGAAAACCAGGCCAGCCGCCGGAGCCAGCTGATTGTGGGCTTCGCAGCAGAGACCGGTGACGGCCAGGGCGACGTCCTGACCTACGCGGAGGCAAAGCTCAAGCGCAAGGGCTGCGACCTCCTGGTGGTCAATCATGTGGGATCGGACAAGGTTTTTGGCCAGGACAGCAACTCGGTAGTCATCCTTGCCCGCGCCGGCGCCGAACCACAACTGGCCGCCGGAACCAAAACAGAGGTTTCGGCCGCCGTCATCACGCGGGTCGGCTATGAGCTGAACCACGTTTCGCCACGCGCCTGACCGAAAGCCACGCACCGTTTCCTTAGCACGGGGACACACGCCGCCGGACGTCCGATTCCCAACCAGTAAGGTAGTTGAGTGACTTTACCGCTGCACATTCCCCACACCCACGGGGCCACGCCCTCCGCCCTCCGGCTCTTCACGTCCGAGTCGGTCACTGAAGGCCACCCGGACAAGATCTGCGACCAGATCAGTGACGCCATCCTGGATGCACTGCTCGCCGCGGATCCCGAGTCCCGCGTCGCCGTGGAAACCATGGCCACCACCGGCCTGGTCCATGTTGCCGGTGAGGTCACCACCGACGCCTACGTCGAAATCCCGCAGATCGTCCGCGAAACCATCCTCGGCATCGGCTACGATTCCTCGGCCAACGGCTTTGACGGTGCCCGCTGCGGTGTGTCCGTCTCCATCGGACAGCAGTCCAACGACATCGCCGGCGGTGTCTTCAACTCCCTCGAAGCCCGCGAAGGCCGCCAGGAGGACGACTACGACCTCCAGGGTGCCGGCGACCAGGGCCTGATGTTCGGGTACGCGAGCGACGAAACCCCGTCCTACATGCCGGTGCCGATCTGGATCGCGCACCGCCTGTCCGAACGCCTCACCGAGGTACGCAAGTCCGGCGAACTGTCCTACCTCCGCCCCGACGGCAAGACCCAGGTCACCATCGGCTACGACAAGGACGTCCCGGTCTCCGTCGAAACCGTCGTCATCTCCAGCCAGCACGCCGCAGGCACCAGCCTGGACCGGCTGCGCGCGGACCTCGCCGCCTTTGTCATTAAGCCCGTCTTGGCTGCAGCCAACCTGGACATTTCCCGGGCTGCCAACATCCTGAACCCGGCCGGCGAGTTTGTCATCGGCGGGCCCGTCGGTGACGCTGGCCTGACCGGACGCAAGATCATTGTGGACACCTACGGCGGCATGGCCCGCCACGGCGGCGGCGCCTTCTCGGGCAAGGACCCCTCCAAGGTGGACCGTTCCGCTGCCTACGCCATGCGCTGGGTTGCCAAGAACGTCGTGGCGGCCGGACTGGCAAAGCGCGCCGAGATCCAGATTGCCTACGCCATCGGCCAGGCCCGCCCCGTGGGCACGTACGTCGAGACCTTCGGCACCGAGACGGTGGACCCGGCCAGGATCAGCGCCGCCATCGCGGAGATCTTCGACCTCCGCCCGCGTGCCATCATCGATGCCCTGGACCTCAAGCGTCCCATCTACGCGAAGACCGCCGCGCACGGACACTTCGGCCGTGACGATCCCGACTTCACCTGGGAGCGCCTGGACCGGGTGGAGGACCTGAAGGCCTTCTTCAACGCGTAGGCCAGTCCGCCATGGCCTCTGATGAGTCTGTCCCTCCCGGCGCCGTCCAGTTGTCGCTGCTGCAGGGCTTCCCGGCGAAGGCCAGGCCGTCCGGGCCCCCACTGGCCGCGCACCTTCCGGTGGCCAGGGTCCTCGTGGAGACACCGCTGCCGCATCTGGACCGGCCTTTCGACTACAGCGTGCCGGCCGAACTGGACGGGGCCGCACAGGCCGGCGTCCGGGTAAAGGTCAGCTTCAACGGCCAGGACCTGTCCGGGTTCATCATTGAACGGACTGAAGAATCCGACGCCGGCCACACCCTGGTGCCCCTGCAGAAGGTGGTCTCTCCCGTCGTCGTCCTAACGCCGGCTGTCCGGGATCTGGTGTCCGCCGTCGCGGCCCGGTATGCGGGGACCGTCAGTGACGTCCTTCGTGTCGCGGTGCCTCCGCGCATGGCGAGGCTCGAGAAGGACTTCCTCTCGCCCCCCGAAGCAGAGCCTGCGGCACCGGATCTGCTCGCCGACTCCGGGGCCTTGACCGGCCCGGACGTCCCCGCCGGAACTGAAGCAGACTGGACCGGGTACCGCAACGGCCCGGCATTTGTCCGCCACCTGAGGGACGGCGGATCCCCACGGGCGGTCTTCAACCCGCTCCACGGATTCGGCCCGACAGCCTGGCCGCACCTGATGGCAACGGCCGTGGCAGCAGTCCGTGCCTCCGGCCGCGGCGCCGTGGTGGTGGTGCCGGACTACCGGGACCTGGACCAGCTGGAAAAGGCGCTCCTGGCGGTGCTGCCCGCCGACGATATCGCCCGCCTGACATCCGACGACGGGCCCACCCCCCGCTACCGGAACTTCCTACGCCTCCTGGCCGGGTCCGCGCGCGTAGCCATCGGCACGCGCTCAGCAGCGTTTGCCCCGGTCCGGGATCTGGGCCTTGTTGCCTGCTGGGACGACGGCGATGACCTCCACATCGAACAGCGTGCCCCGTACGCCCATGCCCGCGACGTGCTGCTGCTGCGCGCGGACCAGGAAGGCACAGCCTGCCTCATGGCCGGTCATTCCAGGAGCACGGAGCTCCAGCGGCTGGTGGAGGCCGGCTGGGCCATGCCCGTTGAGGCCGATCGGGCGTTCGCACGACAGACCGTGCCCCGGGTACTGAACACGGCGGACAGCTTCGAACAGGAACGCGACCCCCTGGCCCTGGTTGCGCGGCTTCCCGGTGCCGCGTGGCGGGCTGCCAAGGACGGGCTGGAACGTGGGCCCGTCCTGGTGCAGGTGGCCCGCGCCGGCTACGCGCCGTCGCTCGTCTGTGAGACGTGCCGCGAACCCGCCCGCTGCCAGGCCTGCCAGGGTCCCCTTGCACTGGCCGGAGCCACCGGCAGCTCTGCGGTCCCGCAATGCCGCTGGTGTTCCACACCGGCGCCGGAGTGGCAGTGTGCCCATTGCGCGGGGCACAAGCTCCGTAAGGGCGCCACCGGCGTCCTGCGCACAGCCGAAGAGCTGGGCAGGGCATTTCCCGGAAAAACCGTCATTACGTCCTCGGGCGGCAACATCAAGGCCGGCGTTGGCAGCGCCAAGGCCTTGGTGGTGGCCACCGTCGGGGCCGAGCCCGTGGCGGAGGGCGGTTACGCAGCGGCGCTGCTCCTCGACGGTGACTCCCTGCTCCGCCGGGAGAACCTCCGTGCCGGGGAAGACACGGTGCGCCGGTGGTTCAACGCCGCGGCTTTGGTGCGTCCGGCGTCCGACGGCGGACTGGTGGTCATCACCGCGACGGAAAGTGTTGCTGTTGGCGCGTTGCTGCGGTGGGACCCGGCCGGGTACGCCAGGCGCGAGCTGGAACTCCGGATGGAACTCCAGCTGCCGCCGGCGGTCAGGATTGCCTCGGTCACCGGCCCCCGGGCCGCCGTCGTACATTTTTCCGGGACCGTGGAGAAGGAGCTGGCCGCCGCCGGCGTGACGCTGCGGACCGCAGGACCGGCTCCGCTGGTCCTCACCGGTCCAGCGGCCGCGGGGGGAGCCGGGAGTGCTCAGGGGGCCGGGGAGGACGCCCGGACCCTGCTGTTCTTCGCGTACGGGCAGGCAGCCACCGTCACCCGGGTGTTACGTGCAACAAAGGCTGCGGCCGCCGCCAAGAGGGTCACGGAACCGGTCCAGGTCAGGCTGGACGGCGTGGACGTCCTCTAGCGGCTTCCTTTGGCGGCATCTGTCAGCGGCTGCGCCGCGCCATGATGTCGTGGGCCACGTCCACCAGCTGCTGCGCGGATTCGTCCCAGCTGAACTCCTGCGCACGCGCCACGGAACGCCGGGACACCTGTTGCCAGTGGGCGTCGTCCCGCAGTTTCTGCACGGCCGCGGCGAACTCTGCCGGGGATGCGGGATCAACGTAGGTTGCCGCGTCGCCGCCCACCTCGCGGAAAATCGGGATGTCGCTGGCGATGACCGGCGTGCCGAGGGCCATGGCCTCCACCAGCGGAAGACCGTAGCCTTCGGCGCGGGAGAGGCTCACCAGTGCAGTGGCGCGCTTGAGCAGGACGGCGTATTCGTCATCGGTGACCCCGTTGTGGAAGACCACGGTGGCACCCGGCGGCACCATGATCTCCAGCTCGGCCCGGCGCTCGGCGGTGATCCTGCTCAGCAGGTGCAGGGTGAAATCTGGCAGCTCGGACATGCCGGCCACCATTGTTTCAACGTTTTTGTAGGGCATGAACGAGCCCATGTACACCAGCGAATGGTCCGCCCCGGCAGCAGGATCACGCGGTTCCTGGGCGGGCTGCGGGGCGTTGCTGATGATCCGCACGGGCTTTTTGGTGAGCCGGTACTTGGCCATCAGCGCCTCTGTGGTCCGGCTGATGGTGGCCACGGTGTCCGCCCGGTTGAGGAGGACGCGCTGCGGCCAGAACGCCTTGTGGTAGAGCCGCCAGAGCACACGGACGGGTGCCGGCAGGAATCCCGGGGGAGCGGGGTGCTCGTAGTAGATGAGGTCGTGCAGGGTCAGGACCAGGCCGTACTTGCGCCCCCAGCTGCCCATGGTCTGCATGGGGCACACCACAACATCGGCGCCGAGCGGGTTGATACTGCGGGCCACGAACAGCTCCAGCGGGGACAGCGGACTGTTGATCAATGTGTACGGAACATCCGGGAGCAGCGCCAGTTGGCGCGTGTCGCTGATAAGCATGGAAACGTCGGCCACCTTTGCCGTGGCGGCGATGAGGCTGGCCCCGTAACGGCTGATGCCGTCGTGATGATCGGTCCGGGTGAATCGTGCATCGATGACAATCTTCACGCGGGGTGGTCCTTAAGGAAGCTGCGGATGAAGCCGGCGGCGGGGCCGGGCGTTTCGTAGTGGATCAGGTGGCCGACGCCGGGAATGACTTTGAGGTCGCCGTCGGGGAGGAGCGCGGCGAGACGGTGCTGGTCCGGCAGGGTGGCAATCTCGTCTTTTTCGCCGGCGACCAGGAGCACCGGCAGGTTCAGCTTCCCGGCAACCTCGGCCACATGGCCGCTGACCGAGGCCGTGAACGATTCGAGGAGGCTTTCCCGGTTCGCGAAAGCGCTGAAGTAGGCATGGTGCTGGCCGTGGATGAAGCGGCGCAGGTCTGTGTCGGCCGTCTTGGCCATGGCCTCGCTCATGACCCTGACAATCAGCGGACTGCGCAGCAGTGCCAGTCCCAGCGGGCGGGGGAGCCGGGCCGCCAGCCGGTAGTAGAGGACGGCCAACTTGGTCATGATGCCCTTGGGGCCTTCCAGGGCAGGCGCGGCGATGGGATTGATCAGGATCAGCGGTGTGACGGTACCCGGGTGGGTGGCGACAAAATGGGCGGCGACGATTGAGCCGAAGGAGTGCCCCAACAGCACGGTGTCCGGGCCGAGGCCGAGCGCCGCCATAAAGTCGGTGACAAAGGTGCCGTACTGCTCCACCGAATGTTTCCCGGACACAAACGCGGCGGACCTGCCGAACCCCGGCAGGTCCGGCATGATGATGCGCATTTCCGGCAACTGGTCTGCAACCCGGAGCAGACCGTGGTGATCGCCGCGGAAACCATGGATGACCAGGATGGTGCGGGTGTCCGGTGTGGCCTGGATCGGTTCGTAAGTCCAGTACGCCACGGCGCTGCCGTTAATCACGATGTCGGCGGCCCGGGTGCGGGCGGCCAGCCCGGCGCTGAAGAAGGAGGGCGCAGGGGATGGCTGTTGATCGGCGGTTTTCATGACCCTCGGTCCTAGTTGACGTTGTCGGGGTGGGACCCGGTGCGCTGACCGCGGTCAAGCTCGGCAAGGGCTGCCATGTCGCGGTCTGAAAGTTCAAAGCCGAAGACGTCCAGGTTTTCCCGGATCCGGGATTCGGAGCTTGCCTTCGGAATGGCGATGTTCCCCAGCTGGATGTGCCACCGAAGAATGATCTGGGCTGCTGTCCTGCCGTGTTCGGCGGCCAGGGCCAGGACCACGGGATCCAGCAGAACGTGTCCGCGCGCCAGGGGACTCCAGGCTTCCGTCCGGATGCCCAGGGCGTGGTGCTTGTCCCTCAGCTCCGCCTGCTGGAGCCACGGGTGCAGTTCAATCTGGTTCACGGCGGGCACCACTTCGGCGCTCTCGAGCAGCCGGTCCAGGTGCGCGGGCTGGAAGTTGCAGACACCGATGGCGCGGACTTTGCCTTCGCGGTACAACGTTTCGAGGGCGCGGTATGTGTCGGTGAACAGATCCCGCTTGGCGCAGGGCCAGTGGATCAGGTACATGTCCACGTACTCAAGGCCGAGGTTGACCATGGAGGCATCGAAGGCACGGAGGGTTGAGTCGTACCCCTGGTCGTCGTTCCAGACCTTCGTGGTGATAAATACGTCCTCGCGCCGCAGGCCGGGCGAGGACTCACCGGAGCCGCCGCTTCTGCCTTCGGCATCCATGGCGGGGCCGAGCCCCCGCGCCACGCCGGTTTCGTTGCCGTACATCGCTGCCGTGTCGAAGTGGCGGTATCCGGTGCCGAGGGCCGTGGCCACCAGTCCGGATGCTTCCGCTGCCGGAACTTTGTACAGCCCGAATCCCAACTGGTCGATCAGCACACCGTTGTTGAGGCTGAGCCGGGGTGAGGTTTTCATAGCATTGACTTTACCCATTGGGCCAGGCGACACCGCCAAAGCCCACCAGGCGGCGCGCGGTGGCTTCATCCACGATCAGGTCGGTGGCAAGGCCAGCGGAGAGGGCGCCCCGCAGGCCGTTGATCTTGGATGCCCCGGAAATCACGCAGATCCGCCGCCGGACCTGGCGCAGCTGGGCGAGCGCCGGACCCGTGGAGCGTTCGTTCAGGACGATGCCGTCAGAGGATCCGTCACGCCGGAAAAAGACCGTGGCAACGTCACCCACCACATCTGAATGGGCCAGCATCTTGAGATCGTTCTCGTCCAGGTATCCACCCGCGTAGACGTGGCTCGGGTAGTCGGCGTGCACGGATCCAACGCCGAAGATCGCGATGCTCATCCGGGCCTGCAGGTCCAGGATGCGCTGCACACTGCGCTCATTCCACATGGCGGTTTTGGTGGCCGCATGGTCAAAAAACGCGGGAACAGGGAACTGCTCCACGCGTGCGCCGTAGGCACTTCCGAAGCGGCGCATGATGTCACTCGCGTAGGTGATACCGGTGGTGTGCATGTTGCCGGCGCCGTTCAGCTGGACCACAACGGTATCGTGCGTGATCTTGCGCGTGAGGTGCCTGCTGACCGCACTGATCGTTGAACCCCACGCGACGCCGATAATCGCATTGGAGTCCACCAATGGGCCGATGGTGCGGGCTGCCTGAATGGCCACGCGGTCCAGGGTTTCGGCCTCGTTCAACGACTCCAGCACCGGAACAACGTGCACGTCCACGTTGTACTCGCGCCGGATCATGCTTTCGAGTTCGGGGCCCGTATCAAGCGGGTTGCGGATCTGGATCTGGACCAGTCCGGTGTCCCTGGCCGCCGACAGAAGCCTCGAAACAGTGGACCGGGATGTCCGCAATTCCCGGGCGATCGCGTCCATCGTCAGGTCCTGGAGGTAATACATCTGTGCAGCCCGCAGCGCATCTGAGTGCCGGGAAGGTGTCATTCTGATTCCATTCTGCACGTTTGTGCATAGTGCTTGACTCCATTTTCCATTAGTCCAAACAATAGTTGAAGAACGACGGTGCGTCCGGCGGATGCCGGCACGCCAATAACCCAAGGAGCAGTGTTGGGACTCAAAGATTCATTCCGCCACAGCGGAGCCACGCCCGCCCACAGCACCGAGCCGCGCGCATCGGTGCAGGGTCTGCGAAACCGTCCGCACGCCAAGGTATTGGTCATCGGCGGTGGCATCAACGGCGTGGGAACCTTCCGGGACCTCGCCCTGCAGGGAGTGGACGTGGCCCTGGTGGAGCGTGGCGATTACTGCCAGGGTGCCAGCGGTGCGTCCTCCCATATGATTCATGGCGGCATCCGTTACCTGGAAAACGGGGAATTCCGTCTCGTCCGCGAATCCGTGGTGGAACGCAACCGCCTCCTGCGGATCGCACCGCACTACGTGAAGCCCCTCCAGACCACCATCCCGATCTTCAGCACCTTTTCCGGCGTCCTGTCCGCACCGTTGCGGTTCCTCACGCACAAACAGCAGGGCAAGCCCAAGGAGCGCGGCGCCTTCCTGATCAAACTGGGGCTGAGCATGTACGACTCGTTCTCCCGGGACGGCGGCTCCGTGCCGCGCCACCAGTTCCGCGGACGAAAGCGTGCCCTCGCCGAGCTGCCGCAGCTGCACCCGGGCATCAAATACGCAGCCACCTACTTCGACGCGTCGGTCCACAACCCCGAGCGCCTTACGCTCGATGTGCTCCAGGACGGCGAGAAAGCCGGGCAAGCCAGCGGCGGACCGGAAAGCTCAACAGCACGGGCGAGCAACTACCTTGCACTCCATTCGCTCGGCGGGGCTGCCACGCAGTCCGGCACAACAGAGTCAGGCACCACGGTCCAGCTCCGCGACGAACTGACTGGCGAGCTGTTTGATTTCACCGCGGACGTCATTGTGAACACCACCGGCGCCTGGGTGGACCTGACCAACGAAGCCATGGGGGCGGCGTCGGCCTTTATGGGCGGCACGAAGGGATCGCACATAGTTCTGGACCACCCGGGCCTGCTGGAGGCCTGCAAAGGCCGGGAGATCTTCTTTGAGCACACAGACGGCCGGATCGTCCTCATCTATCCCATGGGCGACCGGGTCCTGGTGGGAACCACTGATGTCCTTGCCGACATGTCGAAGGACGCTGTGTGCACGGAGGAGGAGATCGAGTACTTCTTTGACCTGATCGGACACGTCTTCCCGGACATCACCGTGCAGCGTGACCAGATCGTCTACACGTTCTCGGGTGTCCGCCCGCTGCCACGCCACGACGCCACGCAGCCGGGCTTTGTGTCCCGTGACTACCGGATTGAACGGCGCACGCCGGCTGCCGGGGCACCCGGCGCAGGAACCGCCGTCGTACTCAGCCTGGTGGGCGGCAAGTGGACCACTTTCCGGGCCCTGGCCGAGCACATGGCAAATGATGTGCTCGCCGAGCTGGGGATGGAACGGAAGGTCTCGACGGCGAAACTCGCCATCGGAGGCGGCGCCGGCTTCCCCGAGGATGACGCCGGAATCCAGAAATGGATCAAGGCTCATATGGGTGCCGGCCGGGATGCGGACCGCTCCGCCGTCCTGCTGACCCGCTACGGCACGAGGGCTGGCGACGTGATCCGGTACCTTGATGCCGGCCCGGACAGGTTGCTCCGTTCCACCCGTGAACTCAGCGTCCGTGAGCTGGAGTTCATGGCCCGGAATGAGCAGATCGGGCACCTCATCGATGTTCTGGTCCGGCGCACGTCGCTTGCCTTCAGGGGGCTGGTGACCGGTGAACTCCTCGTCGAGGTGGCCGATGTCCTTTCCGCACCGCTCGGCTGGGACGCGGCAGCCAAGGCTGACGAGATCCAACGTGCACGGGAGGTGCTGGAGCGCTTCCACGGCGTACAGATCCACAGCCTGGTGGCCTAGGCAGGCCAGGCTGCAGCCGGGGCGTTATCGCGCTCCGGTTCAACGGTTCCTTCAACCCGCGAAGGACCGCACAATAGAAAATAGAGGAGTCAATGATGTCTCTTGGAATTGTTTTTCTTTCCGAAGTCTTCGGAACGGCGATGCTCACCCTGCTGGGTTGCGGCGTCGTGGCCAACGTTGCCCTGAAGGGCACAAAGGGCAACAGCGGCGGGTTCCTGATGGTGACCTGGGGGTGGGGGATCGCCGTATTCGCGGGTGTTTTTGTTGCCGCCAAATCCGGCGCCCACCTCAATCCCGCCGTCACGCTGGGCCTACTCGCCAAGCAGAGCAAGGAGTATGCCCCCGGCGTCCCGGTAGATGTGGCCTCAACTTTCACCTACTTTGGCGGTGAACTGCTCGGCGCTTTCCTGGGTGCTGTCCTTTGCTGGGTCGCATACAAGCAGCACTTCGATGCCGAACCCGTGGAAGCCAACAAGCTGGCGACGTTTTCCACCGGTCCGGCCATTCGCTCCACGCCCTGGAACCTGCTCACGGAGATCATCGGCACGTTTGTCCTGGTATTCGTCATCCTGACGTTCGGAGGGACGCCCTCGGGCCTTGGGCCGCTGGCGGTGGCCCTGCTCGTGGTGGGCATCGGTGTATCCCTGGGTGGACCCACGGGTTATGCCATTAATCCGGCCCGTGACCTCGGGCCCCGCATCGCCCACGCAATCCTGCCCATCAAGGGCAAGGGTTCCAGTGACTGGGCCTACTCGTGGATCCCCGTCGTAGGGCCGTTGGTCGGCGGTAGCCTTGCCGGCCTGGTGGCGTTCTGGGTTCCCGCGATCATGCCTGCCATCGCCGGCTAGTAACCATTTCAAACTCATACAAAAATACAGACAAGGACGTCACCATGAACCAATACGTCATCGCCATTGACCAGGGCACCACCAGCTCCCGCGCCATCATCTTTGACCACAGCGGCGCTATCGTGTCCTCGGGCCAGATGGAGCACGAGCAGATCTTCCCGCAGGCGGGCTGGGTGGAGCACAACCCTGCCGAGATCTGGAACAACACCCGCGAGGTGATCGCGTCCGCCCTCTCCAAGGCGAACCTGACCCGGCACGATATCGCCGCCGTCGGAATTACCAATCAGCGTGAGACAGCGGTTGTCTGGGACAAGACCACCGGCGAGGCCGTCTATAACGCGATTGTCTGGCAGGACACACGGACCCAGGACATCGTGGATGAGCTGTCCAAGGATGGCGGCCCGGAGCGGTTCAAGCAGAAGGTGGGCCTGCCGCTGGCCACGTATTTCTCAGGGACAAAGATCAAGTGGATCCTGGACAACGTCGACGGCGCCCGGGCCAAAGCGGAAGCCGGCGACCTCGTCTTCGGCAACACCGACGCCTGGGTCCTCTGGAACCTGACGGGCGGGGTGGACGGCGGCGTGCACGTCACGGACGTCACCAACGCCTCCCGCACGTTGTTCATGGACCTGGAGACGCTGACCTGGGACGAGGAGATCCTGGGCATCTTCGGCGTGCCGCTGAGCATGATGCCGGCCATCAAGTCCTCCTCCGAGGTCTACGGCACCGTGCACACCTCGCAGCTGCTGCGCGAAGTTCCCGTGTCAGGCATCCTGGGTGATCAGCAGGCCGCCACGTTCGGGCAGGCGGCGTTCGAGGCCGGTGAAGCCAAGAACACGTACGGCACCGGCTGCTTCCTGATCTTCAACACCGGCGAGGAGATTGTTCACTCGAAGAACGGCCTGCTCACCACGGTCGGGTACAAGCTCGGCGATGCCCCAACGCACTACGCGCTGGAAGGCTCCATCGCGGTCACCGGTTCCCTGATTCAGTGGCTCCGGGACAATTTGGGCATGATCAGCAGCGCGCCGGAGGTGGAAACGCTGGCGGCGGCCGTTGAGGACAACGGCGGCGTCTATATTGTTCCGGCCTTCTCGGGGCTCTTCGCCCCGTACTGGCGTTCGGATGCCCGCGGCGCCATCGTGGGCCTGACCCGGTTCGTCAACAAGAACCACATCGCCCGGGCGGCGCTGGAGGCCACAGCCTTCCAGACCCGCGAGGTGCTGGACGCGGTCAACGCGGATTCCGGCGTTCCGCTCACTGAACTGAAGGTCGACGGCGGCATGGTGGCTAACGACGCGCTGATGCAGTTCCAGGCGGACATCCTGGGCGTTCCGGTGATCCGGCCGAAGGTAGTGGAAACCACCGCACTGGGCGCCGCTTACGCAGCCGGCCTCGCCGTCGGCTTCTGGAAGGACCTCGGCGAACTCTCGTCCAACTGGTCCGAGGACAAGAGGTGGGAACCGAAACTGGACCAGGCCGAGCAGGACCGGCAGCTGCGCCTGTGGAGGAAGGCCGTGACGAAGTCCATGGATTGGGTCGACGAGGACGTGCGCTAAGCACTCCGAACCGGTCTCCGGACAGCAACGAACAGGGAGGGTGGCCGAGGAGTGCCACCCTCCCTGGTCTTGTGCGGGTCAGCGTCCGTCGAGTTGGGCCCGCGGCGTCTTGGCGTAGACGCTTCTGCTGACCGAGTATGCCCGCTCATCCAGTTCCAGCGCTTGGGTGTTGACGGCCGCGAACTGCGCGGCGCCCAGCTTCTTCACTTTCACCAGGTCCATGAATTCCTGGTCGGGACCGCCGACGGCGGTGACTTTCACCAGCCCTGTTCCGGCTGAGTAGAACTTCCGCTGATGGCCTGCCTCAGGCGGTTCCAGCGGGTTGTATTCATCGATCACCAGTACATCGTCGTAGCAGCCAGTCGGGACGCAGACGTGCTGGTTTTTCTGGAACACTGTCCCGCAGTCAAGGAAGTCAACCTTGGGTGCATAGGCCTGGACATAGTCCGGCGTGCCGGTCCGGGGCCTGGCCTGCATGGCAATCCCTGCCTGGGCCTTGGCAAGCCCGCTGATGAAAGTGCTGGGCGCACCAACGAACTCGCCGTTTTCGTATTCCTCCGGATATTCGCCGAAGAGCCAGACCGTTCCCTTTCCAGTCTGCGCAAAGAAGGCCAGCTCGGATTCCACCAGTTCGCCGTCCGAGTAGTCGCGGTCCCACAGGACACGGGTCTTGACGCCGTCAATTACCTTGGTCAGCCCGGTGACAGTGTGAACGACGGTGCGCGCGTGGACCCCGTCAGCCGAGGTCACCGTGCCCGTTGTCGTGAACTGCATGCCGGGCTTGAGCGGGAACCACTTGTTATCGATCCGCGGCGTTGCCTGGAAATCCGAACGGTCAAAGTTGATCGCGGACCCGGGCCCGCAGAGTTCCGGGGCCGGCGGCGCGGCACCCGCTGTGGGTGCCGACACCACCGTCAGCGATCCGAAGGCCAGCAGCAATGCGAACCCGTATGCCGTAAAACGATGGGCTCGAAAAGCCATCTCACGTGCCTTTCATACTCGTGGGGATCTGCTAGACCGCAGGCGCGGGTTCCAGCTCGTGTGCCCCGTGCCGGCGGCCGCGGCCACCTTTGGCGAAACGCAGGTACAGCGACGGGACGATGAACAGGTTGACCAGCGTTGACGTGACCAGCCCGCCTAGGATCACCACGGCCATGGGATGTTCGATCTCGTGGCCCGGGATGTTCCCCATTACCACGAGCGGAACCAAGGCCAGGGCAGTGGCCAGCGTGGTCATAAGGATCGGCGACAACCGCTCTGCAGCCCCCCGGAGCACCAGCGCGGGTCCGAAGGCCATGCCCTCGAACTGCTCCAGGTGCTGGCAGTGGTTGATGAGCAGGATGCCATTGCGTGCCGCGAGCCCCATGAGCGTCAGGAAGCCAACCAGCGAACCGAGGGACAGGATTCCGCCGCTGAGGTGGGCGGCGATCACCCCGCCCACGAGCGCCACCGGCAACGTCAGGATGGCCAGGGTGGCCAGCCGCCAACTCTTGAAAGCAGCCTGCAGGAGAAGGAAGACGACGATGACCGCGCCAATGGAGTAGAGCAGCAACCGTTGGGATGCGGCCTGGCGTTCGGCGTACTCGCCGAGGACGGCCGTGCTGTAGCCCACCGGGAACTGAACGGATTCCATTTCGGAATTGAGCTTCTCCACGACCTTCGCCAGATCACCTTCCTTGACGTTGGCACTGACGTCGATGCGCCTCGATCCCTCCGAACGCTCAATGACATTGGGCGTGGGCTGGACCGAAATCTTTGCGACATCAGCCATCCGGATCTTTTGCCCGCTCGGCGTATCGATGGGAAGGTTCTCAATGCTCGTGACACTCGTCCGGGCCTCCGGCGGGCTCCACACCTGGACGTCGTAGGCCTTCCCGTCCCGGTAGATGTCGCCGACCTCTTCGCCGGCAACGAAGGTCGCCGCGGCACGCCGCACATCGCCCGGCTTCAGCCCGTAGCGGGACGCCGCGTCCAGGTTCACTTCCACATCGATCTGCGGAATGCTGGCCTGGAGGGCAACCTTCGCCCCGACGGCTCCCTCAATGCCGCCCAGAATCGTCTTGATCTTTTCTGCCTCCTGGCGCAGTGTCACCAGGTCGTCCCCGTACACACGGACGACGACGGCGTAACCGGTTCCGGTGAGTACCTCGCGAATGCGTTCCTTGAGGTATGTCTGCACGTCCCGCGTGATTCCGGGGTACCCGTCCACTACCGCCGAGACTGCTGCCAGGGTTTGGTCATAGTCCACCCCGGGGTCGATGCTGATCCAGTTTTCGCCGAAGTAGACGCCCACCACCTCATCGGCGTTGAATGCCTGTCCGGTGTGGGCCCCGCAATTGTTCACGCCGGGGATCGTCATGAGTTCGTTGCAGGCCAGCTCGCTGACGCGGACTTCCTCGGCGTTTGACGTGCCCGGCTGCGTAAGCCAGTGCATCAGGAAATCACGCTCCTTGAATTCCGGGAGCAACGATTGGCCCAGCAGCGGCGCCGCCACGATACCGACGACGCCGACGGCGGCCAGTGTCAGGTAGCCGGGGACAGGACGGCGGACAATAGGCCGCAGCGCCTTGGCGTACCAGCGCTTCAGGACCCTGACCACGGGCGGATCCCGGTCCTCCAGCTTGGCATTTCGCAGGACGATGTACGCCAGTGCCGGCGTGACGGTCAACGCCACGACCATGGACGCGATCACCGCGAGCGTGTAGGAGGTGGCCAGCGGCCGGAAAAACGCCCCTGTCAGCCCGTCCAGGAAGAAGATCGGAACCGTGGCGGCGACGATGATCAGCGTGGCGTACACAATCGGTCCGCGGACCTCAAGCGAGGCGTTGACTACCACCCTGGCGGTGCTTCCGGTGGCGCCACTGGCCCGGTGGTGCCGGAGCCGTCTGACGATGTTCTCGACGTCGATGATGGCATCGTCCACCACCACCCCGACGGCAATCACCAACCCCGCAAGCACCATGGTATTGATCGTGCCGCCGGTCCAATACAACATAAGGGCCGCCGCCACCAGTGACAACGGGATGGCCAGGACGCTGACCAATGCCGTCCGCCACTGGAAGAGGAAGACACTCAACACCAGGATGACCAGCAGGCATCCGAGCAGCAGGGCTACGCCCAGGTTGTCGAGGGATTCCTCGATGAAGGTTGCCGGCCGGAAGATGGCCGTGTCCACAGCGATTCCGGTCAGGCCGGGTTCGAGCTGCTTCATCGCCTCTTCCACCCCCCGCGTCACTTCGAGGGTGTTGCCCCAAGGGAGTTTCTCCACGATCAGCATCAGACCCGGTCCGCCGTTAATCACGGCGTCACCGATCAGCTGCTGGTGGTCCTCCACCACATTTGCCACGTCGCCCAGCCGAAGCGGGGCCTGCCCCTCCCGATCCTCGAGCGCCACCTTCGCGAGGTCCGCAGGTGTGGTGATGGGCTGTACATGCCTGATCCCGATTGACTGGCTGGGTGTGTCCAGGGAACCGCCGGTGCCGATCATGGCACCGGAGGAATACTGGAGCAGGCCGGCGTCGAGGGCGTTGGCGGTGGTACTCATAACCGTATCCAGGCTGACGTTGTTTGCGGCCAGCCTGGCCGGGTCAGCCTGGACCTGAAGCATCTGGAGGCGTTCGCCCCAGATTGCGACGTTTGCCACGCCCGGAACACGGAGCAGATGGGCCCTGATGTTCCAGTAGGAAATCATTGACATCTCGATCAGGGACCGGGTGTCGGAGGACAGCCCGATCTTCATGACCCGGCTGGTCGAGGACAGGGGCTGCAGCATGATCGGCGGCGCCGCCCAGGTGGGCAGCGTCGGAATGGCCGCCGCCATCCGCTCGGACACGAGTTGCCGGGCAGTGAGCAGATCCGTGCCGTTCTCGAACTCCATCACGATCGAGGACAGTTGCGGTACAGACTTGGACCGCATGTGGTGGAGGCCGTCGATGCCGTTGAAAGCCTCTTCCAAGGGAACCGAAACCAGTTCTTCCACCTCGGCGGCGGTAAGTCCCAGGCAGGCTGTCTGGACCTCCACTTTCGGCGGCGCAAATTCAGGGAACACGTCCACCGAGGCACTGCTGAGCTGGGAGCCGCCCACGATCATCAGGGCAGCCGCCATCGCAATGACGATCGATCTGAACCTTAGGCTTGCCGCGACTATCCGGCGCATGTCATTTGCCCGTAACGAACTCTGCGCCGAACAATTCAGCCGCGGCTACGGTTACCACTGCGGTCCCCACAGTGGGGCCGGCGCTGGCCGTGACGGCGCCTGCTTCCACTTTGGTGACGGTGACGGCCTGGCGCTCGTACACCCGTGGCGCGGGGTTGATGTAGACCCACGTCTTCCCCTGCGGGTCGTACAGCAGCGCTGCGTAAGGGAACAGGAGGCCTGCGCCCCCCGGAGCCGCTTTGACCGTGTCGGTTTGCAGTTCCAGCCGTTCAATGGCCCGCTGGCTCAGCGTGATGCGTGCAATGCCGGTGCTGGCATTCTTTTCCACCGTGGCAGGCGCTTCAGATGCGGTTTCTGCCATGGCTGAGGGTTGAGCACAGGCGGGCAGTGAAAACAGCAGTGCTGCGCAGACAGCGGCCGCCACTGGGAGGCGCCGCAGGGGCCTTTTGCTGGTCATGATACTTCCACCTTTTCCGGCGTAACGGGGTTGACTGGTTCTTCCGATTCGTAGACCTCTGACCACTCTTCCGGCACGGTGCGGGGACCGAACCAGAGTGTGAGCAGCGGGAGTACAAAGAGCCCCACGAGCGTTGTGGTCACGAGGCCGCCGGCGATAGTCAGCAGCATCGGCACCATCAACGTCTGGCCTACCGTGCCGCCGAGCAAGGCGGGCGGTATCAGCACCAGGAGCGTGATGAGGGCGGATTTCAGGATCGGCGCAATCCGGTCCCGGGCCGCCGTCATGACCACGTCGGAGTGTGACAGCTGGCGAGATTCGCGCCATAGTTCATCGACACGGGCGGACAGCAGAGCCGCGTTGCGTGCAGCGATGGCCAGGACAGCCGCAAACGCCGTCAGCGACAGCCAGGACAGCGACGCTGACCCGAGCCATCCGGCGATCGCCGCTCCGGCCAGCGCGGCGGGAAGCGCCAAGAAGACGGCCAGGGCCAGCTTCCAGCTTCGCACTGCGGTCTGGAGCAGGAGCAGCACAGCCAAGGCTGCCGCGACTCCGAGCCCATGCACCAGGGTGTCTGCGGCCTGCAGCTGGCCGTATTTCGTCGGGACCTCGGCGTGGTACTCGAGCGGGAACTGGATCTGTTGGATTGCCGCCTCGATATCGCGCTGGATGTCTGCCAGGGGGCGCCCACTGACGTCCGCCACTACGTCGATCCGCCGCGAGGTGGCATCGTGCTGGATGACAACTTCGTTGGGAACCATCCTGACGTCGGCGATCTGGCCCAGTTGGACGTGGCCGCCATTAGGAGCGTCAAGGAGCAGCTCACGGATGCTGGTCAGGTCATCCCGGACCCCAACCGCGCCGCGGACAACCACTTCGAACACCTTCTGCTCTTCAAAGAGGTTGCCGACGATGATGCCCTGCATGAGCGTCGCCGCGGCGCGCCTGGCGTCACCAGGCTTGATGCCGAACTTTTCGGCAGCTTCGAGATTGACCTGGACCTCTACGATCGGGGTCATGGGCGTGGCAGAGACGGCCGGGTTCCTCACACCGTCAATCTTCTGAAGGGCCTGGCGGACCTCTTCTGCCTTTTCGCGCAGCACCGGCATTTCCGTTCCGTAAACCCGGACCGCGAAGCCCGGTTCCATGCTGGAGCGCATGTCGCCGATGGTCTGTTGCGAGTAGTTCAGCACGTTGTGCGCGATGCCGGGGTAACCCTGCACCACGTCCCGTACCGCCTGCTCCGTCGCGCCGAAGTCCGCGTCCGGTGCGATCGACACCCACAGCTCCGCCGAGCTATTGCCTACCACCTGGTCCGCGGAGATGGCGCGGCCTACATGCCCGCCGACTCCGGAAACGCCCGGGAGGGCCTTCAGCTCATCGGAGGCCAGGCCAGCGATCCGCCGGACTTCGTCAGTGGACGTACCGTCCATGGTGTCCCACTGAACCAACAGGGTCCGGTCGGGCATGGTGGGAACGAGCGGCCTGCTACCCGCCAACTGCGAACCGGCAGCGACGCCAAGGATCCCCACGACCACGACGGCCACAATGGCCAAAGGTTTCCGGGAGTTGACCCCGCCCAGTGTGCGGTCGTAGTACGCCTTCCCACGTCCGACGGCGGGGAGCTCAGTGTCGGCGGCCGTATTTGACGGAAGCAGGAAATACGCCAACACCGGCGTGACGGACAGGCCCACGATCAGGGCGGCGGCCAGCGTCAGCGCCAGCGACCAGAAAAGCGGCGAAAAGAACGATCCGCCGACTCCGGCCACGAAGAGCGTCGGAATGAGGACAACCACCATGATCAGCGATGCGTGGAACAGCGGTGTGCGGATGCCCCGGAGGATGTAGCTGCTGCGCGACCCCGAGGTAGCCTCGGCGTCCGTCGCCTCGCGTGCGGCGCGCTGCCGTCGGTGGGCCTGAACGTCTTCCACGATGTCGCCTACGATCACGGACGTGCCGAGCAGCACGCCCATCAGGACAGTGATGTTAAGCGTTGCGTTTTGGGCGAACAGCACCACCGCCGCCGTCATGACCGTGGCGCCGATGGCCACGAGCGCGATCACGGCGACCCGCCAGGACCGGAACAGCAGCCAGAACAGCGCTACCGCGATCAGCAGGCTGATCAGGAGTGCCAGGCTGAGGCTGTTGACGGAGTCCTGAACACCGGTCGCAGGCCGGAAGACCGAAGTATCGATCTCGACGCCCGTGAGGCCGGGCGCCATGTCCTGGAGGGCCGCCTCAACATTCCGGGTGACCTCGATTGCGCTGGTGCCAGGGAACTTTTCGACCACCAGCATCAGGCCGGCGTCCGCCCCGACAACCGCATCGCCGATCAGCGGCTGGTGGTCTTCCTTGACCTGGGCAATGTCGCCCAGGAGCAACGGCGGGTCCGTATCCTCCACGCTCACCTTGGCCAGGTCGGCTGGGGTGCGGATGGGGAGGACGTGCTGGATGCCAAGTCGCTGGCTGGGCGACTCAACGAAACCGCCGGTCCCTGGCGTTGATGCTTCGAGGAAGCTCAACGGCGAAACCCAGACGGCGTTACCCGTGGTCTTAATTAGCTGCTCAAGGGTGATGCCTTTGTCGCGCAGTTGCGTCGGAGTGACCTCAACCTGCAGCTGCTGTTCGCGCTGGCCCCAGATGGACACGTTCGCCACGCCCGGGATGCCGATCAGCCGCGGCTTGATCTTCCACCGGGCCAGGACCGACATGTCAATGCCGGAGAGCTCCTTGGAGTTCAGCCTGACCATCAGCACCCTGCTGGTGGAGGACATAGGCTGCATGATGAGTGGGGGCGCAGAGACGTTAGGCAGCGCGTGTGCCTGCGTCATCCGTTCCGCGACCAACTGGCGGGCCCGCAGAAGGTCCGTGCCGGGCTCGAAGACCAGTTCGATGGACGACAGCCCCGGGACGGACTTCGAGCGGATCTCGTCCAGCCAGGCCACCCCGTTGAGGAGGTCTGCTTCCATCGGTGCGGTAATAAGCTGCTCAACTTCAACCGCGGAGAGCCCTAGGGCCTCAGTTTGGATCTCTACCTGTGCGGGGGCGAACTCCGGCATGGTGTCCACGGCCATATGTGGAACGTTCACTACGCCAAAAGTTATGAGGCCCGCCGCGAGGGCGAGAACCAAGATTCGGAACTGCATGCTGAACCGGGTAACCCAGCCAAACATGGTCAGTCCCTCGCTAGTTCTTCGCAGGGGTGATGGACGGAATTTTCAGCCCATCACATCGTTGTGCTGGACATTGACGCCAAGAATACATGTCAGGCTCCTCGACCTGAGACCGTCTAGTTTCCCCACAGACTTGACAATACTGTGGACCGATTGCGCCGCTTTGGCAAGGGTGGAATCTACCCCCCTTGAGCCACCCTGGTACAGGGTTCTCTTTGGCGAAGAGATCGGGGCTACCTAATGGGCCAGGCGACACTGTCCACTCGACGGTGCCGGCACTGGCCACGAGGATCTCGCCGGTCTGGAACTGGAGAAATCCTCGGGGCCGTCGCCCACCCCGCACGCGCCCCTGCGCCAGGCCCGGACTGGCGCGTTCCCCTAGTCTGGGCCTGCCCACCTGCAGTGGGTAGGCTAAAGTAGTCCTATGCGTGCGATCCTTCTGCTTAGCTAGCCGCCCGGTGTCCGGAAACAACCGGATTGCCGTGCGGCTGCCCCTCCATGGAGAGGGGCTTTTGTGTGTCCGGGCATGTTTCCGGGCTGGCAGCAGAGGGGATCAGACCGTTGTGGCAGCACCGATGCCACAACAGAACAGAAGAGGGCAGCAGTGAGCGTTCAGCCGGAGACAGAGACCGGAACAGCAGCAGTGGCGGCGGAAACACCCGAAGAGGGTGCCTACAGCTTCGCGGCGATGGAGGCCAAGTGGCCGCAGGTGTGGGAAGACCTTAAGGTTTTCACGCCTGTGGATGATGGTTCCCGCGAGCGCCGCTACGTGCTGGACATGTTCCCGTACCCCTCGGGTGACCTGCACATGGGCCACGCCGAGGCTTTTGCCATGGGCGATGTTGTGGCCCGGTACCTGCGGCAAAAGGGCTTCGACGTCCTGCACCCGATCGGCTGGGACTCCTTCGGCCTGCCGGCGGAAAACGCCGCCATCAAGCGCAATGCCCACCCGAGCGAGTGGACCTACGCCAACATCGACACCCAGGCGGCGTCGTTCAAGCGTTACGCGATCTCCGCGGACTGGTCCCGGCGGGTGCACACCTCGGACCCCGAGTACTACCGCTGGACCCAGTGGCTGTTCAAGCGCTTCTACGAGCGGGGCCTGGCATACCGCAAGGACTCCCCGGTCAACTGGTGCCCCAAGGACCAGACCGTCCTGGCCAATGAACAGGTAGTCAACGGTGCCTGCGAACGCTGCGGCACCCCCGTCACCAAGAAGTCCCTCAACCAGTGGTACTTCAAGATCACCGAGTACGCTGACCGGCTGCTCGATGACATGGACGAGCTGCGCGGCCACTGGCCCGAGCGGGTTCTGGCGATGCAGAAGAACTGGATCGGCCGCTCCGAAGGTGCCCACGTCAACTTTGTGATCGAGGCCGTCGGCGGCAAGCCCGCCAAGGACGTCACCGTCTTCACCACCCGCCCGGACACGCTGTACGGAGCCACGTTCTTTGTTGTCGCAGCCGACGCGCCGATCGCCGTCGAACTCGTCACCGAGGAGCACGCCGCCGCCTTGGACGCCTACCGCGAACAGGTCAAGGCACTCACCGAGATCGAACGCCAGTCCACCGAACGCGAAAAGACCGGTGTCTTTACCGGCCGCTACGCCGTCAACCCGCTGAACGGCGAAAAACTTCCGGTCTGGGCCGCTGACTACGTCCTGGCCGACTACGGCACCGGCGCCATCATGGCCGTCCCCGCCCACGACCAGCGCGACCTCGACTTCGCCAAGACGTTCGACCTGCCCGTCCGCGCGGTGCTGGATACCGGTGAAGAGGATCCCAGCGTTTCCGGCAAAGCCACCTCGGGTGAGGGCACCCTGATCAACTCAGGCGTCCTCGATGGGTTGCCGAAGGCCGAGGCCATCCCGGCTGCCATCGACATTCTGGAAAAGCAGGGTACCGGCGAGAAGTTCGTGAACTTCCGCCTGCGGGACTGGCTGCTGAGCCGCCAGCGTTTCTGGGGCACGCCCATCCCAATCATCCACTGCCCTGCCTGCGGCGAGGTTCCGGTTCCCGACGAGCAGCTGCCTGTCAGGCTGCCGGCGGACCTGCGCGGCGAGGACCTGTCCCCGAAGGGTACGTCCCCCCTGGCCGCTGCCGAGGCCTGGGTCAACGTTGACTGCCCCAACTGCCACGGGCCGGCAAAGCGCGATACCGACACCATGGACACCTTCGTGGATTCGTCCTGGTACTTCCTGCGGTTTGTTTCCCCGCAGTACACCGAGGGGCCATTCGACCCGGCAAAGATCAACGAGTGGATGCCGGTCGGCCAGTACGTGGGCGGCGTGGAGCACGCCATCCTGCACCTGCTGTATGCCCGGTTCTTTACCAAGGTCATCCACGACCTGGGCATGATCGACGCCGACGAACCCTTCAGTGCGCTGCTGAACCAGGGCCAGGTCCTCAACGGGGGCAAAGCCATGAGTAAGTCGCTGGGCAACGGCGTTGACCTCAGTGAGCAGCTGGACAAGTACGGCGTGGACGCCGTTCGCCTGACCATGATCTTCGCGTCCCCGCCGGAGGACGACGTCGACTGGGCGGACGTTTCCCCTTCGGGCTCCGCAAAGTTCCTGGCCCGTGCCTGGCGCCTGGCGCAGGACGTCAGCAGCGAGCCTGGCGCCGATGTGACCGCCGGCGACCGTGCCTTGCGCTCCGTCACGCACCGGACCATCGCGGACGCCGCCGCGCTGCTGGACACCAACAAGTTCAACGTGGTGGTGGCCAAGCTCATGGAGCTGGTCAACGCAACACGCAAAACCATAGACGCAGCCGCCGGTGCCGGCGGGGCGGATCCTGCCGTCCGGGAGGCGGCGGAAGCCGTCGCCGTCATCCTGAGCCTCTTCGCGCCGTACACCGCGGAGGACATGTGGAACGTCCTGGGTCACCCGGCGTCCGTGGCGAACGCCGGCTGGCCGCTGCACGACGAAGCGCTGCTGGTCCAGGAGACCGTCACCGCCGTGGTCCAGGTCCAAGGCAAGGTCCGTGACCGCCTCGAAGTCTCGCCGGGGATCGGCGAAGACGAACTGCGGGAACTGGCGCTGGCCAGCGAAAACGTCCAGCGCGCGCTCGACGGCCGCGGCATCCGCACGGTGATCGTGCGAGCGCCTAAACTGGTCAACATCGTCCCGGTCTAGTCCGGGGCACCGGCCGCCGGGCCCAACCGGCGGCCGGCCCTAAACCAGGAGGCACCCTTGCCCGACCGTGACGCCGCTGCGTGGCTCTGGCTCCGGGAGCGTTTGGCTGCCCTCCGACCCGCGGCGCGCCAGGGCACGCCACTGCCGGCAGCCCCGGCGGCGCCCGCAGTCGTCGTCCGTACCGCGGTGGTGACCGATTCTGCCTCAGCTCTGCCGGCCGACTGGGTGCATGCCTGTGCAGGGGACGGACGCCTGGCTGTCATCCCGATGCCTGTTATGGTGGGCGCGGAAATCTACGGTGAGGGCGAAGACGACATCACCGAAACCATTGCGCTGGCACTCGCCAGTGGAACGTCGGTGAAGACGTCCCGCCCGTCACCCGGACAGTTTGAACAGGTCTTCCTGGCGGCCGAACGCCTGGGCTACGAAAGCGTGGTCTCCATCCACATTTCCGGTGGCTTGTCCGGGACCGCGGATGCGGCCCGGCTGGCGGCCAGCCGCGTGACCATCCCCGTGGTAATCCTCGACTCCGGCACAGTGGGCATGGCCCTGGGCATGGGTGTGCAGGCCGCGGTGGCAGCAGCCGCCGAAGGGCGTGATGCCACCGCAGTAGCCGCCGCGGCGGCGGAGCAGTTCGCGCGAACCAAGGTCTATTTCTACGTGCCCAGCCTGGAACAGCTCCGCCGGGGCGGGCGGATCGGCGCGGCCGCGTCGCTGCTGGGGACCATGTTCGCCATCAAACCTATCCTTGCCGTCGACGACGGAAAGATCGTGCCGCTGGAAAAGGTCAGGTCGGCTGCAAAAGCTGTCGCCCGGCTCGAGGAGCTGGCCGCAGCGGACGCCGCGTCGCGCCCTCGCGGCCAGGCCCGCCTCGCCGTCCACCACTTCGGGAATCCGGTTGAGGCAGAAGCTTTGGCAGCAAGGCTGTCCGCGGACCTGCCAAGCTGTCCGCCAGCCCAAATCAGCTCTTTGCCCGCCGTCCTGGCAGCCCACGCGGGACTTGGCGTGCTCGCGGTGATCGTGGGGGAGAGCGGCCCAACTGTGCGGAACTCGGAGCCGGAGCCCCCCGCAGTTTCCACATAGCGGTTTCCACATAAGCCCTGCCGGGCCTGTGATTGGTGGGATTCTTTCCTGCCGGGGGTGCGTTCGGATCGTGTGGTTCCCGGGCATCATTTTCGTAAGACGGCGTCCGGGGCCTGCGGTGTGGTGATCGGGTCTGCGTGCCGGTGCACGAGTGCCCAGGTGTCGCCTTCCAGGCGATAAATGCTCGTTACCCGTAGATCAAAAGGCGATAATTTGTCGCCTCCTCCGACCTTGGCCTGCCAGTGTTCTATGTCCAGGAAGCAGGCGAGATCGGTAGTGACGTGCCTGGTGAGGGCATCAAAAGCCGTGACGCGTCCATTTTTGAATCGTGCCGCCGCTGAGTCGAGGGCCTCTGATACTCGCTCCCAGCCCACCACCGGAGGGCCCCAGGGATTAGCCAGGGAGACATCTCGGCTGTGCGAGAAAATGGCCTTGGCGGGTTCCGGATTGCCTTTAGCAAACTGATTTACCGCTTGATGAAACTGGTCGATGACCTCGTCAAGCTGCATTGGTCCTGCCTTCTGACTCATAGGGGCGTCTAAGTTAAGCGAATCCTAGCGGCTCCATGCCCAGCCCGTCACCGGCCTCCTGAATCTTCCAAACGGGCGGTGGCTGCAGCCCTTGAGCCGGAGCTCCCCGCAGTTTCCGCATAGCGGTTTCCACATAGGGCAGGCCCGGCCTGACACCGGCGGCGTTGTATCCCTAGCGTTGGGAGCATGTCACGCCGGGACGCTGGAGAAGCACGCCAGAGGGCCCGGCATGCCCGGGACCGGCTGCGGTCCACGCTGGGAGTCGGCCCGGGGCTTCTGCTGACCGACGGCGAAAAGGTCTTTGAGTACGCCGGCGGTACTCACCTATCCGGTGATGACGCCGCTTCGGGGGCTGCTGATGAGTCCGCTGCCGGTACAGGCAGGACGGGACCGGCGCTGAGATGGCGGGTGGGCCTGCGGGTCGCCCTGCTCATTGCCGCACTCGCGGTGCTGGGCGGCGCCTGGTTCTGGTCACAGGTTGTTGCCGGTCAGCCCGAAGTCATGCCACTGAGTGACATCTCTGCCCAGGGCGGCTTGAGCGCGGGGGAAGGAACCCAAGGCCAGGAGCCCCACGGGGCCGGGCCGCCCGAACTGCCCGCGGAAAGTCCACCGGCCGGCACGGTCATTATCCATGTGGCTGGGGCCATCGCTGTGCCGGGGATTGTTCAGTTGCCCGCTGGCAGCCGGGTTCACGAAGCAGTCGCCGCGGCAGGCGGCGGCACACCCTCCGCCGACCTGAACCGCCTCAACCTTGCTGCCGTGCTTACGGACGGACAGAAGCTCTACGTTCCCCAGGCCGGCGAAGAAATCCCCGCCGGTTCGTCCGGCCCACCCGGGGGACCGGGGGAGGAGACTGACGGCGGTGGGACCGCGTCAGCAGGAAAGGTCAACCTCAACACAGCAGGCGTCGAAGAACTGGACGCCCTGCCGAAGGTTGGGCCCGTGCTGGCGCAGCGGATCGTGGACTGGCGCAAGGAACACGGCCCGTTCACATCGATCGAGGAGCTCGACGCCGTGGACGGCGTGGGTCCCAAGATGCTCGAGACACTCCTTCCCCTGGTAGGCGTCTGAGATGGCCAGGCGCAGCCCGTGGAGCCGCTTTGTTGACTCAGCCGTGCAGGGCCAGGGAGCTCCCGCAGCCCTCCCGGCACCCGTGGATACGCCCGCCATGACTACGCCCGCCGGGGTCCAGGCCGCGGGGCTGAAGGTCCGCAGGCTGGGTGAACGCGTCGGGACGAAACTCCGGGGCCAGGAGCCATCGAGTGCACCAACGGACGCGCCGCGCCGGCGCACCGACGTCAGGCTGGCACTGCCCGCCCTCCTCGTCTGGAGTGCCGCCGTCGCCGGCGTCTGGCTTAGCCCTGTGGCGCTGGTGGGGCTCTGTTGCGGCTTGGTGCTAGTGGCCACGTGCCTGTTGATCCGGGCCTCGCGCGGCCGGGCGCTGGTGGCAGGCCGGCGGAGCTTTCTTATGACCACCGCGGTTGCCTTGCTGCTGGCCGCGACCGCCGCTGCCCATTCGGCCGTCTCCTCGTCGCAACGCCACGACGGGCCGCTTGCCGAAGCTGTAGCCGCCGGCAACTCTGTGGTGGCCATCCTGGAAGTCACCGGATCCCCGCGGGCCATGACGGTCCCGGGAACTTCGGGGCCGCCTGAACGGTGGTCGGTAACGGCGCAGACGGAGCAGGTCACCGTCAGCAGCCGGGTCATCCGCACCCGTGCCCCGGTGGTGGTCATGGGCGGCAAGGGGTGGGGAGACCTGGTGCCCGGCCAGGTGGTCCGGACCGCCGGCAAGCTGAAGACACCGGACGCAGGCCAGCAGGAAACCGCTGTCCTGTCAGCCTCCCTGCCACCCCGTGCCGGCTCCGGGACCGGCAGCAGCGCCGGAGTCGATGATGCCTACGCCCCGGGCTGGCAGCTGGTCGCGAAGGACCTCCGCGTCCGGTATGTCTCCGCTGCGTCCTTCCTTGCCGCCGATCCGGCCGGTCTCCTCCCGGGCATGGTCACCGGAGATACCAGCGCCCTGGACGAAGGGCTCAATGCGGCGATGAAAACGGTGGGCATGACCCACCTGACCGCGGTCAGCGGAGCCAACTGCAGCCTGGTCCTGGGTGCACTGCTGATCGCTGCACGCAGCCTCCGCCTGCCCCGGCTGCCCGCGGCAGGACTGGCGCTGACCGGCCTGGCAATGTTTGTGGTGCTCGTGGGCCCGGACGCCAGCGTCCTGCGCGCCGCGCTGATGGGTTCA